>JBMDXC010000281.1:0-52301 GCA_048594805.1 Candidatus Entotheonellaceae bacterium | reverse complement strand
CGCAGATTTGCTCTTCCTCGACCTCGAACCCCTTTGCGATCTCCTCCGTTTGACATTGCAGATAGCCATCGTCATCGATGTTCCCTATGAGGTAGGTTCCTATCTGCTTTTCGAGTTCGTCATGCACGGTCAAAGAGAGCTGCCAGAGGAGATGCTCAGCTAAGGATGTTTCACTTTTTAACGTGGCCTCGAGCGAGGGTACCTCTTTGCTTATAGTAGGCACGTAATCTGGACTACTTCTAAAATCTTGCAAATATGCTTCCCAGTCGACCTCAAACTCTTCTGAGTCTTGTGAGGTTTCTTGGGGCAGCTCCGCGTTCGCTAGCTCTGACTCGCTCGTCTCTTGCGTAGCCACCTCTTCCAAAAAAGGGTTCTCCAAAATCTCCTGATGAACCTTCTGAATCAATTCAAGACGAGACAAGGGCAGCAATTTGATAGCCTGCTGCAGTGTGGCTGTCATCACAAGTTTTTGCGTCGTTTTGAGAAGCAGTTTTGTTTCGAGTGCCACAACTCAACCTCAAATAGTCAAATGTCCATGAGGATACAGAGAGAATCTCTCCCCCAAATATACCTGCTTCACCTCACTACTTTCAATTAACTCTTGAGGGACACCACTTTTGAGGATACGGCCCTCATGCATAATATACGCCCTATCAGTAATCTCGAGGGTTTCGCGCACACGGTGGTCAGTAATGAGTACCCCTATCCCCCGCCGCTTCAGGTGAAATATTAAGGTCTGCACCTCACTGACCATGATCGGATCAATACCGGTAAAAGGCTCGTCCAGAAGGGCAAAACGGGGAGAACTCGCCAACAAACGCGCCAGTTCCACTCTGCGACGTTCCCCACCGGATAAGGTATAGCCTTTCATACGCCGCAACGCCGTAAGATTAAACTCTGTCAGGAGTTCTTCTGTACGCTGAGCCTTTTCAGACCGACGACAAGACAAGGCTTCAAGAATAGCCAGAATATTCTCCTCGACTGTCATTTTGCGAAAGATAGATGCTTCCTGTGGTAAATACCCGATACCCTGCCGAGCCCGTTGGTGCATAGGCATAGGCGTCAGGGGCACACCATCCAGACAGACTTTCCCCGCATTCGGTTGAACGAGACCTACAACAATATAAAACGTTGTCGTTTTTCCTGCTCCATTCGGCCCAAGTAAGCCGACAATTTCCCCTGTCTTGACCTCCATACTAACATCCTGAACAACCGTACGCCCTCGATACGTCTTTGATACGGCATGCGTGGCTAACACTCCCGGTTGTGATCCCATGGTCATGGCGTTTTGAGTGAGGTTTTACGTGGGTGAAAGAGTACACGTGCCTGTCTAACGAGCGCTTTTTCTTCCTGAAGCAGGAGAACAATCTCTTCCCCAGTCAGTTCATCGTGCCCTTGCGTGTCCCATACCCGTGGGTTTCCCGTTAGCACAAGTTTTTGTTCAGATTCAAAATAATCTGCTCGCTCGGCCACAGCAGAGCGCGTCCCTTGTTGGAAACGGACATTCCCAGTGGCGATAATCCGTTCGATATTTTTATCACTCGCATCGTTTATAACCTGCAACCGATCGCAGAGAATCGTCATGGCACAACGTAAAATACGTACTTTTTCTTCAAAAATGAACATGCGTGTTTTACTGTCAAAAGTCATACGTTCGGAAGATACATCCAGAGTGGTCGCAGCACCTTCACACCCTTTCTGTGCTGGCAGCTTCTCAAGTGTGCTCTGTAGGCCTTGAGCATAAACGAGCCCACTAAGATATGTAACGACAATACCCATTACTACGAGTATTATTATCCATAACTCTTTCTCGCAGTATTTATCGCACTTGGAAAGTAGCATGAACGTTGTCCTGTAAGACAAAGCGCTGCTGCTCAATATTACCAAGCAGCCCCGTCCCAACGATATGGACCAAAGCACTACGAATCTGTACTACCGCATCAGTCTGTAAAACCCGCGTCGTCGCCTGCCAGTGGAGGACATCTGTTTCTACAGTATACCCTTCCAGGTACTGAAGTTGAACGTTCCCTTTGATAGTCATATTCCCTGTAGAGCTATCGATCTGACCGGAATCGGCGATGACGTGTACAGGGTGAGCTTCCTTCGAAAGGAGTTGTGCTTGTAACTGATGTACGACTATGCGCTGCTGGGCGTCGTAAAATTCGGCCTCACGTGCCAACAACTCCCATTCATTTCCAGCCTCTGCCTGCTCGGTCAAATGCAAGTTTTGGACACGCATGTTCGGCTGCTCCGTCTCACTCGGTTGTCTTACCTGCTTGACCACTGGCGTTCTGCCTGAGAGGACAAAACCTGCACCAACAAGTATAACAGGAATAAGGCTTATCCCTACGGCTCTGTACCATCTTAGCATGAGATACACATTTCAGTCAGCATGAAGAAAATATCTGCTATATGATGTGTCATAGGCCATCCACTGCAGCCAACGCCTGTCTGAGTCAGCAATACGTAGAGACACATCTAACCGCATCGGAGGTAAAATCTCAGGAAATTTATCCGCCCACTCAATCATAACAACACCACCAGCCTCAAGGTATTCTTCAAAACCCATATCCTGCACTTCAGCACAAGAAGAAAGTCTATAAAAATCAAAATGATACAATGGCGTGCGGCCATGATACACATGCACTAACGCAAATGTCGGACTCCGCACATAGTTATCCTCTCCAACTCCTAAACCTTGAGCAAAGCCCTGTACGAAAGTCGTCTTGCCAGCTCCTAAAGCACCACGACACGCCACAATGTCCCCTGTTCTCGCCCGTCGTCCCAGGCATGCCCCGAGCGCTCGCGTCTCTTCAGCCTGTACAGTCAGGCGACGTTGTGTCACGAGAGACCGCATACCTCTCCTTCACGGTATCCTGGATCGCATATGGGAGTTCTTCGAGGACATCGGATGCAATGAGCCCACGATCGCCAAGACGGTCCCGCACACGATCACCAGCAAGACCATGCAGATAGATCCCGCATTGGGCTGCTGGTAATGGTTCTAGTCCCTGGCAAAGCAAGCCTCCAATGACTCCAGCCAGCACATCTCCCGTGCCTGCAGTAGCCATGGCGGGATTGCCTGTGGGATTGATCCAACGTCGACCCTCAGGAGCATAGAGGACAGTATAAGCTCCCTTTAAAACAACATAGACATTATAGCGCTGCGCAAACTCACACGCGATCTCCAGACGTTGCGCCTGCACTGTGGCGGTATCTATGCCTAAGAGACGTGCCATTTCACCCGGATGAGGAGTCAAAATGATCGGCTGAGAACACGCCTGCAAGACCTCCAGGTGCCCCACGAGACAATTTAGCCCATCAGCATCAATCACGACCGGTACAGGCGTTCGCCGTAACAAGGTATGGACGCAAGCCGCAGTGGACGGGTCTGTCCCCAAACCTGGACCGAGTACTAGAGCGCTCGCTCTCGGCAAAAATTGACATACCGCAGGTATGGCAGCTTCAGCAATGCCGCCAGCCGTACTCTCAGTGACCGGCAGCGTCATCACTTCCGTCAGGCGTGACGCCATAGCTGGCGCTAGCCCTGTAGGTAGAGCCCATGTGACCAAGCCAGCTCCAGCCCGCAGGGCAGCTTGACTCGCCAGGACACCCGCCCCGGATTTACCGAGAGAACCTGCCACGACCAGTAGATGGCCATGGCTGCCTTTATGAGCGTCACCACGACGGTGAGGCAGCATGCGCCTTATGGCGTTTTGCTCTAACAAAGCGACTGGAATGCCTTCTGCCTCAATGGCCGGCGCAGGGATACCAATATCGACAATATGTAATTCTCCCACTGCAGCTGCGGCTGGATACAGCAATAAACCTCGCTTTGGCAAAGCAAAAGTTACAGTATACGTGGCTTGCACATACGCACCAGGCAGATACCCATCATCTGCCGAGAGTCCTGATGGGATATCAACCGCCACGATCGGTTTCTGTATCGCATTGAGCGTCTCGATAGCCTCGGCATACAGCCCAGTTGGAGGCTTGTTTAAGCCCGTGCCAAGCATCGCATCAACGACGATATCAGTGTCGCGCAGAGTGCTGACAGCGCGCCTCCAGGCTTGAGAGGTTGTACAGGTTACCATAGGGACCCCACATGCCTGGGCCATCTCATAGGCTCTCCGCGCATCGCCACGCAGACGCCGCCCAGGCGCTAGAAGTAGTATGCGTGTGTTGATGCCCAAATGCCACAGATGACGCGCTAATACAAAGCCGTCCCCGCCATTATTGCCTCGCCCCGTGACAATTGTGACGTGACAGCGTTCGAGCCCCAACAGACGAGTTTGCATGAAGCGTAACAGCTGTATGCCAGCATGTTCCATCAAGACAATACTCGGGACACGATACACCTCAATGGTACGCTGATCGATATTACGCATTTCAGATGCAGTGGCGACTTGCACGCATCCTACTCCTTGACTGGCGTGGGGCGCTCGTCAGATGCAGAACTCTCGAGGGCATGGGTGATAGCCTGCGCAATACGATGCGCCAAAGCGTCGATCAGGTGCTCCTCTGGCCCTTCCAGCATTACCCGGGCCACGGCTTCAGTGCCTGACAATCGCACTACGACACGGCCTTCATGACCCAGGCTATGTTCCGCCTCTTCTACTACTTGTCGCACCTGAGGGAGACTAAGCGGATCCCGACGCTCACGTATCTTTACGTTTAACAGTATCTGGGGCAATTTATGTAAAACTTCAGCTAAACTTGCCAGGGGAAGCTGTCTGGCTGCTATCACATTCAGGAGCTGTACAGCCGTCAGCAGCCCATCGCCAGTCGTGTGATGATTGAGAAAGACAATGTGGCCTGACTGCTCTCCGCCGAGCCTTGCTCCCGTCTGCTGCATCCCTTCGACAACATACTTGTCACCCACGGGGGTTCTGTACAGCTCAAATCCCATCTGACGCAACGCCTGTTCCAGGCCGAGGTTTGCCATCACTGTACTCACAATGATACGTTGTGTTGCTGGGTCTTCTTCTAACAGTGCTTGAGCACACACCGCCAGGAGATAGTCTCCGTCCAGGACACGGCCCGTATGATCGATAGCAATAAGACGATCGGCGTCGCCGTCAAAAGCGAAACCTATATCAAGCTTTTCCTCAAGGACTTTGTGCTGCAAAAATGCGGGATAGACTGCCCCACATTGCTTATTAATATTGATCCCATCTGGTGCCGCATGCCAGACATGCACTTGGCCCCCAAGCTGGCGAAACAAGGCCGGAGCTACTACCGAGGCGGCTCCATTAGCACAGTCTAGACCGATACGTAGGCCGACAGGGGACGCATAGTGAAAAATTCCCTTGAGAAAATCGATATAATGCGGCGTACCGTCCCCGTAGAGACTTGCCCTGCCAACCGCTTCTCCTGTGCGAGGCGTTCCCGCATCTCCATCATGTATGCGGGCTTCAAGTTCTTCCTCAAGCCTATCCTCCAGCTTGGTCCCTGTGGCAGAGAAGAACTTGATCCCATTGTCCATATAGGGATTATGCGAGGCAGAAATCACGACCCCTCCCATAGCCCCCGTATGACGTACTAAATAGGCCACTCCTGCGGTCGGGAGAACCCCTACATTGAGGACATCCGCCCCAGCTGAGCATATGCCCGCAGTTACTGCGGCTTCAAACATTGGACTAGATAGACGTGTATCACGCCCAACGATCAGGGACGGCTTGCCCTCGGCAGAAGGAGCTAAGACATGAACAACCGCACGGCCGAGCGCCATGACCACCTCTGGCGACATGGGCGCAACATTCGCCAGGCCGCGGATACCATCTGTCCCAAATAGACGGGCCATGGAATGGTCCCCTGTTTGTAATGGAACACCAGCCTAGGTGAGGGAGATACTTTGATCAGTTCGGGCCGCCCTTTTCTGGAAGGCCCAGCACACGACTTGTCGCAGCATGGCAGTGCTAAACTACAGCGGATATTTCCTTACTTCGGCCATGGGGCTCACTCCACATGGCCACAAGACGATCAATCTCTTCAGCGTTGAGCTCTTCTCGTTCAATGAGTTCCTGGGCGAGAGCATGCAAAATATGAATATTGGTAGAGAGAATCGCCTTGGCGGTGTCATAGCCATGCGTCACCATCCGCTTAATTTCTTCGTCAATAGCAATGGCGGTCACCTCACTGTAATCCTTGTGCTGTGCTATCTCTCGTCCCAGGAAGATCTGCTCTTCCTTCGTCCCGAACGCGAGGGGCCCCATACGTTCACTCATGCCCCATTCACAGACCATCTTCCGAGCCAACTCAGTTGCCCGCTCGATATCGTTCCCGGCCCCTGTCGTTGGGTTTTTGAAGATGAGCTCTTCTGCGACGCGCCCCCCCATATAAATCGCCAAATTATTTAACAGATACTCACGAGGATACGCATGTTTCTCCTCTGTAGGGAGCTGTTGGGTTACACCTAACGCTAGACCGCGAGGAATAATGGTGACTTTATGAAGAGGGTCAGTACCGGGCAAAAACTTCGCCACCAACGTATGGCCACCTTCATGGTATGCTGTCACGCGCTTTTCTTCGTCGCTGATCACTAAACTGCGACGCTCTACACCCATCATGACTTTATCTTTGGCGCTTTCAAAATCCCGCATAGTGACTTGCGTTTGATGCTGCCGTGCGGCATAGAGGGCGGCCTCATTCACCAAGTTAGACAGATCAGCTCCCGAAAACCCAGGCGTGCTACGGGCTAAGACGGCAAGGTCTACATCAACGGCCACCGGTATGTTTTTGGTGTGGACAGTGAGAATCCCGAGGCGCCCACGCACGTCCGGTCGCGAGACCACTACTTGACGGTCAAAACGCCCAGGACGTAACAAAGCAGGATCGAGGACATCCGGCCGATTCGTCGCCGCAATTAGAATGACTCCATCATTCGACTCAAAGCCGTCCATCTCCACTAAGAGCTGATTCAAGGTCTGCTCGCGTTCGTCGTGGCCCCCTCCTAGTCCAGCTCCGCGATGGCGCCCAACGGCATCAATCTCATCAATAAAAATAATACACGGGGCATGTTTCTTACCCTGCTCAAACAGATCCCGCACGCGCGAGGCTCCCACACCAACGAACATTTCGACAAAATCTGAGCCACTAATACTAAAGAAAGGGACATTCGCCTCCCCGGCAATGGCACGTGCAAGCAAAGTCTTCCCGGTGCCTGGAGGCCCCATGAGGAGCACGCCTTTCGGAATTTTGCCGCCCAATTTCTGAAAACGCTGCGGATCTTTCAGGAAATCGATGATCTCCTCCAGTTCTGCCTTCGCTTCATCTACCCCAGCAACATCAGCAAAGGTCGCTTTTTTCTTTTGGTCTGAAAGCAATCGCGCTCGACTCTTGCCAAAAGAAAGGGCTTTGCTACCACCACTCTGCATTTGTCGCATAAAGAAAACCCATAAACCAATCAACAATAATACAGGGGCCCAGGATAACAAAAACTGCATGATATATGAATTCTTTTCTGGCAAATCAACTTTTATATTGACATGCTTTTCACGCAACAGGCGGATGAGATCGGCATCTCGCGGCATATACGTTTTAAAACGGCTATTAGCTCCCTCCACCCCGATATATTCGCCTGTGATTTTTTCCCCTTCAATGCGTATACCACGAACCAAACCTTGTTCGACACGCTCCAAGAAGTCGCTATACGTAATCTCCTTCATGGCTTGGCCTGTTTTATTAAAATAGGTCCACATAAAGACAAAAATAAGACCAAATACTAACCATAAGGCAAGCTTTTGGTAGAATGGACTCAAAGGGACCTCCTTACCCATAGCAAGAATGCTCTCGCCTACAATACCTCACACGCAGCCTGCACAGTGACTGAGGGGAGAGCTATTAAACTTCAACATCTTTCGTGCTGGAAATTAAACTACCAAATCTCCAAACACGTTTCCAAAATATGGGTTAATGACCGTCAAGACATTCTATAGACAAAAACAGCCGAGGCCCCTCCTGATACGCCACTCTCATCATGAGCTAGCCTCCTACAGCGTACAGCATTGGAGGTGCAACACACGGTTCGTCTCAGGACGAAGCTTAAAAGGCTCAGCAATGCGATACCCTACAACCCACACGATCTCACCATTGCTCACTACTAAAGGTACGTATGGGCGCTCTCCGCGTGGAATCCTAATGTCAGTGAAAAAATCTTGCAGCTTTTTCGAGCCTGGCGATCCCAAAGGATAGAAGCAATCACCGGGTTGTCGAAAGCGCACTTGAAGAGGACATCCGATACGATCGAGGTCCAGCAAAGCCCTCTGTGGACTCATTCGTCCCCAGTGGCAAGGCTTAAGGATGACATCAGCAGTCAAACGGATATTAAGGGAGACAAGATCAACTTTTCCCGGCACTGGTAGCGCAAGCATACAAGGTATTGCTGGAGTCCTCGATCTATTCCAGAACAGCATTGTCTCTGCATGGCGTTCAGTGCCTATCCCCCCAGGCAAGCTACACCGTCGCTCCTGATATCCCGAGACAATAAACTGGCGCAAACGTTCGATATGTCTAAAACCTACTGCTTCAGGCGAGGTGGCTAGTGCTTCAATAATACGGCGCAGAAGACGTCGCTGGATAGCAACAGGAGCAAGGCCAAAGAGTCTACAACATATTTCCACTCTACCCCGAGTTTGCCATGCCAATGTTTGTGACGCCCACTCATCTACCTGCTCTTCAAGCACCGCATTATCGGCTCGGAACATGTCCGCTAACTCATTGAGACGCCTTACAATCTGCGGATTGTACTGCTGCAGCTTCGGTAGCAAGTCAAGACGCACCCGATTGCGAAGATAAACAGTGTGCTCATTTGAACTATCCTCGACCCAGGGGCAGTGCTCACTTTGAAGATACGAATAGATCGCAGGACGAGAAACGGTAATCAACGGACGGATAAATGGCAAACGCACAGCCGGGATACCTGCGAAGCCCGCAGGACCACTGCCACGCACAAGGCGCATGAGGAGGGTTTCGGCCTGATCATCAGCCGTATGGCCAAGAGCAATCCGCGTCGCATTCAGCGCTTGGTATAAAGCATGCAAGAAACCATACCGCAATTGGCGCGCAGCCTGTTGCAGCGATATCCCCAAACTCTGTTGCAGAGCTTTGACATCAACACAGGTCTGATGAAAAGGAAGTCCCAAACGTGTGGCCTCTTGCTTTACAAATAGAGCATCTTGCTCTGCCTCTTCTCCTCGCAGTTGATGATTAACATGAGCTACAATGAGCTTCATATTATACACAGAGCGCAGCTGAAAGAGGGCAAACAACATAGCCATTGAGTCTGCCCCACCAGAGACAGCAACGACAACTTTGGCCCCCGGGGGTAACATGGCATGTGCCTCAATACACGCCTGGACCTCAGCAACAAGCATCCCCACTTCCCAGTCAGAAAGGGCGCAAAACCCTAGTCAGGACAATATATAGAAGATGGCGGTGCAGGGACTTGAACCCCGGACACTGCGGATATGAGCCGCATGCTCTAACCGACTGAGCTACACCGCCAAGAATGCCCACAGGCACGTAATATAGCTGGCGAAAAGAGGAGTGGTCTCAAGCAAAAGAAAACTTCACATCCCCATAACGAGGCTTTCAACTCCTGCTCCTCAACCTGACCCTTGATTGTGGTATGCTCCATTATCAAGACAATTTGAGACGAAAATTAAGAGAGTATGCTATAGGTACGCACTGAAATGTACCATCGCTGGTATCTGATACCCTAAAGCCTGTCGGGCGCTCGCACGAGTTCGCCCTGTTGTGCACGGCTGATCTGCGGGTGAGGCGGCTCAATTAAGTCGCACTTGGCCTCAGGAGACAACAGCAGCCTTTTCAACCAGTCCACCTCTACCTTCAGTTACTCAAGCTGATGTTTCCAGTGCGTAATCTGGGCGGGATGCCCTCCATAGGTACTGGCTAATTCGTTGACCGTTTCGCGCCCCTTGATAGCGTCCAACGCAAGCCAGGCTTTGAACTCAGCACTGTAGCATTTCCGCTGTGCGACCTCTAGCCTCTCCTCATCTCCTTCCCCTCTCCTATGCACACAGCATTCTATCTTACACCTGTCCAGTGTTCGGGGTGTATTATAGATTGAGTAGCAGGAGGAAGCCGTAAATAGCGACCGCGACACGCTCGCTTACACACTCAGAGCGAATTATATAATAGGTAACAAGTAAATAGTTGCTGAAGAATATAGCCCAGTTCCCTAGCAAAGTCAATTCTCTCCGCCGCACTGCCAGGGTCATGCAAGTTGGGTGTAGGTCTCATACTGATAGTCCACTCTTTGTCTGTATCCGCTGTGACTGCAGGAGCAACACCGCATGAACTTGCTATCCCACCCACTTGGGATGGCTGAGAGTCTCACTGTCTGGTATAATTAGCTCTCTCGGTGAAACGTTGAGCACTTCCCTGAAGGGAATCGGTCATTTTGACCCCCGAAACTATCCCACTTTAGAGTCCCCCGGCAGAGCCGGGAGTTTACCTGGATTAAATTAATCCTATGTGCCTACCAGCTCTCCACCTCTCATACTATTTCTCCACCGATCAACCCTTGCAAACAACATAAACTATCAGGTATAATGCCTTAAACTAACAGTTTAAATTTCGATCTCAGCGACTCAGGGAAACCGACCGCAGCCATGTTATAATGGATGTTTACGTGGGTATTTCTCTGGATAGATTCTCCGGAGGGTTCAACAAGGGCACTTGGATAGCTATCTCCAGCACTATAGTTTAAGTACTTCAGAAAGTGCCTAGAACTGTCAATGCATACATCGGTTATGACTTGTTGATTTTATACGATTCCTTTTCTTAAAGGACTACGTGAGAGGAGGCCACCAAGGGTTACAATGAAAATCGATAAAGCACGTATAGAACAATTTATTCGTGAAAAGGTAGAGATTGAGACTCTCACTGATGCTCAGATTGCCCGTTTGCTTAATGTAGGGACTTCTACGGTATCGCACTGGCGTAACAAATTTCATATCAAGCCAGCTGACAAGTTCAAGCGGAAGTTTAAAGAAAAATATGGCTCTGACGCTCTTGAATGCTTTGATATGATGATAAGAAACCGTGCTACCCTACAAGAGATTGCCAGCTATTTCGGTTTTAGCCGTGAATACGCTCGACAAGTCTATAACAAACTCTATCATGGTTCTTACAGCGAGCATCAGCGCCAACGTCGCTATCGTTAGTAATCGGCTGCAACCTAAGTAGTATGGCAACTTTAAGCAATTTGTGCCTCATGATTGTAGGGCAGTGACATACACTGTGCCTCGAATTATGTACTGTAGCTCCTTCCGTCTTGCCTATAGCAGGTGCACACCCTGTAACCTCCTTACTACAGACTACCGGATTTGCCTTCATTTTGCAGGTGATAAAATTATTGAACCTGGAGGCTGCGGTGTGCCCAAAGTGGTGTTTTTTGCCCACAAATATGCGGGTAGTTCTCCCCTTAACCGAGGACACTATGCACACAACAGTGCCCTCTGGCGGGAGAGCGCACGCGAGGGAGGCACACGTTGCTTAGGTGGGCTCCAACGCGGCGGTTGCCCATGAAACGACAGAAGTGCCTAAATCAGAGTGCATGAGATTCGTACACATGTTTCCTGGAAAAGCTCAGAACTTACGCTTGCGCGTCTGTGCCAGTGTACCAATGTCTTGCACTTCGATTTAGCTCGTCCAACCATGAGCGGTTATCCACGCAGCCATCGCTGGCGTCTGCTTGCCTCCGGCTACGCATACACTCTCGTGCGGTGTGACGAAGTTATCGACGGTGCCGATCAGGTACATCCCATGCGACAGCGGCTGGCGCGCCAGCGCTCGCCCACGGCGTGTCAGCGATGCCAGCGGCGCCCGGGTATGCTGCGTCAGCCACTCGCTGTACGCCGTGTTGATCACGCTTTGCCCTGGTGCCCGACGCCTGGGTGTTTCGACGCACGGGCATCCCATGCATAATCCGGTGTTCGACACCGATGCTCCAGACCCCCAGCACGCCCCTTTTCCTCCCCCAGCGTACACCATGTCGAGGCACAGAGACGCTATGGCAGAGCTACCTCAGCCTCGGAGCCCCAAGGCTTCCTAGGCCACGGAGGTTCTGTCAGGGCCATCACGCCGGCTTTGACAAAGCACCGAGAGCCCGCGTGCACGCACTCAGGCGGCGGCGCTCGGAGCGGCCGCGGCCCAAGTCTTCAGTCACACACGCTAATTACTCTACTGGAAGCGAGCTTCCTGCCCTAGCATCTTTACAGGAATTATGGGCCATGACCGTGAGGTGATGCGTCCTGACGCTGTGACCATGATGCAGCAACAGATGGAAGGAATGCAACGGGTCTACGAGCTGCTGCGAGAGAGAACAGGCATCAGAGTCGCGGCAGTGGAGAGGCTGTGCGCCGACAGCTCTCGTGTGCTGGGCTCAGAAAGCTAGGAGCCTCGCAGCGCCGATTCGCGACCAGTATCCATACGGTGTAGAATTACACGTGCGCGACCCGCTGCGCGTAGGGGAACCAATGGGTGATGGAGCTCAGGAGGTGACGACGATGGTCGATGAAATTCTTATATTTGGTGGAAGTGGAAGTCCTAAGCTGACGCTCAAGATTTGTGAGTACCTGAACGTACAGCCAGGTGCTGGGGAAGTGCTCCGCTTTTCGGAAGGCAATCTGTTCGTGCGGGTCAAAGAAAACGTGCGTGGGCGCCGCGTGTATCTCGTGCAATCAACGGTCTTTCCGACCAATGATCATTTTATGGAACTTCTCTTCTGGGTTGATGCGTTGAAGCGCGCGAGTGCAGAGTCAGTGACAGTCATCATGCCATATTTCAGTTATGCTAAAGGCGATAAAAAGGACGAACCTAGGGTCTCCATCCGTGCCCGTGTGTGTGCTGATGCCATCGAGGCGGCTGGCGCAGATCGTGTGGTGACACTAGACTTGCACACACCTCAGATTCAGGGTTTTTTCCGCATCCCGGTTGATGCCCTGTATGCCTTGCCAGTCCTGTGTGCGGAGATTGTCCGCAAACAACTGCCGAATCTCGTTGTGGTCTCCCCTGACACGGGTTTTGTGAAGCATGCCCGCAAGTATGCCTCATTTTTGGGCACCTCCATCGCCATCGCGGATAAACAACGCAAGGCTCACGACGAGCGCGCTGAGATCCTGGAGATCATTGGGGAGGTGCAGGGTAAGACTGCGATGATTGTCGATGATTTCACGATCTCCGCTGGCACCCTGGCCAACGCGGCGACTGCACTTGTCGAACGCGGTGCTAAGGCCGTGTATGCAGCGGTGTCTCACGGCGTCTTCAGCGAGGGCTCGATGGAGCGGATCGACGCAAGCCCAATCCAACGCCTCCTGGTGACCGATTCGATTGAAACGCAGCCAGTGGTGTTTTCCCCGAAGGTCGAAGTCGTCTCAGTGGCACCGCTTTTCGGTGAGGCGATTCATCGCATCCACAACCGGGAAAGCATCAGTGTCCTGTTCCCAGAGTAAAATGACAGCAGAGACAGTGTAATGATACTTATGCCAACTCTGGAGACCCTACGCCTCATTATCCGGCCATTCTCCATGGACGACTTGCATCCCATTCACCACCTACTCGATGTGGTATTGCGGGAGGTGGAACTTGGTACAGTAGGGGCGCAAACGCTGCACGAGCGTGCTGAGTGGTTGCAATGGACCATCCTGAGTTATACGCAGCTTGCCATACTCTACCAACCGCCGTATGGTGAGCGCGCTGTCGTACACAAGCGAACGCAGCAACTCATTGGAGCATGCGGCTTCGTGCCGTGTTTGGACGCCTTTGAGCAATGCGCAGGGTTCTCCCCTGCCCCTTGTCCATCCCATCACTGGCTCTCTACTCCGGAGGTTGGCCTCTTCTACGCCATTACGCCCGCCTTCCGAGGCCAGGGCTATGCGACCGAAGCTGCCCATGCCCTGGTTGACTATGCTTTCCAATACCTCCGGCTCAAGCGCATCGTCGCGACGACCACCTATGAGAATGCAGCGTCCATGGGCGTGATGCGTAAGATAGGCATGCGCATTGCAAAGAACCCGTATTCGGAGCCGCCTTGGCTGCAAATCGTTGGTGTGCTGGAAAATGATGTCTCTAAATGACGTGCTTGTGATAGGCCGCGATCAGGCGCTTGAGCACCGCGATCTCACTGCGGATAGCCTTACCGCTTTCCGTCTCCCCGACGTGTCGTGGCTGCGCGAACTGTTGGATCTCCTGCATCGTCGGCATAATGTCAGCGCCCTGGGTTAAGGCCTCCTCGATCGACTCAAAGTGATGGTGTTCAGCGAGGTGTGTGCCCTTAGGATCGAGGATCAGTGTGTAGCCGCGGTCACCATAGGCTTCGGAGAACGCGCCATCAATCGTGATTGCCTGGTGCGAGTCTTTGAGGGGCCGCTCGCCTTTTTCCACCATCACAGGCACGTGGCCGTTGACAATCATCCCGGCAGTGGGATCGACTCCAAACTCTGCCAGCACTTTCTGGCAGAAGGCCGGCGTATGGATGAGCGAGAAGTAGGGATTTTTCTTTTCTTTATGGGTCGTCTTATCAGTAATGAAGTGGGTCTCAAAGGTGGCCATCTTGTCTTTGCCAAACATGGGGGAGAGTGGCCCGGTCCACAAATACCAGAGTAGATCCAAATCATCCTGGTGCTTGCGACGGAAGGCGCGGTGCACGGCCGTATTGAGGGCTTCAAACAGGGCTTTCCCTGTGTATGGCACGCCATCCACCAGCATTGGTAAAAATTCGCCTTCCGCGTCGACAGGCACACAGCCGTGAAAAATCAAATGGTTGTCCCGAATCAGATAGGACGAGCCGCGGTGCGCCACGTAGCGCATCTGCTCCCCTAAGAGCTGGCTCTCCAGGAACGAGCGTGTGAGGCGATCTAGGCACGCGGCCTCTTCCGGTGACAGCGCGGTAGGATGCTGTGGGTCAAAGGTTGGCAGGGCCGTATCAATCAAGGGATATTCCTGGCCCTCCAGCCTGACCGTGCCACGCGCCATATCGATGTTTGTCATGAGAGCGCGGTGCTGCATATGGTACTCGGGGTGGCGCTCCATAAGCTGCGCTTCGAGTTTAAACTGCATGACCGCCATGGCCTTCTGCATACGCGCCATCATGATCGCCTCGCGCAGACCCGTGCCACGGCTCTGGAAATGCGTGGCCGGGTCGTTACCATAGACGTCACGTGTCAATTTCTCCACGGGTGCCATGGTAATGCCAAAACCTTCCTCGATCTGCGACAGGCGGCGGTAGCGCAGCGACAGGCGTATGACCGTCGCAATGAGGGCTTCATGGCCCAGACAGGCACCCATCCAGGAGGCATCATGGTTGCCCCAGGTGATGGACAAGCGCGGCTGCTGCATCAAGACCTCGACGACCTTGTCGAGGCGCGGGCCACGATCGCCCAAATCCCCGGCAACAATGACTTCAAAGACGGACAGATGCCGGATCACTGTGGAAGCCCGGTGCACGGCTTCTAAGCCCTTGTCTTCAGCGGTGAGTGTATCGAGCATGGCCTCAATGTACGCCTGGGGTCGACCGGCCTGTGCTTCCCACAGGAGTTCGCGAAAGAGCGTCTGGTAATCTGCCGGGAAAGCGCGTTCAACGTGTCGCAGGCTATAACGTTGCGCCAGCGCTGCTAAAATCTCGAACTGCCAGCGGATGGTCTGACGCACGAAAGCGGCACGCCTGGCTCGGTCAGCACGCGCGAGGTGGAGATGCTGAAACATCTGCAACGGATAGTAGATAATGTTGAGTAGACGCTGGATGTCGTCAGCATTGAGCCGCTCACCAAAGCGTGTTTCCACCAGCGGTCGTAAACTGCCAGAGGCATTGTTCAGAATATGCTGGAGCTTTTTATGCTCGCCATGCACATCACTGACGATATGCACTGTGCCCTTGGGGAGATGCAGCAGGGCCTCTAGATGGGCAATCTCGTTCACGGCGGCGTCAACTGTGGGAAAGCGTCGCGCCAGGGCACGCAGCGCCGGGAGTTCTTGCGGGGTAAAATGGGGGGCGTCTGATACGAGCGATGGCTGCGAGGTGCTGACCACCATAATGCACTCCTTTGCTCTGGCTCTCTGCCCTGAGGTCAGGATAACAAACGTGCTGCTGCCTTGTCCACGAGCCACAGCAGGGTGCCATGCATGGGCTTGACGACCTGCGAGGGATAGAGATCGGGCTGGTACGGGCCCTGTAAAACATGCTGTAACGTCTCGGTTTTATCAGCCCCTGCAGCGGCAAATACGACATAGGCGGCATTGCACAACACCGGTGGCGTCAAGGTAATACGGAAAGTGTTCAACTTTTCGATCCACGGGGCCGCCACCAGCCGCTTACGTTCGTGTACTGCTGACGTGTCAGGAAACAGCGAGGCAGTATGGCCATCAGGGCCCATGCCTAGGAGAATCAAGTCAAAGCGGGGCAAGGTGTCTCCTGCAAGCTGAAAGGCAGTTCGCAGCGTCGCTTCATACTCATCTGCGGCTTGTTGGGCCTCTTGCTCGGCGGCAATACGATAAATGTGGGCCGCTGGAATGGGGACTTTGGAGAGCATGGCATCGTAGGCCATACGGTAATTGCTGTCCTCATGATCAGGTGGGACGTGGCGCTCATCCCCCCAGAAGAAGTGGGTCTGCTGCCACGGGACCCGGTCACGGTAGGCAGCGCTGGCCAGCATGGCATAGGTGGCTTTCGGCGTGCTGCCGCCCGCTAGCGCCACCGTAAAGCGTCCCCGTGCTGCCACGCTCTCTTGCGCCAGACGCACGAAGAGGTCCGTCGTCTGTTGGGCGAGTGCCACAGCGTCTTCACAAATACGAATGTTTGGTTGTGCGGACATGATAGAGCACTCCGTCTGTATGGTTCCCTTGGACTTCATCCCTACCCTGGCCCTCCCCGTCGAGGGGGAGGGCACACGCGAGACCGCGGGCATTACGCTTGTGTACCGGTGTAAAGGTGCATGATTGTATCGAGAAATGGCAGCGCGTCGGGCATGGCAGGGCGCATTGCCATACACGGTACCCGCCAGCGTGGCGGGGTGCTCCATGGCTCATCAGGTTCGTTTGCCGCGGGTCAAACCCGCGGCATATTGACTGCATACGGTACTGAGATGCTCCCGCAGGGCTAGAATTTGCGCCACTCACGCCCGTCGCGCTGGATTAAGGCATCAGCGGCCTGTGGTCCCCAGGACTGACGCGCTGGGTAGTTGGGAAAATCCCGCGCCGGCAGCGCCTGCCAGACGTCCAGGATGGGCATGGCGATATGCCACGCCGCCTCGACGATGTCGTTCCGCTGGAACAGCGTGGCATCGCCAATCATTGCGTCATATAGGAGCGTCTCGTAACCTGTACTCGGCTCAGCTCCGAAGAAGTCATTATAATTAAAATCCATACTCACTGTCTTGAGGCGTACTGCAGGGCCAGGTACTTTCGCCTCCAGCGCCCACGAGATACCCTCCTGCGGCTGGATATGGAGCACCAGTCGGTTTGCCTGAAACTGCGTGGCACCAGCGTGCTGGAATAACATATGCGGCGCCTGTCGAAACTGAATCGCCACTTCGGTCAGCCGCTTGGGCAACGCCTTGCCGGAGCGCAGGTAGAAGGGCACACCAGCCCAACGCCAGTTCTCGACAAACAGCTTCACGGCCGCATACGTCTCCGTGTTCGACGTTGGCGGCACACGCGGTTCCTGCCGATAGCCCACCAGGACTTGCCCGTCGACCATACCCGGCCCGTATTGCCCACGCACCGTGTTGGTCAAGACCTCCTCATACGGGAGCGGCTTGACCGCGTGTAACACCTTCGCTTTCTCGTCACGTACTGCTTCTGCGGCAAATGAATACGGCGGCTCCATGGCCACCAGGGCAAGTAATTGGAACATGTGGTTCTGCATCATGTCCCGCACTAAACCCGATGTGTCATAGTAATCGCCGCGGCCCTCGACACCCACGGTCTCGGCCACGGTGATCTGCACGTGATCGATGTAGCGCTGGTTCCAGAGCGGCTCGAGCATGCCGTTGGCAAAACGAAACACCAGCATGTTCTGCACTGTCTCTTTGCCGAGATAATGGTCGATCCGATAGACCTGGCGCTCATCAAAGACGTTCAACACCGTCTGGTTCAAGGCGCCGGCCGAGGTGAGATCACGCCCGAACGGCTTCTCAATGATAACCCGGCGCCAGCCTCGGCCTTCTTCCTCGCGCTCCTGCGCCAGATCAGCCCGGCCCAGTTGTTGCACGATCTCACCAAAGAACGTCGGTGGCGTCGCAAGGTAAAAGAGATAGTTCCCCTGCGTGCCCCAGTCACGATCACACTGCTTCAGGACTTCGGCGACTTTCGTATACCCAGCCGGATCCTGAAACGGTGCCGTCACATAGTAGAAACGTTGCTCAAGACTATCCCAGCTCTCCGGGTCCACATGCCCCACTCGGTTCGACTCGTGGATAGCTCTGTGCATCGCCTGCCGAAATTCCTCATGTGTTGATTCATTCCGGGCCACCCCTACCACGGCAAAGTTCTGGGTCAGCAACTTATCGTGGGCCAGGTTATACAAGGAGGGCACCAGCAAACGACGCGTTAGATCTCCTGAAGCCCCAAAGATGACCAGTACACAAGGGTCAGCTTGGCGCTGCAGAGTCTGCTCATCCTCCTGCATGACTGTGTCAGCCAGCGCTTTGCTCATAGTGTTCCCTCCCTAGCCGCCAGCGGGGCGCTCAATGTGCCCGCCGAATTTGTGACGCATAGCTGACAAGATCTTCTCAGCGAAGGTGTGCTCTTGGCGCGACCGGAAGCGCGTATAGAGCGATGCCGACAGCACATCGGCAGGCACGGCTTCCTCGATGGCCGCCATGATGGTCCAACGGCCTTCACCGGAATCCTGCACAAAACCGGTATAGTTCGTCAGATTGAGATCTTCAATCAGGGCCATAGCGGTCAGATCTAACAGCCAGGAGCTCACGACACTGCCACGCCGCCAGACTTCTGCGATCTCTGCCAAGTTAAAGTTGAAGCGTTGATCCTCAGGCAGTTCCGGTGAATTGGCGTTGCGGAAGATGTCAAACCCCTCGGCGTAGGCCTGCATCAGACCGTACTCGATGCCATTGTGGACCATCTTGACAAAGTGGCCAGCCCCGGCTGGACCGCAGTGAATGTAGCCATCCTCGGCGGTGCTACCGGTCATCTTCTCACGTCCTGGGGTGCGATCAATATTCCCACGCCCTGGTGCCAGGGTTTTGAAGATAGGGGTGAGATGCGCCACAGCCTCATCCGAGCCACCTATCATCATACAGTAACCGCGATCGATGCCCCAGATGCCACCGCTGGTGCCGACATCCACATAGTGGATGCCTTTCGCTCGCAGGGCTTTGGCACGACGGATATCGTCTTTGAACATCGAGTTGCCACCGTCGATGACGATGTCACCGGCCTGCAGCAACGTACTCAGCTCGTTCACGCCGTCCTCAGTTATCTGACCCGCCGGTAACATCAGCCACACCGCTTTCGGCGACCGCAGTTTACTGACCAGGTCTGCCACTGATGCGGCGCCTACGGCACCCTTCCCAACATACCCCGTCACCGTCTGCGGATTGCGGTCGTATACGACCATCTCGTGCCCACCACGCATGCAGCGTTCTGTCATGTTGCCGCCCATGCGTCCCAAGCCCACCATGCCGAGTTGCATGATCTCGTCTCCTTTGGATTGTCACTCCCTCTTGCCCCATGAACGAGGGACTACGTTTACGTTAATGCCTGCTTGATCGCCTGTTGCAAAGTGGCCAGACCTGCAGCCACGTTACTGCCCAGATGCACCCGGAGCGCCCGACGGTCGCGCGCCACGAGGACTTCAAAGTCACCGCGAGCCTGCGCCGTCTTGACAACGCCAAAGGTATACTGGCGTCCCGGTACTGGCACGTCAGTGGCATCGTCACAGGTAATCTGCAAAAACACACCACTGTTCGGGCCACCCTTGTACGCCTGCCCGGTCGAGTGCAAGAAGCGTGGTCCGTATCCCAGACACGTCGCCACGTGCTTGGCATCGCGCACGGCCTGGCGGAGAGCCTGCAGTGGCTTCTGGTGTGCGTCGTTCATCTCGACGTAGGCCGAGATACAGCAATAGTCCCCCGCTTCCAGGCGGTTGAAATGTGCCTTGAGGTAGGCCGCTAGCGTTTTCGTACCCCCAGCAGAGCGCGCCAGTACCGCGGCATTTTTGTCATCCGTGAAGAGTTTAATGCCATCGGCCTCGAGAATGGGGGTCTCGGACGGTAGCGCGCCACTCTTCTCATACTCTGATGTGAGCTTGCGCGTGGCAATCTTGCTGGCTTCCACGTCAGGCTGGTTAAAGACGTTAATGCCGATGATCGCCCCCGCAACTGCCGTGGCGATCTCCCAACGGAACATCTCTTCACCGAGTTGATATGGATCGGTGACTGTAATACGCACTACTGGCTGGCCGGCCACTTCCAGCGCCGCCACGGCGGCATCCTGCGCCGGGTCGGAGCCGTTGGCGAGACGCGTATAGACAAACAACCGGTCATTCCCGTACACTCCTGGGACCCCTACAGGCTCCTGATCCACTGGAATGAGTCCCTTGCCATCCTTGCCAGTGGATTCTGCCAGCAACTGCTCCAGCCAGGCACCAAAATCCCAGATGCCGGGGGAGGTAATGAGCGTTACCTTGTCACGGCCATGATTGGCCAGGACACCCATGATGGTGCCCAGGACCACACCGGGGTTGGCGGCCGGAGGGACACAGGCAGCGCAGCTATGCACCATGTATTCGGTCTGATCCAGGAAACGCTGCACGTCGAGACCCATAATCGCTGCCGGCACCATGCCAAAATCCGACAGCACCGAGTAACGCCCACCAATGCTTGGCCAGCCGAAGAACATGCGCCGGAAGCCATGTTCCTCCGCCGCCTGCTGCATCTTCGAGCCAGGATCAGTGATCGCAATGAAGTGCTGGCCTACTGCAGCCTCGCCCACGGTCTGCTTGACACGCTCGAAGAAATACTGCTGGAAAATGTTCGGCTCCAGTGTGCTGCCCGACTTACTCGAGACAATGCACACCGTCTTGGCCAGATTGACCTTGCCCTCAAAAGTTTTCACCTGGGCCGGGTCTGTCGAGTCCAGGACGTGCAACTCGGGAAAGCCCGGGACAGTACCAAAGGTCATTTTCAGCACTTCTGGCCCGAGGCTTGAGCCACCCATACCGAGCAGCAGGGCATGCGCAAAACCAGCCTCCTGGACATCCTTGGCGATATCGCGCAGGTGCTCGATATGCGCCAACTGGTCATCCGTAATCCCCAGCCAGCCCAGCCAGGACGCCTCGTCAGAGCCGGTCCACAAGGTGGCGTCGCGCGCCCAGAGGCGCCGTACTTTCCCACTGAGCCGCCAGTCTTCCAGCGAGGCCTGCACGTGGGCGGCGAGATCCGCAGGCAGCGTGTATGTCTGCCGCGGGATGTCGTTAGCGAGGAGCGCCTGCCGTTTTTTTTCGACCGCACTGAGCAGCTTGTCAAAGGGATCGACGAACAATTTCACGGCCTCTGCGAGCAATTTATCGGCGACTTCCCGCATGGAAATACCCACCCGTTCCAGGGTCTCCATGGCGTCATGCGCTTCTTCCAGGTGCTCTTCCAGGCTGGCACGTGCCCGACCATGATCGCGGAAGGCATCAAACGTGGCCGTGGGCACTGTGTCGACCGTATCGCGCCCAATGAGTTCCTCTACGTAGATGACATCACGGTACGCCGGATTCTTGGTGCTCGTGCTCGCCCATAACAGGCGCTGGGTCTGCGCACGCTGCGCTGCCAGGGCCTGCCAGCGCGCCCCACAGTACATTTCCTTGTAGTGCTGATAGGTCAGCTTGGCATTGGCAATGGCAATTTTGCCCACCAGGCTGCGCAGCATCATACGCTCTTCAGCACTCTGGGCCGTCTTTAAGCGCGCCTCGATGATACTGTCAATGGCAGAGTCAATGCGGCTAATAAAAAAACTCGCGACACTCGCCACCCCGCTGGGATCACCACCACCTGCCACGAACCCTTCCAGACCGGAGATGTACGCTTCCGCCACCGCCTCATACATCGCCATATGGAACAGCAGGGTCACGTTGACATTGATCCCGTCACTGATGAGCTGCTGAATGGCCGGGATACCGGCTGGTGTGGCCGGGACCTTGATCATGACGTTGGGGCGGGCCACGGTTTGCCACAGCCGGCACGCCTCTGCAATGGTCGCCTCCGTATCATGGGCCAGATACGGGGAGACCTCCAGACTGACGTAACCATCACGTTTGTTTGTGCGGGCGTATACCGGCGCCATGACATCTGCCGCCATCTGGATATCACCCACGGCCAGGTGCTCATAGAGCGCCTTGGCGTCCATATCGTGGTCGCGTTCGAGAGCTTGTAACGCCTCGTTATAATCGGTACTACCGGTGATTGCCTTCTCGAAAATCGCCGGGTTGGATGTCACCCCCATGAGACCATCATTGGCAACGAGACTTTGGAGTTCGCCCGAGGTAATCAGACCTCGGCGAATGTTGTCATACCAGATGCTCTGCCCGTACTGCTGAATGTCGAGCAGTGGATTCGCCATGACTAGTTCCTCCCTACCAGGGCTTTTGCCTCGGCAACGATATGCTCCACCGTGAACCCAAACTCCTTCAGCAGATCTTTGAGGGGTGCTGAAGCACCAAAGTCAGCGCGCGCGATGATGCGCCCATCGAGACCAACATAGCGGTCCCAGCCAAACGTCGAGGCCATCTCCACTGCGATGCGCGCCCGGCACGCCGGCGGCAGCACCGTATCCCGATAGGCTTTGGGTTGATGCTCAAAAATCTCCCACGAGGGCATGGATACCACGCGCGTTTTGATGCCAGCCGTTTGCAACTGCTCGTACGCCGCCATACACCACTGCACTTCCGAACCCGTGGCCATGAGGATCACGTCGGGCGTCCCCATTGTGTCAGCCAGGATATAGGCTCCCTGTTTCACACCAGCAGCAGGGCCATACTTGCTGCGATCCAGCGTGGGCAAAGCCTGCCGGCTCAAAATCAACGCCACCGGACCGCGCTCTCCGCGCGTGTACTTGTGAATTTCCATGGCCACCTTCCAGGCTTCGGCGACCTCGTTGCTATCCGCTGGACGCAACACGGTGAGGTGCGGGATAGCCCGGAGCGAGGCCAGATGCTCAATCGGCTGATGTGTGGGACCGTCCTCCCCTACCCCAATACTGTCGTGCGTGAAGATATAGATCACCGGCAGTTCCATGAGCGACGCCAGACGCAGTGTAGGACGCGAATAATCAGAGAAAATTAAGAACCCTGAACCATAGGAGCGCAGGCCCATCAGGGCCATGCCGTTCATGGCCGCCCCCATGGCGTGCTCGCGTATGCCAAAATGCAGGTTGCGGCCGGCATAGGAATCTTTCTGAAAATCTCCGGCCTCTGTGAAGGTCAAGCGCGTCTTGGTCGACGGTGCCAGATCAGCCGCACCACCCACCAGCCACGGCACACGCTGTGCAATGGCATTTAGGACCTGCCCACTGCTGTCCCGTCCAGCCGCCCCTCTAGGGTCGGCTGGATACGTCGGAATATCACGATCCCAACCCTTGGGGAGCCCGCCTTCTTGGATGCACTCCAGCTCCTGGGCCAGATCAGCATAGGCCCGTTTATAGGCGGCGAACCGGGCATTCCATGCCGCTTCTTGTTGCGCCCCGCGCGCACGTATCGCCGTCATGCGTGCTTTGACCTCCTGCGGCACATAAAAATGCTTGTCCGGATCCCAACCATAGCGGACCTTGGTGGCGCGGATTTCCTCTTCGCCCAGCGGTTCCCCGTGCGCCGCGGAGGTGTCCTGTTTGTGCGGCGCGCCATAGGCGATATGGCTATCCACAATAATCAATGAGGGACGTTCGTCTTCTTTGAGCGCCGTGGCAAAGGCCTGCTCCAACTGCTCAAGATCATTGGCATCGCCGACGCGCTGGACGTTCCAGTGATACCCCATAAAGCGCGTCGCCACGTCCTCTGTGAACGCTAGCGCCGTGTTGCCCTCGATGGTAATGCGGTTATTGTCATAGACCCAGACTAGATTACTGAGGCTCAGGTGCCCGGCCAGCGACGCCGCCTCGCCGGAGATGCCTTCCATCATGCAGCCATCGCCACACAGGGCCACAACGTTATGCGAGATGATCTCATGTCCGGGACGATTGTAGTGCGCTCCCAGCCAGCGGCTCGCAATCGCCATCCCAACACTGGTTGCCACCCCCTGTCCGAGTGGCCCGGTAGTCGTCTCAACCCCTGGCGTCAGCGCGTGGTCCGGGGTGTATTCAGGATGTCCAGGGCATTTGCTGTGCAATTGCCGGAAGTTCGTGATGTCATCGAGCGGCAGATTGAAGCCATTCACATGCAGGGTACTGTAGAGCAGAATGGAGGCATGGCCGCATGATAAGATAAAACGGTCACGGTTGAGCCAGCGCGGATTGCCTGGGTTAAAACGTAAGAACCGATCCCAGAGGGTATGCATGACAGGCGCCATCGCCATGGCCGTGCCTGGGTGCCCGGAGTTGGCCTTTTGCACACCGTCCATCGCCAACGTGCGGATGGTATTTATGCACAGCCCGTCGAGAGTTGTATCGGTTGCCATCTACATACCTCCCCTGCTGACAGAGATAAACTGACAAGAAGCCAGCGCCGTCTCATAACCTTTCAGGATAGACGCCTATGTCGCACTTTGGATGCGCAGCGAACCAGAGGAATTTTCGTACTAATGGTATCAATGATACTAATGTATCCCTTCCCAAACAGCGCAACCACATGGAGAGATACGTACAAGTGTATCCAAGGAACAAAAAAACTGTCCAATGAGGACTGGCTAGCACGCCGGATACCAACCAGGATAAGGGGCGGGTGAGCGCCTTGGTCCTTACTGCTTCTTTAATTGTGGTATGACATCGCGCCCTAGAAGTTCGAGTGAACGCATGGTGTCCGCGTGGGGCAGAGCCCCCGCCTGTGCTTCCAGCAAGAGCGACCCAAAGCCGAGACGCTCGTGCATATAGCTGAGTTTTTCCAGCACGGTCTGGGGGCCTCCTACGACGAGGTGGTAGGATTCCTGCAGTTCCTCATAGGTCATGGCATACATGGGCTTTCTGCCATGCCTGAGGGCGCCGCCCGGCGGCAGGGGCTTGCGCTGTCCGGCGTATCCTGGTGGGGCCCAGTACTCCGCCGGTCCACGCAGCGGATGGCCCATGCGCCACAGGTAATGCTTGCCCAATTCCTGCGCTTTTTCGTCAGTATCGGCACAGACGCAACAGACCATGTAGGCAAAATTGTCGGTAGTGGCAGCATAGCCGGCCGCGCTGGCGTGCTCACGGTATGTGTCGTAGAGGCGTACCGAGGCATCCAGGGGCACCAGGAAGGCCGCATAGGTATAGCGGTGTTGGGCAGCCCACTCGATGGTCTCTGGACTGCCCGTGCCAGGCACCCAGATCGGCGGGTGGGGTTTTTGGAGTGGCAGCACCCAGGGGTTGACCACCCGGAAGTGGTAGTGCTTTCCCTCCCAGCGAAATGGCCCTGGCCGGGTCCACGCGGCCAGCATCAAATCGTGGCATTCTTCGAAACGCTCCCGATTGTAGTTCGGCTGCGTATTGTTCGCCCACGTTTCAATGCCAATGCCCCTGACCACCCCGGCAATAATTCTCCCTCCGGAGATAACGTCGGCCATGGCGACTTCTTCGGCCAGACGCACCGGGTTGTCGTGCGTAGGGAGCATGTTGCCAAGCAGCAAAATCTTGGCATGGTGCGTAATGCGCCCGAGGATGCCAGCGGATATGTTCACCGCCACGTCCATACACGAGGGAGTATTGTGGTGCTCATTAATCATCAACCCATCAAATCCCACCTCCTCGGCCCACTGATATTGGTCGTAATAATTACGAAAGAGGGCATGGGCTTTGGGCGGATCGAAGTATGTGTTCGGGAACGTGAGGCGCATGGAGGGATAGTTGGCCGCTTCGCGTTCGTCGAACTCGGCATAGGGCATCTCGGTAAAGAAATAGACGTCAACCATGACGGGCTCCTTTGCCATGCGTCAGACGTTTACCGCGCTCAGGAGGTGGTCAGAAAGGGCACCACAGCGTCGAGAAAAGCTTGCGGCTTCTCGATCTGGGGTGCATGGCCACAGTTTTCGATGATGACGAGCCGCGAGCCAGGAATGGCCTGGTGATACAGTTCACCACAATTGAGCGGCACAAGCGCGTCCTGCCGTCCCCAGACAATCAACGCAGGCGTTTTCACCTGGGCCATGAGCACGGGCATCTTGGGATTGTACATATAGGGCTTCCAGGTCAGCAGCGCGGCCATCTCACGGTTCCAGGCCGTGATCTGGCGCTGTTCGGGCGTCGGTTCATGGCCGTACAGCCGCGCATACTCCGGCGCCTGGGTAGGGTCATAGAACTGTTTCTGCAGCACTTCCTCGGGCGTGATGAGAAAGATATCAGTAATCTCACCCACACTGGGCTTGATGCCCGCAGCCCCGACCAGCACCATACGGCTGATGGCGGCTGGATACATAGCCACCATTTCTGCCGCCAGCCAGCCGCCCATGGAGAAGCCAATAATGGGGAGCGGGGCCAGTTGGAGTGCGTCGATAAACCAGCCATAAAAATAGGCCAGGTCATGCACACGCTCCATCCAGTCCGGCCGCTCCGAGGCTTCGAAGCCCGGATGGGAGGGGGCATAGACGTGAAAGTGTTGCGCCAACGCCTCATGAAACTGGAGCCACCCGGGATTCCCCCCAGCGCCGTGGAGCACCAGCAACGGGGGACCCTGTCCGCCGTGCAGTAGTTGCACCTGCAGGCCAGCAATCGTGATCTGTTCTTCCCGCCAATCACTTGCCACGCCGTGTCTCCTTCCTCTGCCTCGCCAGTACGACGCTGCGCGCCTCTCGTGTGTCGGGGCATTATAGATGGCCAGCACGCAAAAGGCAAAAGTGACGTTTGCCCGCGAACAGCGTAAAATAGCACTGTGAGCGCAGCCACCCCTTGTCCAGGAGAGCACACGTTATTATGGAGCCTATAGCCCTCGACCGACTGACGGATCTCGATGCGGTATTGACGGAGGACGAAATCCTGGCGCGCGATACCGTGCGCCAGTTTGTGGCGGAGAAATACCTGCCGAGTATCGGCGAGCATTTTGAGCACCACACCTTCCCCGAGGAACTCATTCCCGAAATTGGCGCACTGGGGGTCCTGGGGGCCAGCATCAAGGGCTATGGCTGTGCCGGCGTCAACGCTGTCACCTATGGCCTGATCTTGCAGGAACTCGAATACGGTGATAGCGGACTGCGCAGTTTTGTCTCAGTGCAGGGCTCACTGAGCATGTATGCCATTTACCGCTTTGGCTCCGAGGCGCAGAAACAGCACTGGCTGCCCCGCATGGCCAGTGGGGAGGTGATCGGGTGCTTCGGGCTTACTGAGCCCGATTCTGGCTCTGACCCTGGATCTATGCGCACGATAGCCCACCAAGATGGCGACGCGTATGTCCTTAATGGGGCGAAGATGTGGATCACGAATGCCCCGATCTGCAATGTGGCCGTGGTCTGGGCCAAGCTCGAAGAGGATGACCCCAAGGCTATACGCGGCTTTGTCGTGGAGCGCGACACCCCAGGGTTCGAGACCCGGACCATCCTCAAGAAAATGTCCCTGCGCGCCTCACACACAGGCGAGATCATCCTCTCTGACTGTCGTATCCCCAAAGACAATCTCCTCCCGGCCTCACGTGGCCTGGGGTCGCCGTTGGCCTGCCTCAACCAGGCACGCTTTGGCATCGCCTGGGGCGCCCTGGGCGCCGCCAAAGCGTGCTTTGACTCGGCACTCGACTATAGTCGCCAGCGCCTGCAGTTCGGCGTGCCGATCGCCAGTAAGCAACTCATCCAGACACAGCTCGTCGACATGGCCCTGGAGATTACCAAAGGCCAGCTCATGAATTACCACTTTGCCCGCCTCAAAGACCAGGACCGCCTGACCCCCTATCAGGTGAGCATGGCCAAGAAAAATAGCGTCGCCCAGGCGCTCAAAATCGCCCGTATGGCGCGTTCCATCCATGGTGCGAGCGGCATTTCGCTCGAGTTCCCGGTCATCCGCCACATGTTAAACTTGGAGTCCGTCTACACCTATGAGGGCACGGACGAAGTCCACACCCTGATCCTTGGCCGTGGCCTCACTGGTTTTGACGCTTTTTAACGAGAGTAGTTCTGGTAACGAGGGCAGCTTTTGCACAACTCCCTCTCCCCCGGGAGAGGGTTGGGATGAGGGGCCCCTAGACAGGGTCATGACCATGTTCGTTATCTACCACCCTGGCTACACAGTTGACCTTGGTCCCAACCATCGGTTCCCCATGCAGAAGTACCGCCTGGTCTACGAGCGGCTGCTGGCGGAAGGCACCCTGGCTCAAGCGCACGTCATCCAACCAGGCCTTGCTACCATGGCTGATCTGCTGCTGGTGCACACGCGCGACTATGTTGACCGCTTCCTCACTGGCGAGATGTCCACCAAGGAAATGCGCCTCCTGGGCTTCCCCTGGTCGGAACCCCTGGCCCTACGGGCACGCCTCGCCACCCAGGGTACCCTCACCGCCAGCCTCCTGGCCTGGAAACATGGGCTGGCCTCGAATCTGGCGGGCGGCTCGCACCATGCCTTCGCCGATCACGGCGAAGGCTTTTCCGTATTCAACGACATTGCGGTGGCCATTCGCGTGCTGCAACGCGACCACGGCCTACAACGCGCCGCCATCATTGATTGCGACGTGCACCAGGGCAATGGCACCGCGGCCATTTTCACTGGCGATGCGAGCGTGTTCACCTGCTCGCTGCACGGCGAGAAAAACTACCCCTTCCGCAAAGCCCAGAGCAGTCTCGACCTCGAATTCTCTGATGGCACGGAGGACGCGGCCTAT
Organism: Candidatus Entotheonellaceae bacterium; assembly: GCA_048594805.1. GTDB lineage: Bacteria > Tectomicrobia > Entotheonellia > Entotheonellales > Entotheonellaceae > SXND01. The sequence goes on along the minus strand of JBMDXC010000281.1, from coordinate 23,356 downwards.
CTCGCTGCATTGCAGACGCACCTGCCAGCTGTCCTGGAGCGCTTCGAACCGCAGATGGTGTGGTATCTGGCCGGAGTTGACCCCTACGTCGGTGATAAACTGGGGCGTCTGGCTCTCACCCTGAAAGGACTCCTGAAACGCGATGCCTATGTCCTGTCCACCTGTTGTCGTGCCGGTATTCCAGTCGTGACCACAATGGGAGGCGGCTATGCGTCGCATATCGAGGATATCGTGGAGGGGCACTGTCAGACCGTGCGCCTCGCCTCTCAGATGGCGGCAAGGCCAGAGACCATACAAGAGACAGATAGCCAGTTTCCCGATGCTCTGGTGCAGCATAGGAGAGCCGGATAATGGCCGATTATCAATGCTCTGTGCTGAGACCAACGTTGCCCATGACGCCCGAGGAAAGCCTCGATGCCGCTGATGTCCTCGGTAATGCAGGATGTCCCGTCGCACCGGTCCGTGGGCCTGTCGATGGCATCGAAGGCGGCTTATCGAGAGCGGATAGTTTGTCGTGTGATAGTGCATGCACGGAAATTGGATGAGGTCTCCCAGAAAGGAATGTCTGAGCATGCCGAACCTCTCGTACTTATCGCCCAAGACGATCGTGAAGGAGAGCCCTATTCATGGACGGGGCCTCTTCGCGCGCGCACCAATTCCCAAGGGCGAGATCGTGGCGATCAAAGGCGGCTATATCTTTGATGTCGCCGCGCTCCGCGAAGTAGAGACACAGCTCGGTCCTGCCGAAATCCCTGTCGCGGAGGGCTTCTACATCGGACCGCTGACCGAGGGTGAGAGGGACGGGGGCATGCTCTTTAGTAATCACTCCTGTGACCCAAACATCGGCATTCAGGGACAAATTGTCTTTGTCGCCCTCCGTGATATCCAGCTTGGGGAAGAACTCACCCATGACTGGGCGACGACGGATGATGACACCTATGAGATGCCATGCAACTGCGGTGCGCAGCACTGTCGTGGAATCATCACGGGCCAGGATTGGCGGCGCAAGGACCTTCAGGCCAAGTATCGGGGCTACATCGCATGGTACCTCCAAAGGAAGATCGATCAGGGGGAGTAAGTCTGGCGTGACGTCACCGAGAGGGTCTCGCATGGCTGTCTAGTAGCTTCCAGGAAGCACCATTCACGGTCAGGAGGCAATCCACAGCCGGCATCGTCACTGCGTTGCCTCCTGATCTGCTTCTGGCCCTATGGCACGAGGACCGCCCGCGTGATTTCCGTCTGCCGCTGGTTCCACTCGGCTTTCTCACACGCCTCAGTCACCTGGGCGAGGGGGAATTTGTGGGAGATAAGCGTGTGGAAGGGGAGCTTGTAACGGTTCCGTACCAGATAGTCTAACAGCTTAGGCAGGAGTGAAGGCCGATACATCAAGGAGCCGAGAATCGACTTGCCTGCCAGCAGTTTCGACGGATCGATGGACACCTCACGCCCTCGGACAATATCGCCAATCTCGACAAAGCTGCCGCCATTGCTGAGCATGTCGATACCCTCAGCTAAGAGTTCGGCCTTGCCCACCAGCTCCATCACGATATTGGCCCCGCGTCCATTTGTAAGTTCGCGCACCCGCTGCACGCGGGCCGCTGGCTCGGCGTACTCTTCGACATTGATGGTGGCATCGGCCCCGAACTCCTCAGCCAGCCGCAGCCGGTTGTCCAGTCGATCCAGCACTATGACCTGGTGTGCGCCCATATCCTTGGCCATCGCGGTAGCGTGCAACCCCAGGCCCCCAGCCCCCATGATGACGACCGTATCGCCTTCGCCCGCACCAGCCCTGAGCAAGCCAGTCGTGACCGTGCCCATGGCACAATTGACCGGGCCGAGCAACGCATCGGGGAGTTCGTCGGGGACACGGAAGAAAGGATGACGCGGGGGGAGATAGAGATAGTCAGCGTAGGTGCCAGTGAAATACGGGTACACGCCAGCTGCGGGATAGGTCCGGTTCACGCACCAGTTGGTGTCACCGCGTAGACAGAGATGGCAGTGGTAGCAGGGGAAGACCGCGGAGTAGACCACGCGGTCCCCCTCCTTGATGGGTGTGCCCAAGGTATCTGTCGTGATGCCCTGGCCCAGTTGTGCAACCATGCCTGTCCCCTCGTGCCCCATGACGCGACCTGTAGCAGGCAAAGGCACATTCACCTGGTCGCCCCGCCACACGTGCAGGTCAGAGCCACAGATCCCCGCCTGAGTCATGCGCAGCAGCACGGCCCCCGGCTCTGGTGTCGGGACATCGTATTCTTCAATCTCGAAGGGTTTGCCATACTCTTTGCAGACGACAATACGTCCTTTCATCGCTATTCCCCTCTCCTAGTCACTCTCAAGACAACAGCGCCGAGGCACAGGCCAAACGCCTGACCACAGCTTGCTCTCCGTACCATACCATATGCCGGGAGGGCTGGATAGTCGCCGTCTGCGTGTAAGGAGGCGCTGCAGAGAGTACAATGAGCCGCATCTCGTCAGTGATCCAGATCGTGCTGGCGGCGCAACTCGTGACCAAAGGAGGATTGCTCAGTGGAACTGAGGACGGCATGCAATAATCACTATCGATCCAGACCATATCATATAGTACTTCTGCTACGCTTGGCCGATACGCTCCTGCATCTCGAGCAAGGGGCGGACGAGATCCATGGGCAGCGGAAAGATCACTGTGGAGTTGTTCTCCACCGCAATTTCGGAGAGGGTCTGCAAGTAGCGCAATTGTACAGTTATGGGATGCTTGCCCATGATGTCTGCCGCTTCAGCCAGCCGTGTGGAGGCTTGAAACTCCCCCTCTGCCGCAATGATTTTCGAACGCCGTTCACGTTCGGCTTCTGCCTGTCTGGCCATGGCACGCTGCATTTCCTGGGGCAAATCCACGTGTTTAATTTCAACAGAGTCAACCTTAATGCCCCACTGGTCGGTTTCCGCGTCCAGAATCGATTGCAGGCGATGGTTGATACTGTCACGCTCTGCCAGGAGATCGTCCAGCTCAAATTGCCCCAGCACATTGCGCAGGACTGTTTGTGCTTTCTGATACGTGGCTGAGTACCAGTCTTCCACATTGATGATCGTTTCTCTGGGGCTAAAGATGTGGAAGAATACCACTGCGTTCACCTTCAACGTGACATTGTCTTTGGTAATGACGTCTTGCGGCGGCACGTCGACGGTAATGACACGGGTATTCACTCTATACATCCGTTCAATGCCGGGAATGACAAAGGTAATCCCTGGGCCGCGCACTGCCTGAAATTTCCCGAGCCGTAGGATAACGCCACGCTCCCATTCTCGCAAGAGCTTGATGGTGTTGGTAACAACCAGCACAATAATAACAAACACAAACAGCGGACCTAGACCCTGCATAGCTATGTCTCCTCTGTGACCTTTTCGACAGTCAGCTTCATGCCCTCTATAGCGATCACACGGACTGTTTCACCGACCTCGACTGGGGAGGCACTCCGTGCGCTCCACAGAGTCCCATGCACGAAGACGGTGCCCGTGGGGTCGATACGACCTCTCACCGTACCAATGGCGCCGAGCATACCTTCCTGTCCGCTCACGGGCTTGCGTCCCACACTGCGTACCGCGGCACCGACCACCAACAGGAATAGTCCCGCCGTGGTACCGACCACTAACACAATGGTGGAGACGGGAATGCGCAGATACTCCTCGGGGGACTCGATCAGCATCAAGGCACCCAGAGACATGGCGACAACGCCACCCAGGAAGAGCATCCCAAAACTCGTCACCTTGATTTCCAGGATGAACATCACCATGCCCAAGCCGATCAGCAACAGTCCAGTATAGTTCACCGGGAGGGTTTGCAAGGAATAAAAGGCGAGCAAGAGTGCCAGAGCCCCAACGACGCCTGGGAAAATGAGCCCTGGATTATACAGCTCGACTAACAGGCCAATGGACCCCAGGCTGAGCAGCATTAGCGCAATTTGCGGATGCGACAGGGCAGCGAGGAGGCGCTGGCGCCAGGTCATCTGCTGTACATAGACTGTAGCGCCTTCCGTATGCAAGGTCACTGTGCCCTGGACCAGGGCCACCTGCCGCCCGTCCAACTGCTTCACGAGGTCCGGGATATCCTCGGCAATCACGTCGATAACGTGCTGCTCACGCGCCTCGACCTCAGTGGCCGCAACACTTTCCCGCACCGCCTTCTCGGCCCATTCCGCGTTGCGCTGGCGTTTTTCGGCGATCGAGCGCGCAAAAGCGGCCAGATCGTTTTCGGCCTTCTGGCGCATGTCCCCTTCAATGTCCTTGCCCTCCCCAGATACCGGGTGTGCTGCGCCAATGTTCGTCCCCGGCGCCATCGCCGCGACATGCCCAGCCATGGTAATAAACGTGCCGGCGGAGGCCGCCCGGGCGCCACTCGGTGCGACATAGACGACCGTTGGCACATTGGCATTGAGCAGGGCTTTGACAATTTCACGCGTAGAGTCGACGAGCCCACCGGGCGTATCGAGTTGGAAAATCACCGCCACGGCTTTGGCCTCCTCGGCCCGCCGAATGCTGTCGGTCATATATTCCACGATGACCGGATTAATGACCCCTTCCACTTGGTGCACATTGATCACGGTGTCCGACCCGATCGTCACAGGCACACACCACAACCACAGGCCACAGAGCACCAGACACAGCGACAAGAGACGCACTGCCATAAGGCTACCTATCTTCTCTGAGACCACCGCACATCGCGAGGCTGACTCGTTCCAATACCAGCAGTGTACTGGCCGCGGATGCGGGAAGCAATAGCCGCTTTGTCTCCCGCTGCAGCAGCCCTACGTTACCGGATGCACCCAAGACTCCAGCACCTACCAGTGCGAGTGAGAGCCCCCTTGACATCCTCTACGTACATTTATAAATTATATGAGTGTCTTTCACTAATATATATTCACTAAGTTCAGATAAAGAAACCAGAGCGTCTCTGCAGTACAGAGAATGTTAGGGAGACGTGAGTGCTCTCCAGACAGCGATGTTTTGGTAGGGGTATACATCTTCGTGATGCTCATACTCCGCCCTCTGAAAGCGACCTACAGTAACTGTCGAGTAACAGAGAGGAGGTAGACATATGGCGATTGCCAGGTGGAACCCTCAGACGCCGTCTCCGGCCTGGAGACCCTTTGCAGAGTTTGACACACTGCGGCGCGAAATTGACCGGGTGTTCAATACCTTCTGGCCCGGCAGTGACGTAGCGCCCACTGCTACGATGTGGACGCCGCGTGTCGATCTTCTGGAGAAGGACGATGAGTACGTGCTGCACGCCGAACTCCCGGGTATGAAATTGGATGACATGCATATTCAGTTTCATGAGGGGATGCTGACCATTCAGGGGGAGCGCAAGTTGGAGCATGGGGCCCACAACGGCTATTACCACTGTGAACGCGCCTCTGGGGCGTTCTCGCGCAGCTTCATGATTGGTCCTGCGGCAGAGGCAGACCAGATCTCAGCGACCTACAAGGACGGCATGCTTGAGGTCCACGTCCCGAAGACGGCGGAGGCAAAGCCCAAGCATATCATGATCCAGACTGCCTAACAGCATGTCGAGTGCGGATGTCCTCCCATGGTGGCTGTCTGGGCTGGTCGCCTGTCTCGTGCCAGACAGTTAGCCTTGCGAGGCAGGCATGTGCTACCGACTGCCACAAGGAGAGAAGGCGATGGCATTAGTACAGTGGCAGAGGTCATCCTGTCGCCCGATGAGGCGCGGAGGTGTCCTGCGCCTCGGAGTCCCAGTCTTTGCCCCGTGTACGAGGTGTGCGGGCACAGGGCACACGTGGGGTGTGGCCTGTCTGGCATGTATGGGTCAGGGGATGCGTGAGCAGGAGAAAATGGTGGTAGTCCGTATTCCTCCCCAGGTGCGCCACGGGACTATACTCGAGGTACATCTACATGGATTAGGACTTCACAACCTGTACCTCTGCCTGTATATCGCTATAACGTCTTGGGGATAACCCAAGTTGCAGCTCAGCACACTACACGCATCTCTGTGCCGCATAAGACGTATGTGCCGTGACGCCTTTTCGCCCAACAGGGACACAAAAATAAGGAGGACGGATCATGCCACACGCCTACCCATCCCACGTACGTGCCTGCTTTGTGTCGACCTATCCACCACGCCAGTGCGGCATTGCCACCTTTACCGCTGATCTGTGTCAGGCGCTGGGTCAAGGGCAAGACAACTCCCCACCAGGCGTGATGGCGCTGACGAATACTGCCAATGAGTACCAGTACCCACTAGAGGTCGTCTTTGAGATCAGGCAGAATCAGTTACGCGATTATCGCCTGGCCACAGAATATATCAATCTGTCCAGTGTGGACATTATCTGCCTGCAGCACGAATTTGGCATCTTTGGCGGCCAGGAAGACTATGGCCGTGCGCCGGCCGCGGTGCAGGCATGACTTTTCGTCTCGGCATCAACTATTGGTCCATCAGCAGCGCTATGTACTGGTGGCGCTACTTCGATGCCGCCGAAGTCGCCCAGGACTTTGGGCGTATCCGTGCGGCTGGCTTTAACACTGTACGTTTCTTTCTGCACTGGGAAGATTTTCAGCCTACGCCTGAGCGGGTGGTACCAGCCATGCTCACGCACCTGGTGACCGTGGCAGACATCGCGGCGCACCACGCGTTAGCTCTGATGCCTACCCTCTTCACTGGCCATATGAGGGGCGCCAACTGGATACCACCGTGGGCACTGACTCAGGAGCAGGAGGTGGCGCGCTTTCGTGTCGTGTCTGGAGAACAGGTGGTGCGCGCCAGGCTGAAAAACTGGTATAGCGATGCCACGATCCTCCAGGCGCAACAACTGCTGGCACATGAAGTTGCTGCGGCCTTATGCCACCATCCGGCGCTCTGGGCGTACGATTTGGGCAATGAGAACTCTAACTGCGTGATGCCACCCTCACGCGTCGCAGCCGTGGCATGGCTGGATGCGATGGCAGATGCCATTAGAGCAGTTGATACCACACATCCCATTACGTTAGGCCTGCATATGGAAGATCTGGAGGAAGATCGGCGGCTGGGCCCAGGCGAGGCAGCACGCGTGTGCGACTTTCTCTGTATGCACGGCTACCCTATCTATGCGACGTGGGCGACAAGTGCCACTGACGCCTTGCTGCTCCCGTTTCTCGGGCTCATCACGCGCTGGCTGGGAGCCGACAAAGACGTGTTGTTTGCCGAGTTTGGTGCCCCAACTATGCCGCATCTTGACCAGCCAACGGCCGCAGTACCGCATACGTTTCATGCCCTTGGTGAAGCAGAGGCAGCGTTGTTCACACGCCGAGCCCTTGTCGCTTTGCATCGGTTTGGATTTTTAGGTGCCATGCTCTGGTGCTATGGTGATTATACCCGAGATCTGTGGGGTACTCTGCCACTGGATGATGCGATCCACGAGCGCTACTTCGGCCTCTGGCGCCATGATTATTCGACCAAGCCAGCCCTTGCGGAAGTCAGGCATTTTGCTGATAGTGAACGGTGCACATGCCGTGATACACAGGACTGGATAGATATTGCCGCTGACGAGTTCTACACCCATCCACAAGCCCATCTGCGCCGACTCTATCAACGGTTTCGCGTGTATTATAGTGAGGAGGAATGCGGGGAACGCCACAGGGATCAGATTTGATACGCTTTTCATTTGCGCAGCAACTGCCGAGCCTTGTCCTGGGTATGTCGGTCAGCCTGCGCGCGCGCAGGGCGCACGGGCATCTGCAGAATCTCTGTCAGCAGTCGTTGGCTTGTCTCGTGCTGACCTGCCTCAAGATACGCCTTAGCCAGAGCGAGCTTTAGTCCCATGTTCTGCGGTGCTATATGGAGCCCCTGTTCGAAGTATGCAATGGCACGCTTCAGATTCCCGCCGAGCACTCGTGGCAACCGACGTGCGATCTCGCCCAGGGCGCGGTAGGCGCTCCCGTCCTCATAGTCTGGTTGCAGGCGTAGTGCTGTCTCCATCTCGGTGCGCACGTGCTTGACCATCTGGAAGGCCTGCCATATGCCTTGTATTTCACTCAAGCCGCCGTAATTTGCAGCGAGCCAAAAATGTCCTTCAACACCGGACGGCTGCTGGGCAACAGCGTGCTGTCCCATCTCGATACCACGCTCGAAATAGTGCTGCTTCTCTCTGTTGCTGGCGTCATCACCCACCTGGTAATACGCTCGTGCGGCACGCCAGAGCACCTGGTAATTGTGCGCGTCTGTTCCCAGAGTACGGGTGAGAATCGCCAGGGCCTGCAGGTCGCGCGCCGTGTCCTCGCCATAAGAGAAGAGAGCATCGGCGTAAGCGACAGGGTCTGAGCTGGCGGATGGCGTAGGTATGGGACTGTGCCCGTCCACAGCGAAGGACTCAGCCTGTACGAAGAGGGGGAACCAAAGGAGGGCAGTTATCAACGCGCATATCATGTGGGTATGGCATAGCGCCACCAAGGACGCCTCATTTCTATCCCTGGGCTGCCTCATTCAGACGAGATCTTTCTGGTATAACCGGTAGCGTTTGTAGATGAATGCACCTACCTCTTCAAGAGCACGGAGCATCAAGTGATTATCCTCTAGAATCCAGCCAGCTTCGCCCCGCACGATGCCTAAGGTGGCAGCCTGTTTCCAACTCTCGACGTAGAGCATCAAATCAATGCCAAGGCGCTGGTAACGTTTTTTGACACCCATAATGGCGATGCGCAATGTGTCCAGGCGGCGGCGCTGGTACCAGAAGCGTAGAAGACCCCATGGGGTGATGTGGCCACGCATGTGCTTGAAGATTTGGTTGAGGTCGGGGAGTGCGATAAAGCAGCCGACAAGCTCGCCGTCGAGTTCTGCTACTAGGGCCATTTCAGGGATCACCGCAAACCGCAAATCCTGTGCCAGGTGCTGGGCTTCCGCGTCCGTCATGGGCACAAAGCCCCAGTTGTCACTCCAGGCATCGTTATAAATGGTCATAATGCGCGCCACCTCAGCCTGAAAGTCCCGCATATTGATCGGACGAATCGTGACGCGCCGACGCGCTTGCAGGCGCTCCACCAATTGCTGAATACGAGCTGAGGGCCAGGGATGATAATGACGATAAAACGCTACCAGATCCTTGCACTTGGTGAAGCCGTTCGCTTCAATAAAATCAGCATAGTAGGGAGGGTTGTAGGACGCCTGGAAAACAGGGGAAGCGCCAAAGCCCTCGACCAGAAGCCCGCAGTCCAACTCGTTCATCGATAGGTTGACTGGGCCACGCAGAAATGTTGCTCCGCGCGCCCGCACCCATGACTCGGCAGCCTGCAGCAAGGCTGTAGCAGCGCTGGCTGCCTCCGGCATGCACTCAAATAACCCGAAGAACCCGGCACACTCGTGATGGAAACGGTCATGCGCCTCATTAATCACTGCCGCAATGCGGCCCACCATCTCCTTGCCTTGCTGGGCCAGGAATAGTTGCACCTGCGCATGCTGGAAAAATGGGTTTTTGCGCGGATTGAGGAAGGCTTTGCGTTCAAGGAGAAGCGGGGGGACCCAGAGATGATCACCCCGATACACCCGCCATGGGAATTGAATAAAGGTTTTCGTAGCGTGTGGGGCTAAGGGGAGAATAGTGACAGACGATGCAGTGCACAGCAGCATCGATTCCTCCACACCCACCATTCAGCCGGGTCACGGAATAACACCCAAGGCGCGTCCAACCTCCTCAAAAGCCTCAAGCACACGGTCAATCTGCGCTAAGGTATGCGTGGCAATGACACTCGTGCGGAGGAGAGAGCACCCCGGGGGAACGGCCTGGCGTACTGCCGCATTCGTGAAGATACCACGGTCAAACAGGCCGCGCCAGAAGCGGAATGTTAATGTATCCTCTCCTAAAATGACCGGAATAATCGGCGTTGCACTACGGCCCGTGTTAAAGCCGAGATCCTGCAGGCCGGTGCGGAGGTGCGTGGCATTACGCCAGAGGTGCTCACGGCGCTCCGGTTCTTGTTCGATAATGTCCAGGGCCGCAATGACAGCGGCGACTGTGGATGGTGCCATACTCGCACTGAAGATCAGCGGGCGGGAATGGTGTTTAATGTAATCGATGATCTCGGAACTCGTCGCGATGAATCCACCCATGGAGGCAAACGATTTACTGAAGGTGCCCATGCTGATGTGTATGGCGTGCTCCAGGCCAAAGTGCTCACCAGTCCCCCGGCCATTTTCGCCAAGCACGCCGATCGAATGCGCGTCGTCCACCATCAAAACTGCATGGTATGTTTGGCAGAGTTTCGTAATCTCTGGCAGATTGGCAATGCTGCCCTCCATGCTGAACACGCCATCGACCACCACCATCTTGCCTGCATCCGGACCCAGGCGCTGCAAGATGCGTTCGAGATCCGCCATGTCGTCATGGCGAAATTTGAGCGTTTTGCCAAAAGACAGACGACACCCATCGAAAATGCTGGCATGGTCGAGCCGATCGGTAATGACAAAATCGCCCTTCCCAACCAGGGCCGAAATAGTGCCCACATTGGTCTGATAGCCCGTACTGAAGAGCAATGCCGCTTCGCACCCCATGAACTTCGCCAGCCGTTCTTCGGCTTCGACGTGGAGTGACAGCGTGCCGTTGAGGTACCGCGAGCCCGTACAGCCTGTGCCATAGCGCTTCACGGCATTGATCACTGCCTCTTTGACCTTCAGGTGATTGGTCAAACCAAGATAGTTATTTGAGCCAATCATGATCATCCTACGGCCATCAACAATCGCTTCTGCCCCTTGTTCCGATTCAACCACTTTGAAATAGGGATACCATCCCATCTCACGGATGGCCGCTGCCTCAGTGAAGTTTCGGCATTTCTCAAGGAGTTTCATGTATGCTCCGAGTACAAGTGCGACGTCTTACCCCTCCCACGCCACCAAGCAGCCCTCACCTTCTCCTGACGTCCTGCCACGTGTGGTGCAGGCGCGAGCGGTCTATACTGGTATCCGCCGTCCGTACATTGCCGGGAGGTATGATAGGCATTAGGATTTCTCTTGTCAATGTCTTTTAACACGCTGAGATACAAGGCAGAAGACAGCACGCCGCACTGACATAGCACGTTTTAGGGTGGGGTAACTGTCGTGCTGCTTTTGCGTTTCCCCCAATAGCGGCGGGAGAGCCAACCCAGCAGCGCCAACATCACCAGAGTGACGACACCTCGTTCCGTATTTCGGAACCACATGGCGATCATGTCTCGCTGATCCACAAAGAAATACCCCATCGCGCACAATAGCGGTACAAAAATAAGGCTCGCCAAAGCGTCAATGCTTACAAAACGCCCCAGTGACATCTGCATAGTCCCGGCGATGAGAAATGTCGGGGCGCGCAAGCCCGGGATAAAGCGGGCGAGGAAGACCGTGGTGTCACCATAGCGTACAAAGAACGGTTGACCGCGCTCAAGCTTATGGGCAAACCAGGCTGTAAATCGTGGTGAGCGACTGAGGCGGCTACTCACGCCACGCCCCAAGCCAAACAAAAATACGTCGCCAATCAGGACGCCAAGAAGATTCACAAGGAGCATGAGGAGCGGGTGGAGGACCCTCGAGGCCACCAGCCCGCCCCCCAAGAGCAGCACGAGCTCTTCGGCCAGGGGAAACCCTAGCCCACACAGAAGCAAGAGGACAAAGAGAATCACATAGATCAGATGAGGAGGGTACTCATTGAGAAACTCAAGCATGCGTGTTGTCCATGCATAGCATTATCGTTGCGCCTCAGGTCAGGACACGGGTGGCAAAGAGCTTGAGCACGCGCGGGGTATCGACTTCCAACGCCACCTCAAGCCGTGGCATGTCACTCCGCCAGTACGCTGCGGGGCGCCGGTCAGCAACCGTCATGCCAATCGTGTGCGGCCCACGGGTCTCCGTACAGACCGGGAGAGCAGTACAGGTCACGAGTGACGGATCGATGGCAACGGCAACGGCAAGCGGATCGTGCATGGCCATGCCCTCACCCTGGCTGTGCAGTGGCTGCTGCGTCAGGTCATGAATTGCTGACATGAGGCGCGTAGCAGATCTCTCGCAGGCGTGACGCAGCAAGTCGCGTGTCAAACGCACCCGGGTCGTCACATCCAATGGGACCAGAGTAATCGGCAGACCGGCACGGAATACCACGTCGGCCGCATGCGGATCGACAAAGATATTAAACTCGGCTACAGGACTGACATTGCCTGGTACGCCAATCGCTCCACCCATGATCACGAGGCGGCCAAGCTGCCGCATGGTCGCAGGGGCACGTCGGATGGCACGCGCAATATTCGTGAGCGGTCCAAGGGCAATGACGGTCAGGTCACGACCATAGTGCTGTACCACCTGCAGCAGACGCTGCACCGCATGTCGGTGCACTGCCGGCTGCTCCGGGACAGGATAACGCGGGCTGCCACCTGGATGGCGCAGGTGCGTCACCCCGCCGAGACCGTCATCATTGTGAAAGGCTGTGGCGGTGTGCAGGGGACGTCGCAATGGGCGGCCCAGACCTTGTGCCACTGCTGGCCACACTGGTGGCGCCAGCAAGCCCAGTATGCGACGGACATTGGCTGTAGCCCTGGGTACTGGGACATTGCCAGCCACGGTGGTAAGCAGCTCGACACGCAGCTCCGGCGAGCGGAGCGCGAGCATCAATGCCAGCGCATCATCGATGCCTGGGTCAGTATCAATAACCACTGGGCGTGGCACAGGGGCGGGACGTGCCCGGCGCGGTCCTGCAGCTGCCGTCATGCGCAATGCTCCCCGGTATCCATCCTAGGCATCATGGCTGGCTGCAGCCTGATAGGAAGCATCAAGAAGCTCGATGGGATGCACCACTGGGATGTGTAAGTGCGTCTGTTGCACACCGGTACGTAGTTGGAGTATACAGCCAGGGTTGCCTGTGGCAATGACATCAGGTTGCGCCGCAGCAATGTGCTCCATTTTACGTGCCAGGATCTGCATTGATACCTCGGGGTGCGTGATATTATAAATCCCTGCAGCCCCACAGCAAAAATCCGCATCGGTCACCGGCACCAGTTGCAGTTCTGGGATGCTCTGTAAGAGCTCCCGCGGTTGCTGCCGAATACGCTGGGCGTGTAACAGATGGCAGGGATCGTCATAGGCAACACGTTGCGGCACAGGACCTAGCGGCCCGCGCAGCGGTTCTTGCGCCAGACACTCGGCGATGTCTTGTACCCTGGCACTAAAACGCTGCGCGCGTTCGGCAAACACAGGGTCCTCGGCCAGTAATTCACCGTAGCTCTTTAATTGCGCCCCACATCCAGCCGCATTATTCACGATGGCATCGACAGGCTGCTGCTCAAAAGCCACAATGTTGCGTCGGGCCAATTGCCTGGCCTTCTCACGCTCGCCCGCATGCATATGTAGAGCGCCACAGCACACCTGCTGTGCCGGTATCCAGAGGGTGCAGCTGTTCGTTTGCAGCACCCGGGCGCTGGCGTGATGCACCTCGGCGAACAGCAGATTCATGACGCAGCCCGTGAAAAATCCGACCTGCCGTGTTACTGGCGGCTTCCCCGGCAAGATGGCCGGAACGCTGCGGCTAAATGGCTGGGTCAGCACCGCGGGTAACGTCGCCTCCAGGCGCTGGAGCACTCTAGGAAACAGCTCCAGAATGTCGAGGTGTCGCACCAGACGTTGCAGACCTAAACGCTGATACCAGCGCAAGACACGCCAGAGGAACTCCAGACGTCGGGGATGCGGAAACAATTCCTGAAAGACCAGGTGCCGCAGGAGACGCTCCGGCCAGGCACGCGGGAGATGACGTTCGATCTGTCCGCGCGCCTTTTCCATCAGATCGCCAAATTGTACGTGCGATGGGCACGCCGTTTCACACGCCCGACAGTCGAGGCAGAGATACATGTGTTCGACGAAGTTGGGCGTCATCGCCAGGCGTCCGTCATCCACCGCTTTGATGAGGTAGATACGCCCACGTGGCGAGTCCATCTCGGTGCCCAGAGTGCGATAGGTAGGACATTTATCGAGACATAGGCCGCAATGGATACATGAGGTAATTTTCTCGCGTGGCGGCCGCTCAAGCTGATCAAAACTGGGCAGAGGCATTGACGCTGTCACCAATTATAATCCTCCTAGGAAACGCCCCGGATTGAGCCTGTGCTGCGGATCAAAGGACGTCTTGATCGTACGCATTAACGCAAAATCGTCGCCGGGAGTCCCCCATACCTGGCACTGTTGCTTCACAGCTACCGGAGCCCGTTCCACGACGCGACGACCCTGGCAGCGGGCCACACACCCTTCAAGAGTCTGGAGATACGCCAGGAGCTGCGGCACGTCAGGCGCCTCAGGATTGGGCACTGGGATGCACACATAGGCGATACCACTACCAGCATGAGCGATCAGCGACCAGGGAGTGTCAAAATGGACAACAGTCTCTTGCACGTCCTGACAGAAGGCCGGCAGAGCCGACATCAGCAGGCTCACTTTCACGACCATACAGTCAGGAGCAGCGCCTGGGCTGGGGGCAGCATATGTCAACTCCCCCAGCGTGGACCATATGCGCTCCTGCTCCCCAGCGCTCCAGGCCTGGACGCTGGCCGGACACGTCAGCGGCAAGTGACGAAGTGCCGCTGTCAGGCGTTGGGCCTGACTCTGGGTCACGGCAGGGGTGCCTTCAACCCGTGCTATGAGCATGTACGCCGTCTCTGCCAGGGCAAGATCTGCCTGGTGTGCGAGCCTCTCACAAGCGGTAGCATTCAACAGCTCAAGGCTGTTGAGACGCAAAGGGAGTTGCAGGATCGTTTGTAACATGGGGGCGAGATCAGCCTCACCCGCACAACCAATGCCCAGCGTGAGTTCCCCTGGTGGCAGGGGGTGGAGCTTGCATGTCAATTCAACAAGAATGACCAGCGTCCCCAAGGAGCCGATGTACAACTTATTTAAGTCGTAGCCGGTGACGTTTTTGACGACGCGCCCACCGGCTTTGGTCCGCTTGCCATCGATGGTCATGACCGCCACGCCCAGGAGCACGTCACGTGCTGTCCCATACAGTAAGCGCCGCGGTCCGCTCACGTTCGTTGCCACCACACCGCCAAGCGTCGTCGTGGCGGTGACCGGAGGATCGAGAGCCAGGCACTGCCCGCTGTCTCGCAGCGTGTGCTGCAGCTCGCCGAAACGCATCCCAGCCTGCACGGTTGTGGTCAGATCAGCCGGTTCATAGGCCAGCTGCCGTTGGAGATGCTGCACACTGAGTACCAGATCCACCCGAGATGGAGTTTGCCCCAGAAACGTGTGGCTACCGCCGCCACGTGGGAAGACCGTTGCCTGGTATTCCGACGCTAGACGCAGGACTTCGGCGATTTGGCCTTCATCAGTAGGCGAAACCACCATGGTGGGGAGTACCCCATCGATCGCGTACTCCGCCACTGCGGCGTTCGTCAGGAGATAGGCGCTCCCTACGATGGATTCCAGTGCGGCCGCGAGCCCTTCAAGTGTGGACATGGGCGCCTTCCAGAGCTGCCGCAACGGCTTCCTGTACGGCTGGGGTGCCCGTATCCTCCGCCGTCACTGCCCCACAGCGACACCGCCCACGCAGCGGAATGACTTTGCCGGGATTACAGAGCTGCTGGGGATTGAAGATCTGTCGGAGGCGATGCATGATCTCCAGGTCATCATCGGTGAACAGCCAGGGCATGCAGTTTTTCTTTTCCAAGCCAATACCGTGCTCGCCGCTCAGGACGCCACCGAGATCAACGCAGGTACGAAGGATCGCTTCCCCTGCCTGCAACACACGCTTGACCTCCTCGGTATCCCGCTCGTCGTACAACACCAGTGGGTGCAAATTGCCATCGCCAGCATGGAAGACATTGGCAATACGCAAACCATAGGTAGCACTGATCTGTTGGAGTCGGCGCAGGGCTTCGGGCAGGCGCGTGCGCGGAATCACGCCGTCATGTGTATAGTAATTTGGACTCAGGCGTCCCACCGCTCCGAACGCTTCCTTGCGTCCCTTCCAGAGCAGAGCCCGCTCCGCCTCGTCTTTGGCGATGCGTACTCCCTGACAGCCATGCTGTTGACAGAGAGCCGCAATACGGGCGGCGTCCTCTTCCATGCCGTCCGCAATTCCGTCGAGTTCAATCAACACCAGGGCGCCAGCGTCCAGAGGCAAACCCGCCTGAATGGCCCCTTCCACTGCCTGGATGGCCAGATTGTCCATCATTTCCAGGGCTCCGGGGATAATGCCGGCGCCGATGATGCCACTCACGGCACTACTGGCAGCATCAACCGTGGCAAAGAACGCCAGGACGGTCTTCCAGGCTTGCGGCTTACGGAGTAAGCGGACCGTCACTTCGGTCACAATGCCAAACGTGCCTTCTGACCCCACGAAAAGCCCCGTGAGGTCATAGCCGGGGGTATCGAGGGTTGGGCCACCGCAATGGACCACCGTACCGTCGGGGAGAACCAACTCCAGACCCAGCACGTGATTTGTGGTGACCCCATACTTCAGAGTATGCGGCCCCCCCGAGTTTTCGGCAACATTGCCACCAATCGTGCATGAGCCCTGGCTCGAGGGGTCGGGGGCATAGTAGTAGCCCGCGTCAGCCACTGCGAGAGACAGATGCAGATTCACCAGGCCAGGTTGCACTACCGCACGCTGATTCACATAGTCAAGCTCCAGGATCTTGTTCATACGGCACATTTCGATAACAATGCCACCATCGAGGGCAAGGGCACCCCCACTCAAACCTGTGCCAGCGCCGCGGGCCACAAAAGGAAGACCGCATTTGTTGGCCAGTTTGACGATGGCCACAACCTGCTCTGTGGTACTCGGGAAAACCACCGCACTGGGTGGGGCCTTGTCAAGCGTATGCCCATCGCATTCATAGACCAGCATCTCTTCAGGCGCTGACAGGACTGGCATAGGGCTAACAATGGCTGCCAGTTCTTGTAGAATGTGTTTCTCCATAGGCTTGTACCTGCCTCTGCTCTCGGAGAGAGGGGGGAAAGAACGCCTTCATGCACACAGACTTGATGGTCGCACACAGCCTGCATCAGTGGTAGTGATTATGGCCGAGGGATAGCATACGGTCAAGGGGCAGTAGCCTCATGCCAGTGTGGCGCTCTCTCCCCGGGATACCTCTGAAGCCGTTCCAGGCGTATACAGACGTACATCGCTGTAGCCATTTGAGCCACCTGTCAGGCGTCAGAATCGGTAACAAAAAGGTGTTTTTTTCTTGCGAGACCGCCAGGGCATGGCTACAATACTACGGATGTTTATGCACCGTGAAGATTCTGCCGGTGCACATGCTGATCTTAAGGTATGAGAGAAACGATGGAACCAGGCGACCCTGGTCGACCATGTTGGCGACATTACGTGGTAGGTAAGCAGAGTAGAGGCTCGCGGAGAGCAACTACACTCCGCAGGAAGGCCTGCGGACACAGCATATCATGCCGGCATCACGCCTCGTTATGTTGGGGGAACCAGGAGGTGGAGCGCAGCTAGCTTCCCGCCTGATGAGGGTCGAGTATGACCGCACGTCTTCCCCGGCACAGCGGGGGGCGATGCGGTTTTTTTATGGCTAAAGGAGTAAGGCTATGGCCCTCGAAACGGTTGGGAGAACCCTCAAATTTACTGGCAGAAATCGCCTGGAGGCGAAGAGGAAAGCGTTGCATTTCTGGTATACTCATCAGGACATGCTCCATGAAAGCATGCGGGACTTTGTGAAACATTGTACACTCAGTCCTGATCAAAAGGTGATTACCTACCGACGTCAAGCAGCGTCGTAGCGCCCTTCTCTCGTAGTATCTCATGCGATGCCCAAAGAGTTATGATGCCTTCTCCAGCTTCCTTTCCGTTCGTACGCGCACTCCAGCAACGGGGTGCGCGTGTGTATACGGTTGGAGGCACGGTGCGGGATGAACTGCTGGGGCATCCCCGCAAAGACCTGGACCTCCTGGTCACCGGTCTCCCACAACCGGACTTGCTACGTTATTTGCGGCCGTATGGGCGCGTGCAGCTCACTGGGCGCGCGTTTGGGGTCATCAAACTCTTGCCCCATGGCTGGGACGGCCCACCCATTGACGTGGCGCTCCCACGCACAGAAATCTCGACAGGGATAGGACACCGTGACTTTGAAGTCACCTTTGATCATAGGCTGCCCGTAGAGACCGACCTCGGGCGGCGTGATTTTACTATCAATGCCATGGCCATTGACCTAGCCGATGGCCATCTCCTCGATCCCTTTGGGGGGTATGAGGACCTGCAACAGCGCCGGTTACGCCAGGTCAGTATTGTCGCTTTTCCTGAGGATCCGCTGCGCATGTTGCGGGGGATACAGCTCGCTGCGCGCTTCACTCTCCAGATGGAGTCAGCTACCCGCGAGAGCATGCGGATACACGCGGCGGCCATTACTACCGTCGCCCCAGAGCGTATTGCGGAGGAGCTGCGCAAATTGTTCCAGGCGAGGGCGCCCTCACAGGGCTTTGTCGTGATGCATGAAGTGGGCTTGCTCATGCACATTTTGCCCGAACTCGCTCGCCTCGCTGACGGTGCAGCGTTTACCCGGACGATGCGACGCCTGGATACTGTACAACAATGTGAGAGGCTCAGTTATCGAGGCAATCTCGACTTGCTCTTGGCGGCGCTGCTGTGTGATAGTGGGCTCTCTGTGCCTATGGAAACAGGCATGAGATGGGAGCCCAAAGACCTGGCACAGGCTTCGGCGCGCCTGGCACGGCAGCGTCTGGAAGCTCTCAGAATCACCACGATAGGCGCTGCGCCTGCCCTCATCAGCACGCTGATCGCCCAGAGTGCTTTTGAGGTCAGTGTGCTCGCAACGCCAGCCGCCTTGCGCCACTTTGCCCATGCTGTCGGATGCACGGAAGCTTTTATGCTCTTTGACCTACGCCTGGCTGACCGGCTTGGCAATGCGCCTGAGCAAGCAATCGACGACTTGCTGGTCCTGCGCCAACGCTTGCGCACGGCCATTGATCAGAAAACCCCCCTCAGTTTGAAAGATCTGGCGGTCAATGGCGATGATTTGCAGCGCCTGGGCATCCCTCCGGGTCGGCGTCTGGGCCAGATTTTACAAACGCTCCTGAACCACGTGCTTGACGATCCGACGCAGAACTCGCGGGTGCGTTTGCTGGCGCTAGCGCAGGCTGAATGGGAGCTGCCGCCCCACAGGGCCACGGACTAGACGCTATAATGATACGTAAGGTCGACCCATGGCCTTACCTAGGCATGAGAATACTGAAGGTCGAGCCCTTATCCACCTCGCTGTGCACTGTGAGCTGATAGCCGAGCAATTGACACAAAGAGCGCGCGATAGTCAGCCCCAAGCCCGTCCCGCCATAGCGCTGGGTGATACTGTTGTCGGCTTGCTGAAAGCGCTCAAAAATACCCGCTAGTTGCTCTGCCGGGATTCCAATTCCTGTGTCGATGATATCGATGCGCCTGGGCGTGAATTTTAGGGCATTGCCGACGAGATTGAGTAAGATTTGTTTGAGCTTGCTGGCATCGGTGTAGAACGGGGCAAGCTGTGGGGGCATGTCGGTCAGGAGCTGTCCCTTCGCTCCACGGACTGTCCCGGCGAACTGTGCCACCACTTCCTGGACGAGGGCGGTGAGCCAGGTAGGGGCGTGCTCCAGTTCCACACGGCCTGCTTCAATCTTTGAGAGATCCAGAATGTCATTGATGAGGCCTAAGAGGTGTAAGCTGTTAGCACGCACACGCTCCACATAGAGGAGTTCTTGAGACTGGAGATTTTTGCCCTTATTTTTTGCGAGGAGATTGGCAAAACCGATGATCGAGCCAAGAGGCGTACGCAACTCATGACTCATAGTAGCGAGAAAGGTGCTCTTGGCACGGTTCGCCTCTCCCGCAGCCTCTTTCGCTAGGCGGAGGGCATCAGCGGCCTGCTGAAGCTCGGTAATGCCCTGTTGCAGAGCCGCGTTGGTCCGTGCCAGAGCCTCGGTCTGTTGTCGCAACGCCTCTTCAGCCCGCTTGCGCTCAGTGATGTCAAAGATCGTCACCTGGAGGGCGTGCTCGCCCTCCCAGAGGATCTCGCGTATCTTGGGCATCGAGCCAGATGGGCGTGCCATCTTTACGCTATACCTGGTGCTCTTGCTGCTGCGAGACGCTTCTGCCCTCCTGGCGTGCCTGCATGTAGCCCGTCAGTCGTATACGCTCAGCCGGGGGAAAGATTGGCAGTAAGGAGCCCATCTTGAGAATCGCATCCGGGCTCTCATAGCCCAGTATCGTGGCATAGGCCTGATTGGCAAAGAGGGGGGTGAAATTGCGATGAATGACGATACCCTGAATCGAATCCTCAATGAGGTCGCGGAAGCGGGCGTCACTCTCCCGCTCGGCGTGCTGCTGGTCAACAAGGGAAGCGTCTAAGGCAGCAAGCTGCTGGCGCAGCGCCGCCAGTTCGGCCAGAAGCGGTTCTGAAGTACTATCCGTATCATGCATGGTCAGCCTCTCGACGTCTCGCCAGCTGGCAATGGGCTGGGCTCAGGTAAGGAATCGCGCAATGGTATCGAGGAGGATATACTCGTCAATAATGGGCTTGGTGATATACTCGTCAAAGCCTACGGCCAGAAAGGCTTCACGGTCACCAGCCATGGCATGGGCCGTCAAAGCGATAACGGGAATACCCCGTAGAACTGGATTGGTATGAATGCGCCGCAAGACCTCTGTCCCATCCATCTCAGGAAGCGAGATGTCGAGGAGAATAAGATCTGGTTTATCGTCCTGTAATGCTCGCAGTGCCTCAAGACCAGTTTCATAGGCCGTGATCTCCTAGAGGTCTTCGAGCACGGCCCTGAAGAGCAAGAGATTATCCGGATTATCTTCGACGATGGCAATCTTCCTCATGCGGCCAACTCACTCGAATACTTTTGGAGTATGGGGGCCACCCGTGCAAAAGCTGCCTCGAGGTCGTGCAGTGGGCCGGCAATAGCCTCACGCTGTTCTGCCATGGCCAGCCGTTCAATAGTTTCAGCCAATGCCTGCATCGTCACAATGCGCAGATGCCCAGAGGTCGACTTCAGCGAATGTGCAGCCCGCCCGACCGACTCAAGGTCGCCTTCCTGCAGAGCTACGCGCACCGTTTCGAGCCGTTTTGGCGTATGCTCGAGAAAGAGAGCGAACATACGCTGGGCCAATTGTACACCACCCAACCTCTGAAGACTTGCAAGGACCGTCTCGTCAAAGTCATGCACTGCGATCATAGCCCCCCTCTTCACACGCGTCGTATTGTTTACTGTCTCAACCAGATGGGCAAAGCGTGTGCCAAAGAAATCGCCTCTAGAGCAACGGTATTTTTCCAAAGCGTGCGATGTATTGCAAGGCAAAGGATACAAAATGGACGAGATATCAACAAGGTTTGACCTGCCAATGCCAGGCAGACGTTGACATGGAGTATTACAAAGCGCCTGCCGGGCTCCAATCTTCCCTCTCGCTTTAATTTCCAGCCACGGTCATCTCGCTAATTTTTAGTGTTGGCGCCGTGACCCGGCGGCGCATGTCGAGATCATTGCCGACCATCTCAATGTTCGCCAGCATCTGACGTAGATTCCCGGCAATGGTGATTTCTTCTACAGGATAGGCCAGTTCACCATGCTCGATCCATAATCCCGCCGCACCACGGGAGTAATCACCGGTGACCTGATTCACGCCGAAGCCGATGAGCGATGTCACGTAGAGACCGCACGGCACTGATGCAAGAATCTCTTCTGGCGTGTATGCCCCTGGGGCCAGATAAAAATTCGTCGGGCTGACACTGGGAGGCTCGCCGGCGCTCCGCGCCGCGTTGCCTGTAGAACGCTGGCCCAGCTTGCGGGCGGTGTAGGTATCCAGCAGATAACTGCGCAGCATACCCTGTTCCACCACTGTGGTACGACGGGTGGGTATCCCTTCACCATCAAAAGGCTTGGAGCCGAGGGCCCCAGGTAGGGTGCCGTCATCGTAAATGGCTACCGTCTCAGGGGCGATGCGCGTGTCCAGACAATTGAGCAGGAACGACGCCCCACGGTACAGAGCCGAGCCTGACACGGCCGAGCACACATGTCCCAGCAGACTGGCAGCCGTGGATGGATCGAAGACCACGGGCACTTTCTGCGTCGTCACTTTCCGGGCGCCCAGGCGGCGCAACGCTCGCCGTGCTGCCTCCTGGCCAATGGCCGCTGGTGCCTCCAGCTGACTGAGTTTGCGCCCGGTGGCAAACCAGTAATCGCTCTGCATGCCGCCAGCCTCGGAGGCAATCGGCGACACCGATAGCCCCACCGTACCGGCCTGATAGTCCCCGACAAATCCATGGCTGTTGGCGTAGAGCACATGCGACTGCGAGCTGCTGTACTCCCCGCCTTCCGAATTGGTGATGCGACTGTCGTAGTCCAGGGCGGCGCGTTCCGCCTCACGGGCCATAGCCGTGCGCTCTTCCACCGGGAGCCGGGCAATGGCGTTGTCCCACAGGACCAAATCGGGGATGGTCGTAATCGTCTCCTCAGGGTCTGGGAGGCCAGCCTGCGGATCTGCAGCCATGGCTTGGGCGAGCGCGCACGTATCATCCAGCAACTGCCGGAGCGACGCCTCCGAGAGGTCCGAGGTTGAGGTCGTGGCCGAGCGCTGGCCAAAGAACAGCCGTAATCCCAGACGCTTCTGGTGCGACTGTTGGACTTTTTCCACCTCGCCTAGCCGCACCTGTACCTCAAAAGATTCGTTGTCTACCAGCAGTGCATCGCCAGCGCTAGCCCCACGCTGGCACGCCGTACGTAACAGGTCTTGCAGCAATTGCGGATCGAGTGCCATCATGCTCCCTTCTCTGCCTTCAGCAGTCAGTAGTGCGCGCGGCTATCACCGTGTGCCCCCCACCGTAAGGCCGTTAATACGGATGGTCGGCAAGCCCACCCCCACGGGCACCGACTGCCCGTTCTTGCCACACGTGCCCACGCCAGTGTCAAGAGCGAGGTCGTTCCCTACCATGGTAATGCGGGTGAGGACGTCAGGACCATTGCCAATGAGGCTGGCGCCTTTGACTGGACGCGTGAGTTTGCCATCTTCGATGAGATAGGCTTCACTCGCAGAAAAGACGAACTTGCCATTGGTGATGTCCACCTGACCACCACCAAACGATACGGCATACAGGCCGGAGTTAACCGACGCGATAATTTCCTGGGGGTCTGACTCCCCTTCTAGCATAAAGGTGTTGGTCATACGCGGCATTGGCATATGCGCGTAACTCTCGCGGCGGCCATTGCCGGTAGGGGCCACACCCATGAGGCGCGCATTCAGGCGGTCCTGCAGGTAGCCGCGCAGGATGCCGTTTTCGACCAGCACCGTACGCCCTGTGGGCGTCCCCTCGTCGTCCACATTGAGCGAGCCGCGCCGGCCTGGGATTGTCCCGTCATCGACCACCGTGCACAGCTCCGAGGCCACCT
>JBMDXC010000280.1:0-19539 GCA_048594805.1 Candidatus Entotheonellaceae bacterium | reverse complement strand
CTGTGTCACGAGAGGTACGACAGTGACAACCTGATAACGTGCCGCTCCTGCGACCGTGATTTTTGCTACCACTGCGGTGATAGCGGTAGCGCACTGTGCCAGCGGTGCCTCGACAAGCAGGGTGCGAGCCAGCCCCCAGAGTAACAAGGGCGACAGTAGCGTATCGTGGGTGGGCCGCTTGACCTAACCTCGGCAATCTCGGTCAGGCTGGCCCCCGACATGGCGAGGTAGGATGCTGCGGTGTGCCTCAAATCGTGGAATCTGAAATCCTTGATGCCTGCTCACTCTACAGCGTTCTCAAAGGCTTCACGGAAGCGATAGAATTGCTTTCCTTCGGCATTAGGAAAGACTAACGAGGTATCGAGACGCCGCACCCTGGCGTGTTGCTGCATCAAGGTGAGCGCTTGGCTAGTGAGGGGGACGGTGCGCCTTTCCCCATTCTTGGTTTGGTGAAAGGTCAGCGTACCGCGTTGCAGATCCACGTCTGGCCAGCGCAGCGAGACCAGTTCCCCCTTCCGGGCTCCACAGGATAAGGCCAGCATCACAACGGTGTACAGGTGCGGATTGCGGCTTGCTTGGCATGCAGTGAGCAAGCGCTTGCGTTCCTCATCAGAGAGAAAACGAACCCTCCCGCGTGGCTGCTTGGGCTTCCTTGCCTTGCGCATGGGGGAATCGTCCAGCCAGCCCCATTCCCTCACCGCCGTGGTGAAGGCGTGCGACAAGGTCGCCAGATACAGATGCACTGTTGAGTTTTTGTGGTTACGTGCGAGCTGGTCGCGGCACTCGGTCAGGATGGCTGGCGTCACGTCGGCAAGGGCGTAATGCCCGAGCTTGGGCTTCCACCAGCGGAGCTGGAGAGCTTGGCCATATACCGTCTCCTGTGCCTTCCGGGGGAGGACATCGCTACAATAGCGCTCGATCAGGTCAGCCACGGTGTGGCGCTTTGCCTCAGCGGTCTTGAAGTGGCGGCCTTCAAGGATAGCGGCCTCAGCGACCTGCACCCACTTACGGGCATCAGAGAGCTTGGCGAAGGTGGCCGAGAGCGGGGGAGCGCCCCTGCGTCGCACTTGGGCGCGGTAGAGTTGCTGGCCGTGCTTGCCTGGGCGTCGGACGATGGTAGCCATGTGTTGTGTCTCTCCTTGGGAGATGGTGACACTGGTAGCTGATGGGGGAGGGCTGGGCAGCGAGTGCACCACAAGTGCACCATGCCAGGTGAGAAGCTGGTACTGCATGGCCAGAAGTGCTAGATTTATATACCCGTGAAACGCGTCTGTACAAGACGGCACCCGTGAATAATAATCTTGTGCTGGCGTACGTCGGGCAGCATGTGCTGGGTAGGCCACGGTCCTACTGAGACAAGGAGCCTTGAGAAAGGAAAGCTGATGCCAGCCGATGTGATTACCATTTGTGAAGTTGGCACGCGCGATGGCTTTCAGATTGAGCCAGGGTTCATCCCGACAGCGTTGAAAATAGAAGCCGTGAATCGGCTGAGCGCGGTCGGGATTCCACGCCTTGAGGTGACTTCTTTTGTGCATCCCAAGGCGGTGCCACAGCTTCGGGATGCTGAGGAGGTCATGGCCCGCATTGAGCGTCGACCGGGGACAGTCTATGCTGCCCTGGTGCCTAATGACAAGGGGGCGAAGCGTGCCGTAGACGCTGGCGTGGACAAAATCCATACGGTGCTGTCAGCGAGCGAGAGCCATAACCTGGCCAATGTCAACATGACGGTGGCCGAGTCACTTACCAATCTCGAAGCCGTCGCGCACGTCGCGCACAAGGCCGGGATACCGCTACAGGGTGGTATTTCGTGTTCGTTCGGTTGCCCCTTTGAAATAGTTGTGCCGCTGCAGAATCTCGAAGCCATCGTCACGCGCCTGGTGGCTTGTGGTTTCCGGGCCATTGGCCTGGCCGATACCACGGGCATGGCCAATCCCGGTCAGGTACGGCGGACACTCGAATATCTCATGCCCAAATTTCCAGGCATCGAATGGACGCTGCACACACACAACACACGTGCCATGGCTATTCCCAATATCCTGGCCGCTATCGAGTGCGGTGTGCGGCACTTCGACGCCTCGGTTGGTGGCCTCGGTGGTTGTCCGTTTGCCCCTGGCGCTACGGGCAATGTCTGCACTGAAGATCTGGTGCACTGCCTGCACGCCATGGGCTACGAGACTGACATTGATCTGGATGGCCTCATTGCGGTAGCAAAACGTGTGCAGGAAATCATTGGTCGTGAACTCCCTGGCCAGGTGATGAAGGCGGGACAATGGAACCGCCGCTACAAAGTCCCTCACCCCGTGGAAGAACGCCTCGCCGCGCTGGCTTCTTAGGCTGCCAGCCCTCTGGGTTTGCCCCGGCCCTCTCCCTGAGGGCCGGAGTGAGAGGCCCCTACCACCACTGCCATGCCTGCGTTACTAACACATGCACGCCGAGGAGCAAATTGGTCACGCCATGCGCCAGTACGCACGGCCAGAGGCGGCGTGTCTTGTAGAGGAGGAGACTGACAGAGTCCAGCAGTGCTTGGAAGGCGAGAAAGCCCAGATAGAGGCCGAAGGGGAGCAACCGAGGCCTCATGGTTGTGCTGGGAAGCGTCCAGGCGCGCGGGGCGATAGACGTCAGCGCGTAACGTCACACCATCACGGGTCTGCATAGGGACCTCTTTCTCAATCAGGACGCGAGACTGCGGACGACCGCCCAGTGCCATATATTGTTTCCCTTCCACTTCTGACAGGTTATGGCATAGTAACAAACTTTCGCGTATCATAATGTGCTATAGTTATATTTTCCCTGGTCTGTATCACATGCAGTGCCTACGAGAATGCAGGCGGCTCTGGTTGGGAAGCCAGGTGGCATGCAAGTGAGTTGGTTCCATAGCATGGAGAGATCGTCCGATGCTAGAGTTTCTTACGCATCTGTTCTCTTCGCAGGGTTTTGAACCGCATGGGCACTGCTATCTCTGGCTGCCAGAGATCTTATGGCTCCATGTCATTTCCGATGCCTTTATCACGCTCGCCTATTACTCCATCCCTCTTGCCCTCATCTATCTCGTCCATAAGCGGCGAGACCTCACCTATGGATGGATGGTGGCAATGTTTGGCGCCTTTATTTTGCTCTGCGGGACTACCCATATCATGAGTCTATGGACAGTGTGGCATGGCACCTATCGCATAGAGGGGCTGGTGAAACTGCTCACCGCAGTTGTCTCCGTCGCCACTGCAGTAGCACTGTGGCCCCTCATTCCAACGCTGATCGCACTCCCGAGCCCCGCACAGCTGGCGCAGGCGAACCGTGCACTGCAGGCCCAAATTGTCGAACGGCAGCAGGCCGAGGAAGCTCTACGCCAAGCGCATGACGAATTAGAAATGCGAGTGGCAGCACGGACGCGAGAACTGCTCATCGTCAATTGTGCCCTGGAAGACAAAGCCGCGGAGCTTGAAGAGGCGAATGCCGACCTGGATCAGTACGCCTATGCAGTTTCCCATGATCTCAAGACTCCTCTCCGCGGTATCCACTATTACGCCGACTTCTTGTGCGAAGACCTTGAGGCGAGCCTGAGCGCTGAACACAAAGCCTATCTTGACGGCCTCCGCCGAGCGGTCTTGCAGGCTGAAGAATTGGTGAATGGCCTTCTGGATCTCTCACGCGTCGGCAGCCGCAATCTGGTGTACCAGACGGTTGACCTCAACACGCTCCTGCAAGAGATCATCGCCGCACTCAACCTGCCGGAGGATGTTGACATCGTCAGGGCGGGGTCCTGGCCCACTATTGAAGTAGAGCCCGTTTTGTTACGCCAGATCTTACAGAATCTCATCAGCAACGCTGCAAAATTCAACTGTGCGCCACGCAAACGTGTCGAACTCGGCTGGCGCCTGGTAGGAGAGCATGACTGCGAGTTGTCTGTGCGCGACAATGGCCTTGGCATTGAACCACGCTATACGGAGCAAATTTTTCAGATGTTTCAACGCCTCCATACTAGGCAGGAGTATGAGGGCACAGGCATCGGTCTGGCTATCGTCAAGAAAGCCGTCAGTCGCATGGGCGGCACCGTGCATGTCACCTCGACCCCGGGCGAGGGGAGTACGTTCCGCGTGACGCTCCCCATGCGGCATGCGGAAGAGGCAGCAAGCCGAGACGCTCAGCAGCATGCCTCTTGGCTGGGGATGAGTTGAGTCACTGGAGTGATTACATGACTCATGAGGATGTCTCTGTACCTTTGCGCATCCTGTTGGTTGAAGATAGCGAACACGACGCGGTAGCCTTCCGCCGTGCCTTACGGAAAGCCTCAGCACCTTGCCATATCGTGCTCTGTGAGCGCGCCGAGGAGGCGCTGGAGCAGCTTTCTCAGCAGGCTTCCAGCTTCGATCTGGTAGTGGCCGATTACAGGCTACCAGGGATGTCCGGCCTGGAGCTGTACCGAGAGCTACGCACCAACAATATCCCTATCCCTTTTGTGCTCCTAACCGGGGCCGGGGCAGAATATCTCGCTGTCGAAGCCCTCAAAGCCGGGGTCGATGACTACATTATCAAGGACGCGAGTCGGGGCTACATGGACTTGCTGCCGCTTGTCCTCCCCGAGGTGGTGCAGCGCTACCGCGACGGTCTGGAGCACCAACGCACTCAGAACGCTTTACATGAGCGCGAGTCGCAGCTCCGTCTCGTGACAGATGCGCTGCCTGTGGGCATCTCTTATATGGACGTCGAGCAGCGCTATCGCTTTGCAAACCGCACCTGCGAAGCATGGGTCGGCCAGCCACGTACAGCGCTCTATGGTAGGCATGTCAGGGAGGTCTGGGGCGAGGAGGCGTATGCCCGCATACGGGCGTACATCGAGGCAGCTTTAGCCGGGCAGCCGTGTGCGTGTGAATACGAAATGTCCTTGGCGCAGACTAGGCAGCGCGTGCTCCACCTCATGTTTATTCCCGACCTGGATAGCGAGGGACACTGCCGGGGTTGCTTCACGCTCATCACCGATGTCACAGAACGCAAACGCCTCGAAACGGAATTGCGCCAGGCGCAGACCATGCACGCCATCGGCACCCTGGCCGGGGGGATTGCGCACGAATTCAACAACATCCTGATGGCTATCCTGGGCTATACTAGCCTGGTACTCAACGATGTGCCGCAGGGCAGTATAGCCTGGTCCAATGCCCAGCAGGTGCTCATGGCTGGGGAACGTGCGCGAGACCTCGTCCAGCAGATCCTTGCCTTCAGCCGTCAGGTCAAGGTCGAGCACAGGCCCAGGAAACTGCACCTGCTTGTCCAGGAGGCACTCGGCTTGATCTGGCGTACCCTGCCTGCGACGATTCTACTCCAGCAGGACGTGGAGAAGGATGTGGGGACAGTCCTCACGAGCATCACGGAAGTGCACCAGATCATTCTGAACCTGTGCGCCAATGCTGTACATGCGATGCGAGAGGCAGGAGGCACATTGGATATACGACTTGACACCGCGGAGGTGCAGGGGCCTCCCACGTCGCAGCATCCGGTACTCCGACCTGGCTCCTACGCCTGGCTCAGCGTACGGGATACTGGCCACGGTATGCCGCCTGACGTGATTGAGCATATCTTCGAACCGTTCTTCACCACCAAAGGGGTTGGAGAAGGCACAGGTATGGGGCTGGCGGTCGTCCACGGTATTGTTACCCACCATGGTGGGGCAGTCACCGTGCACAGCACACCGGACCAGGGGACAACCTTTGCTATCTACCTGCCGCGTGTGGCTGAAGCCGCGACCACAAGAGCAGCCCTGCCGGAGACCATTGTGCCAGGAAAGGGGCGCGTGCTGTACGTCGATGATGACATCTCGCTGGCGCATTTGGGCCACGCTATGTTGACCCCTCTGGGCTATGAAGTCGTCGCCTGTACCAGTGGGTATGAGGCACTGCAGATCTTCCTGCAGACACCGCAGAGCTTTGACCTCGTCATTACTGACCAAACTATGCCATACATGACCGGGGATACGTTCGTGCGAGCCTTACGGCGTATTCGTCCGGATATTCCCATTATTCTCTGCACGGGTTATAGCAGCAGCATCGATGCCGATAAGGCAAGGGCGCAGGGGATTGAGGCTTTTCTCATGAAACCTCTCTCCATCGACACCCTCGCCCCTACTATCCAGCGTCTCCTGGGTCGGCGCGAGATGTCCCCCTCCTGAGTCACAGCACCAGCGCCTGGACTGACCGGCCGGTTTACAGCGGATAAATCACCACGCGACGGTGTGGTTCCACGCCTTTACTCTCTGTCGTTAAGCCATAGCGTTCGGCGAGCTGATGTTGCAGGCGGCGCAGATAGTTGTTCTGCGGCGTTAATTCAACGGGCTGCGACTGCTCGATCACCTCACGGATGGCCACTTCCGCTTCCCGCATGGCCGAGGCGTCGCTAGAACGTCGGTCGCTCCGGTCAAAGACCAACCGCAGGGTCTGTTCCATCTGCGTGACGGTATTGTGCCGGACGGTGTACAGTGGTACGCCGCGGGCTTGCGCCTCACGCAGCCGTCTAGACTGATGTTTTTCTTGCGATTTCAGCGTCATGATAAGATCGGCAGTGTCAAGCTCCTCGACGAGTGAGGCTGGCACGCGGCAGCGCTGGATAGCCTGTTCGAGCCGGTTGCGGTTCACCGCATACGGAAAAATACGGATCATATGCCGTCTGGAACGCCGCGCTGGCATATCGCGTGACTGGTCTGCCTCGGCCTGGAATCTGATCGCTTCCTCTGGTATGGCCGGCTGGCGCACCTCGAATCCGCCATCCGCAGTACGCACACGCAATTCTGGCTGCAGAGCCCTGCCACGTAAAAATCCGTCGACCACCGTAGCCACATCATGGTGCACGGCCAGGCGGTCACGGTCTTGAATCTCGATGAGCACATCAAACGTGGGTGGGGCTTTACGCTCCAGGACGGTCTTTTGTGTGTGGCGGCGCCTGGCCTCCTCGTCCGACAGGGTAACGGCCTGGATACCACCGACGAGGTCTGAGAGCGTGGGATTCCGCAACAGGTTGTCGAGGGTATTGCCATGCGCCGTGGCGATCAGCTGTACACCACGTTCGGCAATGGTGCGGGCCGCCAGCGCTTCCGCTTCGGTGCCGATTTCATCGATGACTATGACCTCGGGCATGTGATTTTCTACCGCCTCGATCATCACAGCGTGCTGCTCTGTGGGCGAGGGCACCTGCATACGCCGCGCCCGTCCGATGCCCGGGTGAGGAATGTCACCGTCGCCAGCGATCTCGTTGGACGTATCCACGACAATAACGCGTTTGCCTAGGTCATCTGCCAGCAAGCGCGCCGCTTCGCGCAACAGGGTGGTCTTGCCGACCCCAGGGCGCCCGAGCAGGAGCAAGGACTTCCCCTGTTCGATGACATCGCGCAGAATGTCCACCGTGCCAAAGAGCGCTCGCCCGACCCGACAGGTCAGACCGATAGGCGTGCCCACACGATTCCGGATCGCTGAAATCCGGTGTAAAGTGCGCTCAATGCCGGCCCGGTTGTCCTTCCCGAATACGCCGACGTGTGTGATGACATAGTCGATGTCCTCGCGTGATACCTGGGGGCCTGGGAGATCCTCCGTATGCTCCAGGAAGCGTGCCTGTGGCAGCCGCCCGAGATCGAGGACCACTTCGAGCAGCACGTCGTGCTTGGCGTGCTCTTCAAGCAAGCTCCGAATGTGTGGAGGCATCACCCCCAGGAGTAGCGCCAGGTCATCCGTTACGCTTACATGTGTCCCAATCAACGTCTACACCTCCCAACTCTGGGCAGACCTGTGTTGAAACCACTCTCTGTTGCGGATTGTACCTCAGACAAGAAAATTGTGGTATAAGCAGGATAGAAAGCCCGTATGAACTGAAAGTGAAGGAGGTAAGCAGCGCATGCATGACGGACCGCGACCGTTAGAGGGCGTTGCCAGAAATGGCGACGCCCGGCCTCAGGGGGCTGGTGTCGTGTGCGCGGGGGAGACGAGGATTTCCTGCGACAGGGCAGCGAGGGCCCCCCGAGCTTCGATGAGCTCAGCGCTCGTGGTACGGAGGCGCTGGTGCATCGCCAGTACAAAATTTCGTAAAAGCTTTACGGCCATGGTTGGTTCTTGTTCGAGCATCACATAGAAATCCTGGCCACGAATGCGCATCGCTTTGGTCGGCTCTAAGGCCCGCACCGTCGCCGAACGCTTGGCTTGTTCAAGCAGCGCTGTCTCTCCAAAGGGCGCTCCTGGACCCAAGGTGTTCAGGGGCTGGCCTTTTCTCACGACCTCTACCTTCCCACTCACCAGAATGAAAAAATCATCGCCGACGGTATCCTCAGCAATAATCACCTCCCCTGCCTCATACGAGCGGACGTGCGCGATGTTGAGGACTTTGACGAGTTCATGCGTATCACAGAGGCTAAACAGACGGATGCGTTTCAGCGCCTCGACTTTCCGAGTGACGGAGACACCAGCTTCGCCCCCTGTACGCCGGACAGCCTCAACCTGCATGGCAACAACAGTGACATTGTCGCTGCCCCCGCCCTCATTTGCCATGCTGATACAGGCGGTCACCAGGTCCTCCAGAGACAGGTGCGCGCTCATTTGCGCCAGCTCCTCCTCGCACTTGAGATAGTGATGGAAACCATCCGAGCAGAGCAGGAAGCGATCATGGACCATACATTCAACGAATAATGTGTCCGCTTGAACCGTTGGTTTCGTGCCCACGCTGCGGGTGATGACGTTGCTGTAGGGCCAGTGTGCGGCCTCCTCCCTGGTGAGTCTGCCACTCTTGAGCATATGCCAGACGAGGCTGTGGTCTGCGGTGAGCTGGTGCGCTTGGTGATCACGAATAAGGTAGACGCGTGAGTCGCCGGCATGCGCAATCACTGCTGCTTCCCCAAGCGCCAGGAGCATGGCAATGGTTGTGCCCATGCCCTTCTGCATCGGATCGCTCTGTCCCATGGCATAGACGTGGGCACAGGCTTCCTGCACTGCCCCTTCTACCAGATGCAATACCTGGGTACGCTGCTCGAAGGTCGGCGCGTTGATATAGTCGCTCAGGACAGCCCGCTGACGACGGATGCTCGCCTGGACTAGGCGCACCGTTTCCTGGCTCGCAATTTCTCCGGCGGCATGGCCACCCATGCCATCACAGACGATATACAGCCCGAGGTCGGGGTCGATAAGCCAGGCATCCTCATTGTGGTCACGCTGACGACCAATGTCCGTCTGTCCTGAGGCGGTAATACGCATGTACGTCTCACTTGCTAGGAGGTCCAACGCACGTAGCTCTGCTGCACCCTATGCATATTATGGCCAACACACATCGCGGTGTCCACCCATCCTCATCTCACGATCACAAGGTTGGACGCCCTGTCTCCGGGAGTGTGGCGAACACCCGTGCAACGTCTCTGGAAGTGGTCGTCGTGAACAGTTGTGCCCGCATGTCTGCCGCGCCTGGGAAGCCTTGGCAATACCAGCCCAGGTGTTTGCGCATAGCTTGAAACGGCACGCCATGGTTGAGAGCCTCGAAGTAGCGGGCATGCTCCAGGGCCACCTGGCAGCGCTCGCCTACAGTAACGTCCATTGACGGCGCCTCAGCAGTCGGCGTGGTGGGCTGTTGCCGCGCCCAGGCTTTGGCACGAAATATCCATGGATTCCCCAGTGCCCCACGCCCAATCAAGACCCCATGCACCTGTGTCTCCCAAGCTCGCCGTACCACCTCCGCCATCGTCGTGACATCACCATTCCCCAGAACCAGCGTGGAGGTTTCACGCACCAATTTGGCGGCACGCCTGATGGCGTCCCAATCAGCCTGGCCCCGATACATTTGCGCCAGCGTTCGTCCGTGAATTGCGATGACCTCGGGCTGCTCTGCTAACAGCGTCGATACCCAATCCTCGATCACAACGCTATCGTACCCAAGGCGAGTCTTGACTGATACTGGGAGGGCACGGCGGTGCTCCCGCGCTGGCGGCGCGGCCGTGCTAGTCAAACTCTGAATCTGTTCGACCATGCTGGAGCGCAGGCCGATCGTCTCGATGCCCTGCCCGGACGCCCAGTCCCGCACTCCTGCCTGCACAGCACGAATGATCGCGCGCGCCAACGGTGGATTCTTGATGAGCGCCGCACCACAGCCACGCGTCGACACGCTTTTGGCGGGACAGCCCATGTTGATATCCACGCCGTCAAAGCCGAGGGCGCAGAGCACGTGTGTTACCTGGTAAAACCCGTCCGGGTCGGTACCATAGATTTGCGCCAAAATGGGCCGTTCGCTCTCGACAAAGCGCAGCTGGCGCCATGCCGAGGCTGTGCCGCGACGGATCTCCTCGACACTGACAAATTCGGTACACTGCACATCAGGCTTGCCATGCCGCGCCACAATAAAGCGAAAGGCGGCATCAGTAACTCCATCCATGGGCGAGAGGCCAATGATCGGTTGCAGCAGCGTGTGCCAGAAACTCATACGCCTGGGGTGTCCTCTGCGGCGGTAGCGTCTCTGCTAGAGAGTGCCGACGCTTGCTGCATGTGTAGCAGGCACAACAGGAGGCGTCCCTTTTTGCATTCTGGAGCGTATGCGTGGGATAGGGGCGCGTTCACGCTATGTCGGCTGCTGTGCAGACGGAATACGCATAAGTGGGTATTTTCAGTATGTGCGAGACCGTGTATGTCATCAAAGTGTAACCATGATTTCTCACTCTAGCCATACTGCGACATTGACAATGCTCCCTCACACTTGCCATCGGGGCGATTTCGCTGTATACTAAACAACCTGCTCCTCGGAAGATCAGATGATATAATTGGTCATCTCGAGATTTTATCTCGCCGTTTCTCCTGCATCGTGCTCTTGCATCCTGTGCTGCTGCATACTGTTCGGATGACCTGGCGATTGTTTCCACGCTTTCTCCGTAGAGGTAACTTGCGTGAATATCTTTGTAGGCAATCTCGCTTTCAGCACTACTGATCACGACCTCCGCCAGCTCTTCGAGCCGTATGGTGATGTGGACAAGGTCAATATCATTACCGATCGTTACACCGGCCAGTCCCGTGGGTTTGGTTTCGTCGAAATGCCCGACAGCACCGCCGCCAAAGCTGCCGTTCAGGGGCTTCAGGGCAAGGAGCTTGACGGTCGTCGGTTAAACGTCGACGAAGCAAAGCCACGTGAACCACGCCGTGAGCCCAGCCGGTCGCGCTGGTAAGTCACCCGTATCGGTGCGCGTGCCTCCGCGGGCTGTATCAGCTCGGTACGTGGGTAATGAGAGACGGCCATCCATGAGGATGGCCGTTACTGTTTTTGTCCACTTTCCTATTTGTCTTTGGCATGTGTGACACTATCCAGAGTGCATACCGTACTGATCCGTAAGGTCATCGAGGCGTGGCGCGATCCGGTGGCGCCGTGCGGGTCTGTCGGTCAGCTCCTCCAGGCCCTCCTGCATAAACCGCTGTATCCACTTGTAGACAAGGCGACGGCTCATGCCAACCGTGGTGGCAATGTCGGTGATCGTCCCCCATCAGCCAGCAGTAACAGAATCCGGCTACGTCTGGCAAGGAGATCGAGAGCGGCAAAGGAGCGGCGCTTGACAGTCAGCGCCATGACCTTGCGGTGAAAGAACGCAAAGAGTCGAGAGCGTGGCGCATATTCAAATGATCCTAACCCACGCCACGCTACCGCCCTCGGTCCACAGCACAACCCCACCCGCATGGTGATATTATGGTCTTTCCGGTGCCTTTCGTCTCTTTCCTCGCCTGTTCCCTCTGTGGGTGTTAGATGCTTGGCTCTCGGCCGCTTCCCTCGGGCTGGGGCGACACGAGGATGACCAGACAAGGGGCCGCCTTGCTGACCTGTTGGGCAGTCCCGCCGAGCACAATATCCAGCAGACCACGTTTACTATGACTGCCCAGGACCAACAGATCGGCTTTCAGGTTGATCGCCACCTCCACAATGACGTCCCGGGGATCGCCCACGCGCAAGATCGGGCTGACCTCCACACCCGCGGCGTGGAGCGGCGCCACGTAGGCGTCCAGTTTTTCGACCATGAGGGTATCCGTCCGACGCAGGAGATCCTCCCGATGACGAATGGCAATCTCCGGGGGGAGATCACGCGTGTCCACGGGTGGATAGTCATAGACGCTCAAGACATGGAGCTGGTGCGAAGCGCCGTGCGCCAGGGTCGCGGCTACCTCGCGGGCGGCCAAGGCATGGGCACTGTAGTGCTCCCAATCTTGGAGCGCAGCGGCTAACAGGATTGTAGTGTACATGATGGTGTCTCCTTCCCTGCATCACACCGCGTGTGCCAATCTGCTGCTCTGAGTGATGATACCATGGGAGCCGTGCGGCGACAGCTGCTCCACTCATCGCGCCCGAGGCTCCATGCTTGTCCAGAGCACCCTGCAGCCTCTGGCGTCATCGTCATCTCATAGCTGGCCTTGGCGAAGACCTCGGCAATCCCACTCCCCATGTTCCCCGCTGCCACGACACTGGTTCGGGTGATGTCTGCCAGTACCATGGTTCCCTCCTCTGCCTGCGGGTGTGCGAGGTGCTTAGACGGCGGAAGCACATGTCCATACTCAGCCTGAGTATAACCATGAATTGAGCATCCGTACCTGTTATCTTCCCATGTGGGGCAGTGTGGCGAGATTGAAAAGTGCCTTTGCAATTCCTATACTCTCCCTCTCCTAGTAGAGTACCTGATGGCTTTTCCATAAGGAAGTTTGCATGACAACCCGACCATCTTCTGGCACGCTCTACGCCGAGGATTTCTACCTCTGGACGCAGCAGCAAGCAGCGCTATTGCGCACGGGGAAATGGCAAGAACTCGACTATGAGAACCTGGCGGAGGAAATCGAGAGCGTGGGGCGCAGTGAAAAGCGCGAACTGGGTAACCGGCTGGCAGTGCTGCTCACGCATCTCCTGAAGTGGCAGTACCAACCCGAGAGACGACTGGCAAGGCACAGTTGGGAAGACACCCTCTGGGAGCAAAGGCGGCAACTGGTCGCCCTCCTGCAGGACAGTCCGAGTTTACGCCATGAGGTCGCGCCACGTCTGGCGCAGCCTTATTCAGCCGCGCGGCGGAAAGCGCGCCGTGACATCCAGTTGCCGGATGCGACGTTTCCTGCAATGTGCCTCTGGAGTGTGGAACGGGTGTTGAATGAAGAGTTTTGGCCTAAGGGGTGACGATAGGGAGAGCCTCAGGCTCCAGCATGCATGGAGAGCAGGATCATGAAACCGCTCGCGCTGGACACACCGCTGCACGTCGAGCAACTCTGGATTGCGGGGCTGCGAGCCAGAGGAGCACTGTGGCGCTTGCAGCGCCTGGTTAGCATGACGCATTTCTGCTGGCACGCCGCTTATGATGCCTTCCAGCGCGCTCGGCCAGAAGCTACCACCATGGAACGGGAAGCCTGGCTGCTCCAGGAGCGCTACGGACCCGCCATTGCGCAGCACATCATGACGCTGGACCACATCCAAGGCCTGGACAGAGAGGTGAAAATGACCTCGCAGAGTGAGTTGTGGGATGCCTTACTCCCCGTCGTCGAAGCTCTCGTCTCCCTGGAGGTGCCGTATTATGTGGGTGGGTCTATCGCCAGCAGTATCACAGGCGTGGCGCGGGCCACCTTGGATGCTGATCTCGTCGCCGCACTGCGCGTAGAGCACGCTGAACCGTTGGCTACTCTCCTGTTGTCACATTACTACGTGGATATTGAGATGATGCAGAGCGCTATCAGGCGCTCCAGCAGTTTTAATGTCATCCACCTGGCAACTATGTTCAAAGTCGATATCTTCGTGCCACAAGATACTCCATTTGCCCGCGAGAACATGCACCGGCGCAGCGCCCTTGAGGTCCCAGAGTTAGGACGGACGTTGTATATCTGTGCTCCAGAGGACATTGTGTTACATAAACTCTTATGGTATGCGGCAGGAGGCGGTGTTTCGGATCGCCAGTGGTATGATCTCCAGGGGGTTCTGCGGCTGCAGGCACTTGGCCTTGATCTGGCCTACCTCCAGCACTGGGCTGTAGTACTCGGTATAGGGGCACTGCTCCAGCGCGCTTTGGATGAGGCAGGTCTGTCAGGCATGTAAGTCTGAGGTGAGCCATGCATCGTGTTGACCCGTCGCGTCTGGATCTGGCGCGTGAATTTAAGAGCAATCCCACCGGCCCGCACAGCCCAGAGCTGCAGAAGCTGTTAAAACTCCTGCGCTGGGAGCCGCTGGCTGGGCGCTTCGTGGTCGTGCAACCACGTCGGGATGGGCCCTGGTATCTGGCACGGACCACAGGACCAAAAGGGCACCCCTTAGAAATTTTTTACGCGCATGGGTACATGACGTTGGCGGAAGCCCACTGGGCTCTATTCCGCAAGCGCTGGGAACAGCATACTGGCCAGGAACTCGTCCTAGACCACGATGATCGCATCGATCCGACGCGTGACGGCTGTGAGTTGACCCTGCAGGCGTCGAGTAAGCCGCTCCTGGGCTATACCGATATTTTTAGTGTCGAGAACGGCCAGCCCATTGCCTTCAAGGTGAGCTCGGCCTTGCCTGGGCGTTATCGGGCGGAGATTGTGCGTCTGCGCTGCGCTGATCATACGGGAGTTGGCCTGAAGCAGACCCCGGTAGCGACATCGGTCAACGGGGAATACGTAGCACGCTTTCAGCCCGTCTATGCAGGCTCCTCAGTAGAGGTGAGCGCTGCCGAGGCTTTTCACATACCACGTGTGACACTGCAGGTGTACGTCTGGCCTACGACGCCATCAAAAGGACGCCAGGCCCTGCTGGGCACCTGGGAAGACGCCAGCGGCAGGGGTTATGCACTGATCCTCGACGATATGGGCGCCCTCGCCTTACTCGTCGGAGATGGTGTGAGCCGACAGCTCATCAGCACGCAGGTGCCACTGCTCACGCGCCACTGGTATCTGGTGGCCGCAAGTTTTGACGCTGCCTTGGGCGAGGCGTGGGTCGGCCAGAGGCCTCTCGTGCGCTATGCTCGCGGTGATACCACAGCAGAATGCCAGGCGCCGCTCACTGTGCAGCCGGCTGCAGGCGCCGCTTTCCGCATGGCAGCCTGGAACATCCAGGTCAGTGACGGACCGCATGCGGGACGTGTGGTCGCCGGAGGGTTTTATAACGGCAAGCTCGAAGAGCCAGTGGTCGCCAGCCACTGGCTCACCGCGCCGGAGCGTGCGGCCCTTCTGCAGCAGGCCACGCCAGCGGTCCTGGATGACGCCGTCGTCGGCCACTGGGATTTCAGTCGTGGCATTCCAAGCACACAGGTGGTGGATATCTCGCCACACGGCCGGCACGGCACCACCGTCAATCTTCCGACCCGGGCCATGAAGGGGCATGCCTGGGACGGCAGCGAGTACAACTGGGTACACAACCTGGCTCATTACGGTGCTATCCATTTTCACGATGACGACCTCTACGACTGCGGCTGGGAGACTGATTGCATCTTCACCGTGCCAGAGGAGCTGCCGAGCGGTCTGTATTGCGTTCATCTCACGCAAGACGACTCTGAGGACTACGTGCCGTTCGTGGTACGTCCGCCGCGCGGCATAGCGCGAGCACCACTGGCCCTCCTGTTGCCCACGGCCAGCTACTGGGCTTACGCCAACCGGCATGTCGAGATTGAATGGCGCGAGCGCGAAAATGTCGTTGGCTATTTCGCCATGGTTGATCCCACGGCCCTGTTCCTGCACGAGCATCCCGAGTTTGGCGTCTCCATGTACGACGAGCACAGTGATGGCAGTGGGGTCTGCTATGCCTCGCGCTTGCGACCGGTGTTGAATATGCGTCCCAGGGAGCGCCTCTGGCAACTCCCCGCCGATACCCACATCATCGACTGGCTCGACGCGAAGGGTTTTGCCTATGACGTGATTACCGAAGACGACCTTGAGGTGGAGGGCGCCACCCTGCTAGCATCCTATCGCTGCGTCATGACGGGCACCCATCCAGAGTATCCCTCAAAGCGCATGCTCGATGCCTATGCTGCGTACCAGAACCAGGGCGGACGGTTTATCTACTTCGGTGGCAACGGCTTCTACTGGCGCACGTCCTATCATCCCGAGATCCCTGGCGTGATCGAAATGCGCCGGGCCGAAGACGGTATCCGCTCCTGGCAGGCCGAAGGCGGTGAGTACTATCACAGTTTCACCGGTGAGCTGGGGGGTATGTGGCGGCGCATGGGCCGAGCCCCACAGTCGATAGCTGGCACGGGTATGACCGCGCAGGGTTTTGATGTCTCCACCTATTATGAACGCACCTCCGAGAGCTTTGACCCACGCGTGGCGTTCATCTTCGCAGGCATTGGCACCACCGAGCGGATTGGCGATTTTGGCCTGATTGGCGGTGGTGCCGCCGGGTGGGAGATCGACCGTGCCGACCGTGCTCTGGGCACGCCGCCCCATGCACTCGTGGTGGCCACCGCCACACAGTTCTCGTCGGTTTATCACTGGGTGAAGGAAGAACTGACGCATACGCATTCGGCCAACACGGGTGAGACCTGCCCTTTGGTGCGCTGCGATATGGTGTTCTACGAGACCCCCAACGGTGGTGCCGTGTTCTCCACCAGTTCCATTGCCTGGGCTGGCGCCCTGGCCCACAATGGGTACCAGAACAATGTCTCACGCCTGACCGAGAATGTGCTCAGGCGCTTCCTTGATCCGATGCCGTTCTGAAGAGACCCGCAGAGGAGGTGACGACACAGACCCACCAGGAAGTGCAGCATTCCCGGCGTCCAACAGAAAGTTCCTCAAGCTGCACCTGGCTCACTTGAGCTGCTCCTGTATCACATAAATGTCCTGACCGCGTGTGGCGAGGTAGTGAAAACGGTCCGGGGCGTCAAACACAATCTTGCCACCTCCCAGGCTGAGCAGGGTTTCGTAGGGCTGGCCCTCCTGATCGTCCAGTACTACGACCCAGCCTTGGTCTCCCTGGGCGCCATACGCCAGGTGCCGACTGTCTGGACTGAAGGCCAGCATACCCGCCTTGATGCCGTTATATGCCTTACTTGCACGGCCATCGACTACCACTACCTGTTTCGCCTTATCCACGGTGGCATAGGCTAGACGCTGGCTGTCGGGGCTGAAGACAGGACCTGTGACCCAGGCTTCGTACGGTTTGCCGGCCTGGCCATCCAGCACCACAAACCAGGTGTCCTGCTTTGCGTCATTGGCGGCATAGGCGACATGCTGACTGTCGGCGCTGAACACCAGGCTCCCAACGGCAATCCCCTTGTAGGGTTTGCTGGCTTGGCCGTCGATCACTACGACTTGCTGATCGCCCACCTGGGCAACATAGGCCAGGCGTTGCCCATTCGGGCTAAAGACCAGGCTGCCGGCACCAATCCCATCGTAGGGTTGGCCCGGCTGCCCATCGAGCACGACCGACCACTGCTGGCCCTGGCGCACGCCATAGGCGAAGCGTTGACTATCAGGACTGAAGCGCAGGCTGTCGGGCACCAGGGCGTCATAGCGCGGACTCTCCTGGCCGTCCACAACGACGAACGCCTGCGTCCCCTCGGCAGCACCGTAGGCCAGGCGTTGACTGTTGGGGCTGAGCGTCAGACTCTCAGCCACAATGGCAGGGTAGGGGGGATGTTCGGTGTCGTTGACGACGACACGCATACGGGCATCCTGCACCACAACGTAGGCAACGCGCTGGCTATCCGGGCTAAAGCGTAAGGCGCCAGCACCGAGTGCTGCATAGGGTTTGTACGCTTTGCCATCCACGACGAGAAAACTCTGCCAATCCTGTTGGACACCGTATGCCAGGCGTTTGCTGTCCGGGCTAAAGCGCAGCGTGCCGCCCAGGATGGCCTGATACGGTTTCCCTGCCTGGCCATTGAGGATGACGGCCTGTTTTTGCTCGACGCGGGCGCCGTAGGCGACATGCTGACTATCCGGGCTGACGGCGAAGAGTTCAGGGATTAAACGCGAGAAATCTATCTGCACCAGGCGCTTTTCCGTGACGTTGCGCTGCAGGCGGGGAGGGCTGCCACAACCCGACACTGTGGCACAACAGAACAGTGTGAAACACACCGCGAGACGAGTGGTGAGCGTGCTCATGCGTCCGTCCTCAGTGCGTGCGCGGTTGGATCTGGAATGGTGGTGCCCACGTCGGGACAGGGACTTCGATCACCGTCGGCTTCCCGGATGCGAGCGCCTGTTGCAAGGTCGTGTCGAGATGTTCCGGGTCCGTGCGCATGCCCTGAGCGCCAAACACGCGTGCCACTTCGGCAAAACTGGGGTTATGCAGGGTGGTACCGATCTCGCGCCCCTGAAAACGTGTGCGCTGATCGTTCTTCGATGCTCCCAGGGCGTTGTCCACGAACACTACCACCACAACGCCAATACCGTAGTGCACGGCCGTGGCGAGTTCGGGCAGCGCGTACATAAAACCGCCATCACCGGTAATGGACACCACCGCACGCTCGGGCCGCGCCACTTTCGCACCCAGGGCCACTGGAAAGCTAAAACCCAGGGTCGCGAAGTAGGAGGACGTGAGATAGGTGCGTGGCTGCCGGGAGCGGTAAGCAAAATGCGCCCAGTACCCCATGTTGGTGATGCCACTCACCAGCACGGCATCCTCGGGTAGCACGCGCTGCATGCTGCGCCAAAGTGCAGCTTGATCGGGGGCCTTCTCCTGCAGCCAGCGTTCCTGCAAGCGCCACATGTCCTGGAGTTCCGTGTCAGACCAACGTGGGGCTGGCGTGTCCTGGCGGCGCACTTCTTCTAAGAGGGCCTGTAAGCCAGCCCGGGCATCGGTCACCAGGCGGATAGCGGCTGGATAATTCTTGCCAATGACGGTGGGATCGATATCCAGGTGAATAAGCCGTTGCGGCACCTGCACTGCATTGAGCCCTGTCATCTGGCCGGTGAGCCGCGTACCAACGGCTAGCACCACATCGGCCTGGGGGGCCGCCCAGCTCGAGGTGCCGTGACCGTAAAATCCTACCCCTAAGGCCAGACGATGGCCCTCGGGGAACACGCCCTTGCCTTCAGCGGTTGTAGCTACCGGGGCGCCCAGGGCTTCCGCCAGAGCGACGAGATCGCGCGAGGCGTCGGCCAGGATCGCCCCGCCGCCAGCCCAGATGAGTGGCTTGCTGGCGTCACGTAACAACGCGGCGGCGCGCCTCACCTGGTCCCAGTCCAGGGCTGCAGACGGGGGCGGGGCTATTGGGGGAAATGTGACGTCGGCGGTGGCAGCCAGCGTATCCGGGGAAATTTCTACCTCGGTGGGACGAGGGCGGCCAGTATGCATCTGGCGCATGGCCTCGTGAATGGCGCCAGGGATGGAGGGCACATCGTGGACGCGCTGGCACCACTTGGTGACGGGCCGGATGATATCGATCTGGTCGTTAATCTCATGCAGTGCCCCACGATCACTGCCAATGTGATAGCTCTCGACCTGTCCGGCGAGGAGCAGGACTGGCGAAGAAGCTGCGTAAGCTGTCCCCAGCGCCGCACTGGCGTTTTGGACGCCTGGGCCAGGCACAACGAGGGCCACACCCGG
Organism: Candidatus Entotheonellaceae bacterium; assembly: GCA_048594805.1. Lineage (GTDB taxonomy): Bacteria > Tectomicrobia > Entotheonellia > Entotheonellales > Entotheonellaceae > SXND01. Next base: position 69 of record JBMDXC010000280.1, on the reverse strand, counting down.
CTTCCCGGTGACGCGCGCATAGCCATCAGCCATATAGGCGGTGGTCTGCTCATGCCGCACAGTCATGAT
>JBMDXC010000028.1:0-2058 GCA_048594805.1 Candidatus Entotheonellaceae bacterium | reverse complement strand
GTCGGCCTTCATGACAACGACTTTGGATACCAGCTCATCCAATCAGTAATGTATTTACTGTCGGGAGTGTATTTAGTTACGGCAATATATTCAAAGAATTATCTTCCAAAAGTAAGGATAGAGTTTGTTATATTGGTATTTATGGCGGTGTTATCTTCACTCTGGTCATTTAAGCCGGCAAGTACGTTAGTTAGGAGTATTGGTCTTCTCGGTCCGACGGTTGTAGCGGTCTACATCGTTTATCGTTATACCATTCAGGAGATTTTGGCTATCTTTTGGGTGTCGAGCGCACTGATGCTAGTTGCAAGCATAATAGCAGTTTTCTTCTTTCCAGAATATGGCATAATAATAGATGAGTGGTCAGCAGGTACGGATTACGAAGCGGCGTGGCGAGGCATATTTCATAATAAGAATAGTATGGCGACTATTATGCTGTGGAGCGTTATGACCTTCGTTTACAGTGCAGTGCTGTTCAAGAGGTGGCCACCGTATCTAAGGTACATCAATTACGGGCTTCTTCTGTCGTCATTAGCGATGCTGATAGCTGCGCATTCAGTAAGCGTGTATGTCACGGCTGCGAGCATATGTCTGGGCATTGCCTGCCTCGTCGTAGTGGCTCGCAATGGCCTTATGCGCCTTCCACTGGCCCTCTTATGTATATGGTTTGTTGCCTTGATCATCGTCGTGTTCGTCAGCGATCCGGCGATGGTCACGACGGTTCTAGGTCGGGATCCGACTTTGACTAAAAGAACAGTCATTTGGGCGTTTGCGCTTCAAATGATCGAGGCGAGGCCGCTCTTAGGCTATGGCTACGGAGTCTTCTGGGACTCTGCGGGAAGCGTGGCCCAGGTGGTTAATGCTCATAATGGATATCTGACAGTGATATTGGACTTGGGCGTGCTAGGCGCATTTTTTTTTGTGGTATTGCTGATACGGACGAGTTGGCAATGCTATTCTTTTGTCGTTTCTTCGACGATGTTCGTCGCGACGTGGCCTGCCGCTGTCATCCTCGGTTTAATGGTCAACAACCTTACCGAAGCTGAACTCTTCAGTCCCAATGGCGTTCAATGGTGCCTCCTCATAATTGTGACCGGTATCTGCGGAAAAGCAAATCTACGCGTATTGGGAGACTCGCGCACTCGCGGCGCTCTCGCTTCGCGTCCAGTCGGGATCGTCTTTCCGTAGGGATATAACCCTCGGAAGCTGGAGCCGCCAATTCGGAGTTGGGAACATCGATGTCGTACAGCAGTATCAAAGTGGGTATTTGCGTGTGCACGTATCGCAGGCCGGAAGGGTTGCGTAAGCTGCTGTTTCACCTCCTTCAGCTTCGCTTCGAACGCATGTCGGAGCCGGAGATTGAGGTTATTGTCGTGGAAAACGACAAGAGCGGCTCTGCCCGCTCAATCTGCGAGGATTTCGAAGGACGGCTTCGATGGCCGTTACGATATGAGATCGAGGGTGATCCCGGAACATCGAACGCAAGAAATCGCTGCCTGCAAATGGCGAAGGGCACGGATTTTATCGCTTTTCTGGACGACGACGAAATGCCGGGCCCGCTATGGCTGGAAGCATTGCTTTTGGCGCAGAGAAAATACGGCGCCGAAGTTGTCGCGGGGCCCGTTGTAGGCGTATACGAACAGCCGCCTCCCCCATACCTCGGTAAATATCCTTTCCATTCCTCTATAAACCGGAAAAGTGGTACACAAGTAGCCGAATGCGGCGCGGGAAATGTCCTGTTTTCGACAGGGTTGATCACGCAAGGGCATTTGAGGTTTGAAGAGTCACTGGGGCTCTCAGGCGGAGAAGATAAGCTTTTCTTTATATCGGCGCGAAGGAAGGGAGCAAGAATCGTCTGGTGCAGTGAAGCCGTAGTTGAAGAGAATATTCCACCAGAGCGAACGACTATCTTTTGGCTTCTTCGGCGCGAGTTCCGCATTGGTGTGGCGGCACATAAGTGCGCCCGGTATTCGGCCGGATCTTATTCAGCCTCATTTCGGTCACTGTGGATTGGATGCACGCGCATCGGAGCAGGATTGGCGAGTTTACCTGTTACGGTGG
>JBMDXC010000279.1:0-39840 GCA_048594805.1 Candidatus Entotheonellaceae bacterium | reverse complement strand
GTCTGGGAGACGGTGCGGCTGCCGGAGGGCAAGGCGATTATCCCCGGGGTCATCTCCCACACGACGAATCTGGTGGAACACCCGGAGCTGATCGCAGAGCGCATCGTCCGCTTTGCGCGGGTCATTGGGCGGGAGCGCGTGATTGCTGGCGCCGACTGCGGTTTTTCAGCCCAGGCGCGGCGCGAGCCGGACATCCACCCGAGTGTCGTGTGGGCGAAGTTCGAAGCGCTGGCGCAGGGTGCACGCCTGGCCACACAGCAGCTCTGGGGCTGAGCCACCTATGCTTGACAGGAGAAAGCATTTCGACGACATTTACCTGGCAGAGGAGACTAATTGCCCTGTCGCTGGGAAGCCCTGCATGGCTGGCACACCTGAGAAGGAGGAGCAACATGCTATCTCGTGAAGAAAACGAACTCATCTGTAGAACCAGCCCTGGCACGCCCATGGGCGAGATCTTTCGGCGTTTCTGGCTCCCAGTTGCCCTCGCCGAGGAGCTGCCCGGCCCCGACTGTGATCCGGTCCGGGTACAGATCCTTGGCGAACACCTCGTGCTGTTCCGTGACACCCAGGGCCGGCCTGGCCTGGCGGATGCCTATTGCCCGCACCGCGGTGCGCCCCTGTTCTTCGGCCGCAATGAAGAGTGTGGACTGCGGTGTGTGTACCACGGCTGGAAGTTCGATGTGGACGGCAACTGCGTCGATATGCCCAACGTGCCGGAGGGCGAGACTTTTAAGGCCAAGGTGAAGCTCCAGGCATACCCAGTGGTCGAGACCGGCGATTTGCTCTGGGCGTACATGGGACCAGCGGACAAAAAGCCCCCGATGCCGGGCTTTGATTGGTTAGACCTGCCGCCTACGCATCGGTATGTGAAGAAGTTCCGGCTAGAATGCAATTACCTCCAGGCCATGGAGGGCGACTACGACGCGTCGCACGCCAGCTTTCTGCACAGCACCCTCGACCAGGGGCAGGCCAACAACCCGGCGCTGCAGGCGAGCGGCGGGCGCCTCCAGTTCGCTGACCGCATGCCTTGCTATGTCTCGCTGGAGGACACTCCCTCAGGTTTGATGATGGTCTCGTCTGCCAAACGGGCGGACGGCCGGCTGCAGTATGCGGCGGGACCATGGATGATGCCCATCTTCTGCACCGCCGGGATCGCCGGCCCCGGCATCTACTCTAGCAACATGCGCATCCCCATCGACGACGAGAGTCTGATGTTCTACCGGCTGCGCTGGAGCTATGATCCGATTCCGGAGAAGGAGCTGTTCTCCTACAAGCACGGCGAGTATGTGTATCCCAAGCTGATTCCGGGCACCTTCACTCCTGTTGATAACAAGTCCAACGACTACCATATTGACCGCGTCGCCCAGCGTAGCTTCTCCTATACCGGCATTAAGACCTTCCCGCTGCAAGATATCGCCATGATGGAAGACCAGCGCGGCCCGCTCATGGACCGCACCAAGGAGCACCTGGCCAGCTCCGATGCCGCGATCATCCAGGTACGGCGCCGGCTCATCGGGGCCGCCCGGGCCCTGGCTGAAGGCAAGGAGCCCGAGGCGCCCTGGCATCCAGAGGCCTACGCCTACCATTCGGCGCGCCTCGTCGTCGATGCCGACACCCCAGTCGAACAGGCGGTGGCCGAGGTCGAGGCACTCGCAATGCAGAAATCAGGCCAGGCGACAATGCTGGTGCGCTAAATCAGACTATATAAGATTGACATATGTATTCTTCCCCCTGAGACGAGGGAGGGTCAGAGCACTCCTGCGGTGCTTCCCTCCCCCATCCAGTGCCGCCTATCCAAGCGGATATTCTATGAGCCGGGAGATATGGACATAACGGGTGATAAAACGTTGGGAATGTATCTTGTGGCACGCACGGCTGGCCTCTGTCTCCTTGGCCTGGTGATAGACGGACTGTGGCCTTTGCCAACCTACAGCCAGCAGCGCCAGCTCCCTCTGCCGGTAGTGGTGGGCCAAGTGGTCGAGCAAGCCATGGTCACCGAAATCGAGGTGGTTGGAACGGTGGAGCCGCACCTGGCCACCACCCTGAGCACAGAGATTGCCGGGCTGACATTGCGCTTTGACCTGCGGGAAGGGGATGTGGTCCAGCAAGGCAAAACCGTCGTGGCTCAGCTCAAGGCTACTGATCTGGAGCTGACCCTGGCTGAGGCCGAAGCTGAGCTGGCTAGGGCGCGAGAAACGGCGCGCAAGCTCAAACGTGGCCTGCGCCCGGAGGAGATTGAGGAAAAGCGCGCCGAAGTACAGGAGCGCCAGACCTGGGTTGAAAAGTACACTAAGGATCTCGAACGGGCGAAGTCCTTACAAAATACGCGCGCCATGAGCGCCTCAGACTACGACCTGGCCGAGGGTACGTACCTGGCCGCCAAAGCACAACACGCGCGTACCGTGCAATCACTGCGGGTGGCTGAACTCGGTAGCCGACCGGAGGACATTGCGGCGGCGGAAGCCGAGGTGCAACGCCTGGAGGCCAGGGCCAAACGGCTGCGCGAGGATATCCAGAAAACCACCATTCGCTCGCCGGTGTCAGGGTTTATTACGCAGCGCTACGCTGAAGTCGGCCAATGGCTCGAACGGGGCGGCAAAGTGGTCGATCTGGTGGATCTACGGATGGTCCTCATCCGTGTGCCGATCCACGAAAAGGATATGAGTCGCGTGCGGGTGGGGGACGACGCGACGATTGGCCTCGATGCGCTGCCGAACCAGCCGTTCACTGGGCGTGTCAAGCACATCATCCCCCAGGCTGATGCCGCCAGCCGCACCTTTCCGGTCAAAATTGAAGTAGCCAATACGCCGGATAGTGCGCTCAAGGCCGGCATGTTCGCCCGCGTGCGGCTACGCACTGGCACCGCTCAGCCGAGTGTATTTGTGCCTAAAGACGCCGTGGTGCGCCAGCCAACCGGCCTGGGAGTGTTCGTGGTGCAGGATGACAAAGCGCACATGGTCCCGATGAAGACTGGTCGTACCCACAATGGGCTCATCGAGGTGCTCGAAGGCGTTCTGAAACCTGGTGACACTGTGGTGGTTACTGGGAACGAGACGCTACGAGATCAGGCAGCGGTCGTAATCAAAGGCAATGTCCGGCACTGAGGATGTCGCGATGAAGCTTATTGCGTTCTGTATCCGTTATCCGGTCTCCGTCATGGTGGGGATGATCCTTGCCCTGCTGTTTGGCGTCATCTCTCTGACACGCATTCCGTTGCAGATGACGCCGACCATAGACCGCCCCGAGGTTTCAGTGGACACGACCTACACTGGCGCGGCACCCCAGGAAGTCGAGAACGAGATTGTTGACCGGCAAGAAGAAAAGCTCACCTCCATCCAGAATCTGCGGGAGATGGTCTCGACCTCATACGAAGGCCGTGGTGTGGTGACGCTGCGCTTTGACTGGGACGTGAACAAGGACGTGGCGCGCCTCGAAGTCTCGGAAAAGCTCGACCTGGTGCAAGATATCCCCGATGATGCGGATCGCCCCGTGATCCGCGCCATCAGCTCGGACGAGGAAACTCCCATTGCCTGGATCATTGTGCACACGGCGCGCGACATCAATGAGGTGCGGCTTGAAGCCGAGGACGTCATCCAACCACGCCTGGAACGCATTGAGGGCGTAGGTGCGGTATGGTTGTTTGGCGGGCAAGAGCGTGAGGTGCATGTGGTGCTGGATTATGCCGCGCTGACGGCCCGTGGGCTCACCGTGCGCCAGGTGCGCGACGCCTTGCTGCGCGAAAACCGTAACATCAAGGGCGGCAACATTGACGAAGGGAAAAAACGCCATGTGGTGCGCACGGTGGGGCAATTCACCGACCTCAAACAGCTTGAGAGCGTCATCATCACCTCCCAGAACGGGCATCCCGTGTATGTGCGTGACATTGCCACAGTGCAATTTGGCTACAAGGAACGCGACCGTACTATCCGCCTGTTTGGCCAGCCAACCATGGGTTTCGGAGTACTCCGGCGCACCGGGGCTAATACAATCGAGGTCATGAAGGGCGTAAAACGGGAGCTCGCCTATCTGAATAGCATTTATGCCGAGAAAGACATTCGCCTGGAGCAGGTCTATGATGAGACGGATTACATCTATGACGCCCTGCACCTGGTGACTGACAACCTGTACGAGGCATCGCTGCTAACTATCCTGGTATTGCTCTTTTTCCTGCGCAGCCCAAGCAGCCTCCTGGTGATTGGCCTGTCGATCCCTCTCTCAGTCATTACTATGTTCGTGGTTCTGAGTATGCTCGGACGCTCCCTGAACATTGTCATGCTGGCGGGCATTGCCTTTGCCGTAGGCAATGTGGTGGACAACTCGATTGTGGTACTCGAAAACATCTTTCGACACCGCGAGATGGGCAAGACCAGCGCCCAGGCGGCGCTGGACGGTGCCAGCGAAGTGTGGAGCGCTATTCTGGCGTCGACTCTGAGCAACATGGCGGTATTTCTCCCCATTATCTTTGTTCAGGACGAAGCCGGGCAACTCTTTCGTGACATTGCCATTTCGACCTCGATTTCCACCGCCCTCTCCCTGATTGTGGCCCTGACGGTGGTGCCCATGATGGCCTCGCGGCTGCTGCGGGTGCGCTTCGGAGGGTCAAGCAACGGCCGCTTCTCGCGGCTGCTGGACATTGTCTTCCTCGGCTGGCTAGGGCGGGCCTTCAGTACCGGCCTCATTGGCTGTCTCTCCTGGTTACAGCGGGGGGTGGTGCGACGGCTAGCGGTTGTAGTCGTCATGACGGTCGGCTCTCTTGCCCTGGGCTGGTATTTCATGCCACCCGTCGACTATCTGCCAAAGGGCAATCGCAATCTGATCCTGGCCATTGTGCAGGTGCCGCCTGGGTTCAATCTGGACCAGATCGAGCGCCTCATCACCGAGATCGAGGGGCGGTATATGCAGATGTCCCAAATCGAGCGGCTGTTTGCGGTGTCGCGTACCGAGAACCCCTTGATGGGGATCCTGGTGCAGCGCGAATATAGCGATATCCAGGGGATACAGCAGACAATCAACGAGCTGCGCCAACGCTCTTCCGGCATCCCAGGCACGCGGGCGGTTTTCGTCACCCAGCAACCGCTGTTCCGACGCTTCGGACAGCTCCTCGGTGGCACCAATATCGAAATCGATGTGAAGGGAGACGACCTGGACACGGTGCAGCAGCTTGCCGCCACCATCGAGCGCCAGACGCGCCCCTTGCCTGGCGTCAACTTTGTGCGCTCGAGCTTTGAGTGGGGCAACCCCGAACTCCAGGTGCACGTGGATCGTGACAAAGCGGCAGAGCTGGGCTTCTCGGTGAGTGACGTGGGCTATCTGGTGGAGACACTCATCGCTGGCACTAAGGCTGGCACCTTCCGCGAGCGTGGCAAGGAACGCGACTTGACCCTCATCGGCGGTGTCCGTGGGACGGCGCGCACGCAAGCACTGGACAACGTGGTGCTCTATCCCCCCAGGGGTGCGCCGATCCGCCTGGCCGACATGGCGGCGATTCGTGCCGCTGAGGGCCCGACAAAAATCGAACACCTGGACCGCGATCGCTCGATCAAACTCACGGTGAATCTCAAGGACGACGTTGCGCTCCAGACGGCGATCGATGCCGTGAACGCCCAGGTGATCCATCCCCTGCGTCGAGAGCTCCCCCTGGGGTATAGCGTCAACGTCAGTGGCCAGGCGACGGACCTCGATCGCACCTGGGATTCACTGAAATGGTCTTTTTTCCTGGCCATTCTGATCACCTACTTGCTGATGTGTTCCCTGTACGAATCCTTTACCTACCCTTTCATTATTCTCTTCAGCATCCCACCGGCCATGGTGGGAGGGGTGCTGGGCCTCAGACTGCTCCATGCCATTGAGCCCACCGTGAAGCTGGACGTGCTGGCCATGCTAGGCTTCATCATTATGGCTGGGATTGTGGTCAATGCCGCCATCCTCCTGGTAGAGCAGGCCCTGAACCATATGGCAGAAGGCATGTCGCCGCACGACGCTATCATCGAGAGCGCCCGCAACCGCCTGCGGCCTATTTTCATGACTGCCAGTAGCATTCTCGGCTTCCTGCCCCTAGTCCTTTCCAGTGGTGCAGGCTCCGAGCTCTACCGCGGCATGGGCGCGGTGCAGCTCGGTGGCATGCTGCTCTCCACGCTGTTTACGCTGGTCTTGGTGCCAACAGTGTTCTCGCTGTGGATTGATGCCCAGGGCGGCCCCCGCACGCGCTTCAGAAGAAGACCCGCTGCGCTGCGCGAGGATGAAGTCGCACTACTGCCTCAGGCTGAGCAGGTCCAGAGCGTACGTGATGTGTGAAGACCTTAGGTAATTTCCAGGAAAGGTTCTCCACTGGAAATATTGCCACAGCCTGGAAGAGCACAGCCGCCTCATAGAAGGACGGGCCTCTATGGAGGAGGAGAAAGAGTGGATGGAGTGGAAGGGGGCCACTGTAATGTTGGAAGCCTGGCAACGGGCCCTCCAGGAAGTGCTGAAAAGTGCGTCCTGAGCTGGACATCGAGCGGATTAAGGCGATCCTTACCGCGTCGGCTATTGTTGCTTCCTGGAACACCTGCATGGGCTCAGTCACCCCTTTGAGTTCGTGGGTCCCCAGGGGCTCCAGGGCAAACCGCCGCTGCACCAGCCGCGCCGTGACGGCACTGAGCGCTACCGTATTGGGGTCGGCCAGTCCCTGCAGGCGCGCGGCAATATTCGGCGTATCCCCATGGCGAGCTGTTCGTACCGGTCGCCGCCGCCCATTTCCCCAATCACCGCCATGCCGGTATGCAACCCGAGGCGCACCTGCACCCGCACGCCGTAGCGCGGCTCAAGCTGGGTATCGTTTAAGGGTTTTAGGGCCGCGAGGAGCGCCAGGCTGGCATGCACGGCACGCACCGCGGCATCTTCGTGGGCGGTCGGCCAGCCAAAGTAGACCATAAGGCCATCGCCGAGGTATTGCGCCACATAGCCGTCCCAGGGCTGCATCGCCGTCACCGCCGCCTGCTGGTAGGCACGCACCACGGCGCGGTAGTCTTCGGCATCGAGGTGCTGGGACAGCTTCATCGAGTCGACCAGGTCGCAGAACAGCACCGTGACCTGGCGGCGTTCGGCCTCAGGAGCGGGGCGTAACGGGGCGGGGCTGCTGGCCGGAGCGTCGGCTGGCGTTGCAGTCGGGGTAGCGTGGGGTGTGAGGGTCTGGGCAGGAGGTGGAAGCGTTATGGCAGCCTCGACGGGCGTGGATTGGACCACAGCCTGCGTCGCCGGCAGCGCTACCTCACCAGCCCAGACGAGCACTTGCCCGCCCTCGTCAATGGCCACGCGCTTGGCGACGATGAGTTCCTGCTTCAGCCCCTCGATGAACGCATCGTCGAGGCCAAATTCTTGCTTGAGCGCCCAGTAGCTCACCCGCCTCTCGCGTTGCAGCAAGGCCATCACCAGGGTGAGTATGCTATATACCCGCATGCCTGCCTCTCCCTTTTGTCTCGGTCCCGTTCACGGTACGGTGTCTGACCGTATGACTCACAGTACGGCCATAGTAAAGTGGTACACGGAGAAATGCAAATCTGCTGGCACGGCCATCTGGCAGGTTGCAGGTCGCCACTCCGGCCGCACGCCTCCGCCAGCAGTCACCCCTCACCTGCGGCGCTGCAGGCTTTGGCTGGTGCTGGACTGGTTCAGTGCACCCTGGAAGAGCTATCCGGTCCCTAACGGGAGGGGATGCGCACCAATAAAGCGCACCCAGGGGGCTGCTGTGCCCAGGGCATTGAGCAAGGTTTCGTCTGCGGTCTATAGGTGGTATTCAGGAGCTGGGCAAGTACGACGTAAGCACTGTCGTAGACATTGGAGAGTCCGTGGGTGCGGGCAAACGCGCAGGCCTGCTCATAGAGCGGTGTGCGACCGAGCAGTGCCAAGGGGAAGGCAAGAAAACGTGCTAAGGCTTGGTCGGCCTCTGTTTCGCTGAGGCGCTCTTGAGGTGCGCCCCGGCGGCGGCGCTGATAGATGGCGTTAACAACTTCGATAAAAAGATGTGGGGTGCCAACAAGGCGCTGGCGTGCTTGGATGCTTGCGGCCATGAGCGCCTGAGCGCGGTCTGTCCGCTCTTCGGGCAGCACCCATTTGACGGCAACACTGGCATCGACCACCACTGAGGAGGGTGTCATAGGCGCGTGGAGTGTGCCTCGCGGGCTTGACGGATCAAGGGCCAGGAAGCAGACAAGGGTTTCCCGTGCTGGTGCTGTATGGCGGCCGTGAGAGCTTCGGCCTCCGTGAGGGCAATAAACGCTGCTTCGGCTTCGGCCTCCGTCAGTGGAGGCACCCGAAGATCTGTGGAGACAGTCAATGCCTGGCTGTGCTCTGCGTCTTCGGCGACCGCGGTTGGTACGAGCAGCTTAGCAAGGTCGGCACGGTGCACCCGCACTGCTCGAGGGCCGACATGATAGGCCCGCAGCCGCCTGTCTTTGAGCCACCGATGCAGGGTAGCTGTGCTCACTTTGAGCAGCTTGGCAGCTTCGGCAATGGTGAGCAGTTCGTCGGCAAGATCCGAGGTCGGCATAAAGGCTCCATCAGTAGGACAAGAGTTCACACGCTTTCTCATAATATCTCATAGGCTAGCAGACATTCTCATAGATGGTCAAAAGAAGGGGGGTGACCTGCAGGACACCCGACGCACGCCTCAGGGGCTCTCCGTAGGCGAGATGGCAATCCCGGTAAAGCGGGCCAGCTTGATGTCACTGGAGCCAAAGGGCGTGGCGACGGCTAGCAGCCCCATTTGCAGGTCATCAAAATACAATACATTGACCAATTTTTCTTCGTAAAAGCCGCCCCCATGCACGAAGCGTTGCTTGGGCAGCAGGGTCAGGAGGAGTTGCCCCGCCGGGAGCGGTTTCCCATACAGGCGTTGAAACGTCTGGGCCACCGCGGCTTCGATCACGGCATGCTGCGTGCGCTGCCCCATGGCCATGAACTGCAAATTTTCGCCAAAATGCGTCATAAAGTAGTCAAACACCGGCATGAAATCCGTAGCCTGTAGAAGTTGCGACTTCAAGGTGTTGAGCCGTGCCATGTCGACCATAGGGTATCTCCTTGGAGGATGAGAGCGCGTGACAGGGAAAGGAGTGTGGCAAGATACACGCAGGATGGCAAGCGGCTGCACGGAGGGGACGCCGTGCGGTCAGCAAGAGGGATGGCCGCCAGCGGAGGGGCTGAGGAGTGCGTCCATGCAGCAGACCCAGAGACACTCTTACACTGGAGTGAGCGGGTCTTGACTGCCGCCACCCTTGATGAGGTCTTCGCTGCGTGACAGCGCGAATATGCAGCTCTCCGTTGCGGCGCCCTATGAGGAGATGCGCTTGTTTGTGCAAACCGTGAGTGCTGACGGCAGTCAATTACGGACGTCATCCAGCATATGCCTGGTGATGGAACCCTAGCCGCGGAGCGGGCGAAAGAAGCCGCGGATGTCCTGGGCTAGCAACTCTGGCTCCTCAAACGCCGCAAAATGGCCGCCCCGGGGCATCATCGTCCACTGCTTGAGGTTGTAGAAGCGTTCGGCCCACTCCCGCGGTGGTTGGCTGATCTCGTGCGGAAAGCGGGCCACAGCACAGGGCACATCGATGCGCTGCCCGGGCTGGAGAAGCCAGGGGTTGTGCTGGTTCTCGTAGTATAACCGGGTAGATGAGTTGATGGTCTGGGTGACCCAGTAGATGGTAATAGTGGTGAGCAGCTCGTCCTTGGTGAAGCGACGTTCCACCTCCCCACTACAGTCACTCCAGGTACGCCACTTTTCGACAATCCAGGCGGCCAACCCCACTGGGGAATCGTTCAGTCCGTAGGCCAGGGTCTGGGGTTTGGTGCCCTGGATATGGGCATATCCACCCTCTTCCAGTTGCCAATGCGCCCGCGCTTCCAGGAGCGCGCGCTCGGCCATGGACAGTTCACGCATACCTGCCTGCCAGCCGGTGGGCGCGCCGGATACAGAGGTCGTGTGTATCCCGATGACCTGACCAGGGTAGGCAAAACCCAGGCGGGCCGTCACCCCTGCGCCCCAGTCGCCACCCTGGGCACCGTAGCGCCGGTAGCCTAACACATCGGTCATGAGCTGCGCCCAGAGGTCCGCGATGCGGGCGACGTTCATGCCGCGCCTGCTCGTATGGTCCGAGAAACCATACCCCGGCATGGAAGGGGCTACCACGTCGAAGGCATCCGCGGGGTTGCCACCATGGCTGGCCGGATCGGTCAGCAGCGGGATGATTTTCGACATCTCAAAGACGGTGCTGGGCCAGCCGTGGGTGAGGATGAGGGGCAGCGGGTTGGGCCCCCTGCCGCGCTCGTGGATGAAGTGAATCCCCATGCCATCAAGGGTGGTGCGAAAGTGCGTGAAATGATTCAGCGCCGCCTCCTGGGCTCGCCAATCAAACTGCGTGCGCCAGTAATCGACCAGTGCCTTGACATAGGCCAGATTCGCGCCATAATCCCACGCCGCACCCGGGATTTCACCGGGCCAGCGGGTGCGGGCGAGGCGTTCGCGCAGGTCCGCCAGCACCTCGTCCGGCACGTTGATAGTGAAAGGCTGCACGGCCGCCATGACGTCCTCCTGTGCTCAGCGCGCTTCAGATTACTTGTTGGGCCTTGAGATCCTCCAGGTCGCGAGTGGTCAAGCCCAGCCACTCGGCATAGACCTCAGCGTTGTGCTCGCCGAGCAGCGGTGAGCGGTCCACCTTGACGTGCGATTCGGACATCTTCACCGGCCACCCGGGCAGGGTGAACTTGCCACGCTTGGGATGGTCGACCGTGACGACCATCTCACGCTGCTGGATGGCGGGATCCTGCGTAATCTCCATGGTATCGTAGACCGCCCCAGCCGGGACACCAGCGTCGCCCAAAATCTGCATGACCTCTTGCTTCGTGCGGCTCTGGGTAAACTCGTTCAGGATACGGTCCACTTCGTCGTGATTAGCCCAGCGCTTCTCTGGAGAGTTGAAGCGCTCATCGCCGATCAGGTCTTCACGGCCAATGGCCTTCAGCAGCCGGTCCCAGTGTCGGTTGCCAGCGCGGCTGGTATAGATGAAACAGTAGTCGTTGAGGCCCCCACCCTTGCACTTGTAGAGGCCGCTGGGCGCCGTCGTGCCCAGCGCACTGCGGTTGCCCGAGCGCACGGCCGCCTGGCCGCTGGCCGCCTGGCGCGCGAAGGCAATGCGGCTGAAGTTGATGACGGCATCTTGCATGGCCACCTTGATCTGCTGGCCATAGCCAGTGCGCTCGCGCTGGTGCAGGGCGGCCAGGATGCCAATGGCGCAGTGCAGCCCCGTGCCCGTGTCGCCGATCGTGGGGCCGGGCTTGAGCGGTTCCGTCTCCGTTGTCCCGGTAAGGCTCAGGGCCCCGCCCACGGACTGCGCAATCATGTCAAAGCTCACGTAGTTGGCGTAGGGCCCCTCCCCAAAACCCTTGATCTGCGCGTAAATGATACGGGGATTGATCTCCCTGACGACGTCGTAGCCGAAGCCCAGCCGTTCAATAGCGCCGGGGGCAAAATTCTCGATCATGACGTCGGCTTTCTTGAGCATCTCTGTAAAGATTTCGCGGCCGCGTGGGCTGTTGAGATTCAGGGTGATGCTGCGCTTGTTGGCGTTGAGCAGCATGAAGTAGTGCGAGTCCACACCCGCCTGATCGGTGGAAGCCCCACGTCCCTGGTCACCGCCTTTGGGATTTTCTACTTTGATGACGTCGGCGCCCAGCCAGGCAAGCGCCTCGGTGCATGATGTCCCAGCTTCGAACTGGGTCAGATCGAGTACTCTCACGTCCGCTAACGCTGTCTGCTGCGCCATAGCGCAAACCCTCCTGGAAGCGAACTTGTTGTCGGGGGAGCCGCATCGACGATATGGGACAGCCCGGTGTGCCGTGGAGAGAGGAGACATATAAGACAATGACAAGCACACAGGCATGGTGAGACACAGCAGCATGATGGCAAAGAGTGTAGTGCTATACCAGTCGTGGTCCTGGTCAAAGGCGTTGTACTCTCTGCCCCTGATGGTGCCCGATGCGTCCCCTGCTCGAGGTTTCTCCTGCCGTTTTTGTATACCATACACCTCTAGGGAGTGCAAGGGTTGGGGGCATCGGGTGTGGTAGAATGCGTAGCATCGTATTGTAGTGCTTAGCCATCGACGGTAACGCGGGACGTCATAGGAGCACCTCATATGCCGAAACTTACTGAGATCACTACCAACGACGATGTGATGCACAGCTTTTCGTGGGACGGCCTCTGGGCCCTATTTGACGGTGACCGCGACTGCATGAATCTCGCCCATGAGTGTATCGACCGCCATCGGGACCAGGGCACAGCGATCAGCGTGAAGTTTGCCGATGGACACAGTGAGCACTACGACTATGCTGTCCTCGCTGAGCTCTCCGGCCGCTTCGCCAACTGGCTTCCAACCATTGGCATCGCCAAAGGCAATCGCGTGACCATCGTGCTCGATCCCGGTAAGGCATTCTATGTGAGTCTATTCGGGACCATCAAGCACGGCGCCATCACCGGCCAATATGCCAGCGACGATGGGAAGAAATAGGTCGAGTTCGCGCTGGTGGCAGAAAACCAGGACGGTGACTTGTCCGCCCGTGGGACGGCGGTGGCCCAGTTGCCCAGCAGAGCCGGGTAAATGCCACACCTAACTCCTGGAGAACTCATGGAAGGCAGGTAAGAGTCAAGATTTTTACCGCCATTTGACCGGCGTACCCCGCGGCTGAGGCCAGGGCGGATGGAGCGCTATCTACCACCCACGCGCCAAGAGATAGGGCATGGGCAGCAGCAGTGCCCCACGCGGGCATGGGGAATAGCCCTTCATTCACCCATCCCGCCTCGCAGTGACGCCATGGCAGCCTCTGCCTGTGGCAGCCAGAATGTCATATCCATGATACGGTACAGCTCGATGGCCGTAGAAAGTGCAGCACGGGCTGGCTCCGAGAGGCCGACCTTGGCATACAAGGCGCCGAGACCCAGATGGCAGTGTGCCTGGAGCGGGCGCATGCCGAGTTCCTCGGCCAGGGCGAGGGCCTGCCGATAGTACGCTACGGCTGGCGTAATGTCTGGGAGGAGGCGGTGCGCGGCGATGTCACCGAGGAGCCGCAGGATCCATGCCTGACGTCCCCGCCCGTTGTGCGTACAGGCGAGTTCGAGGGCACGCCCGGCGAGTTGGGCCGCTTCATTGATGCGACCGGCCAGCAGACAGGCCTCACCCCACTGGGCCATCCACCCCGGCAGACGGGCTATCCGGTTGCTGGCAGTAGCCTGCTCCACCGTCTGTTCCAATAACCGCAGGGCCTCGGCGAAGTGCCCGCACAGGGCATAGGCAGACCCCAGGGCTGCGGCGACTAAGGGGAGAAAGAGCGGCAGGGGCCAGCGCTGGCAGCGTTCAAGGCCACGTTCGAGCATAGGGATGGCCCTGTGCAGGTCCCCCTTGCAGAGGTACAGGATGCCAAGACCCGCATCGGCGTTAATCAGGTGCAGTGGTTCGTCCCCCGCCTCAGCAATCTGTACCCCTTCTTCTCCGCGCATAATCCCCTCGGCAAATGCTCCGAGTTCAGCCAGGGACCAGACCAACCAGGTTCGAGAGGCGACAGAGCGAACGCCGGGCCCGCCCATGTGTCCTCGGGGCAGCTCGCCTTCGAGGACTTCGACGTTTCGCCTGAGGCAGACAATCGCTCGACGGTAGTCGCCCAGGCTGTAGTAGGCCACGCCCAGGTGAAAATTTGCTGAGACCTGCAGGCGCACATCCCCGAGGGCCGTGGCGATGGTGACAGCCCGCTGACTGGTTTCGAGGGCGCGGTCCAAGTCGCCCCGCATATCCAAATTGGCGGACAGAAAGGCAGAGACTTGCGCGAGCCGCCTTTGATCGCCTAGAGTCGTGGCGAGCGTTTCGGCTTCACGCAGGAGGGTAAAGATCCGCTCGAATTCTCCAAGCTGAAAGAGCGCTGAGCGCAGGGCGACCCGGAGATCGATCGCTTGCTCACGCGTGTCGCGTGTCTCCGGCAGATGCGGGAGCACGCTGAGTGCCTGCTCGAAGTATCCCACGGCCTCACGATAGGCCGACCGCGCCAGGGCCTTCTCTCCCACCTGCCGGCAGTATGCCAGGGCCTTCTCCCACACCGCTCCCCGCAGGGCGTGGTATGCCAGCCGTTCGACTTGCTCAGTGAGCCAGTTGGGATAGAGGTCTTCAATAGCCTCCAAGATACGGGCATGCAGGACACGTCGCCGCTCTTGCAGCAGGCTGCTGTAGGCTACCTCTTGGGTCAAGGTGTGCTTGAAGGTGTAGGCCGGTGCGCTCTCCAGGAGGATCTCATAGAGGAATTCCCCTGCCTGGAGCCGGGTAAGCTGTTGGTGAAGTGCTTCCTCGGGCAAGCTGGCCACCGCCTGCAACAGGGGGAGAGGGACATTCTTACCAATGACCGCTGCCACCTGCAACAGGCGCTTGGCCGGGGGCGGCAACCGATCGATGCGGGCGGCTAACACCCCCTGGACGGTCTCCGGGACCATGGCAATAGGCTCCTGGCCGGCGTTCTCTTCCACCACGGCGCGGGCCAACTCCTCCAGAAAGAACGGATTGCCCTGGGCTTTCGCTAGGATCGTCTGCACCAGGGTGGCTGCGACCTGGGTGGTGCGCAGATTGGCCTGCACCACCTGTTGGCTGTCGGCAAGAGCCAGCGGCGACAGGGCCACCTGGGTAACATAGGACTTGCCCAACCAGAGCAGGCGGTACCCTGGACGGTAGGTCACCACCAGCAGGATTGTGGTACCCGCTAGCCGCTCCACCAGTGCCGTGAGGACCTCTTCTGAGCTGGGATCGATCCAGTGCAGGTTTTCCACCTCCAGCACCAACGGCCGCCGACGTGCACCAGAGAGAGCCAGTTGTACGAGCACTGCGATCGTGCGGCTCTTGATGGCCTGCGGACTGCGCGTGGCAGTCAATTCCGGCTCCACAGGCATCTCCAGGAGCCGGAGCAGATAGGGTGCCGCCTCGTCGGGAGCGACCCCTACTGCTTCGAGGCCCTGGTGCACCTTGGCGATAATGGTCGCTGGCGGGTCATCCTGGGTGATACCGCAATGGTACCGCAGGAGCCTACGCATGGGCAGATAGGGGATAGCCTGAGTATAGGACAGGCAACTGGTCGCCAGATATGTGAGCTGTCTCCCCTGCAGACTGTGGCAAAACTCCGAGAGCAGGCGCGACTTGCCTAGACCAGGTTCCCCGACAATCCCCACTACCTGCCCTTGCCCGGTCTCCGCCTGCGCCAGTACGGCCTGCAAAGTCATCAGCTCCCGCTGGCGGCCAACAAAGGGGCTAAGGAGCCGCCCGGCACGCCACCCAGGCGGCGTGTGCTGCGAGCGACGGCTGAGAATCTGATATAGGGGGGTTTCCAGGCCTGGCCACACCGTCGGTGTTGTGGCCGTGAGGCGCACCACCTCCTGTACGAGCCTGGCCGTTGCTTCGCTGCACAGGATTACACCCGGGGTGGCAGCGGTTTGGATGGCTACTGCGTGCGTCACAGTCTCTCCGACTACTCCTATGGCTGCTGCCGCATCACGGCTCAGGCCACCCGCCGCCACTGGCCCCGTGTGGACACTTATGCGGACCGACGGCTGTGGCGTGGGGGCTCCCCCGCCCGCGGCAGGCGCCTGTTGGAGCCGTTGCTGGAGATCAAGAGCCGCCAAAACCGCGCGCTGGGCGTGATCCTCCTGCGCCACCGGAAGGCCAAAGACGACCAGTACCCGCTCGCCCACCACAGGCTGCACGGTCCCGCCATACCGCCGCGCCTCATGCTCGACCAAGTCATACAGCACATGTAATTGTTGGTGCAGGGTATCGAGATTCCCCTGTGCCCGCAGCCCTGGCGTGGGGTGCAGAGCACAGCACAGCACGGTCACCAGCTTGCGCTCCCCGGCGTCTGAGAGGTGCTCAAGGGGCAGCGGGGGCGTCTCCGAGGACGTCAGCAACGTATCGGCTGCCTGCTCCTCCACGTGTGCCGGTGAGGTGACGACTACCGCCGTCTGCCAGTCATCGCGTGCCAACGCCGTGGAAGCGTCCATGCCTGGGAGACCCGACTGACCCGCTGCATTGGGCAACACACCAAGCCGCTCCTCCACCGGCGCGATGAAGCGATACCCATAGCCCCGCAGCGTGAGGAGATAGCGCTGCCCCGGCCTGCTGTCGCCCAGGGCCCGCCGCACCGCGGCAATGGTGCTCTCTAGGGTCGCATCGCTAATGAATTGCCTGGGCCAGACCTGCTCACTCAGCTCCTGCTTGGTGACCACCCGCTCGCGTTGGGCGAGCAGATAGACGAGCATTTGGAACGCCTTGGGGCGCAGCCGCACGGGCTGCCCGCCTCGGTGCAGGACGTAGAGCTGCGTATCGAGGACGCAGTCGCCAAAGACATACAACATGGCAAGTCCCCCAGCGGCACCAGCAGCCGTTGTCGGTTGACCCACGTGCTCTCTCCTCCGCCGGTGCGCCCGTCTGGCTGGCTATCCCAGAGGAGTGCATTGCTCAGGGGGCATGTGGGCCAGTATAGCAGGAAAATTCAAGGAAGTTTGCAGGAAAATTGCAGGAACTCCGTTGCGGAAAGGTTGACAAACATCTCAGCATGGCATCCTTGGTCTCAAGAGGAGGTGCACCATGGATACCGTCAAACTATGGGCCCGCAATGGCGAGGCTGTATGCCTGGCCATCGAGTTGGGAGAGATCGTCCACATCGAGACAGCGAGCGAAGAGTTGATCAATGAGTTTCTCTTGTTTGCCATCCAAAGTGGGCTGCTGTCGAAGTGGGCTGGCACTTTTCCCAATCCACGTTGTGCCCCAGAGATCAGCATGGAAGTGATCTTGGCCTCGCACCTGGCAGCGCGTTTTGCCGGACTGTATTCGATGCGTAAAAGCGTCTATGTGCTTCGTTCGGCCTCGGTATTGGGAGCTTGGGGCTAGAGTGTGGAAGTGTTGTAACCTGCGCAAGGCTTATCGCGCCGTGGCACCTCGGATGACAAGCTCATCAGTGGAGATATCCTGCGCAAACTCTTGGTCAAGCTGGAAAACCACGTTGCCCCCATCGTGCCTCTGCGCTTGCCGCCCTGTGAGCCAAGCTGCTCGGTGAAGGTACGCCATCGGCTTCGCGGTGGGCAGTCACCGGGGCTGTCGATGCAGCTGAGGCTGAGGCGCGTGCGCAGCGGGTGGCCGCTGCGCTGATAGCGTGGTACAACGCCGACGTCGGGCCATCGCTGTTGGCGTATGCCCGCGTTGGCCCAGGCCGACGCATCCACATTGTGGACACCACACACGTGGAGGTGCCCCTAGAGACGGGGACCTACGAGTGCAGTGGGGTGGTGAAAAACGACGACGGCCAGAGGTCACGAGGATACACATTGGCGACCTTGCAGACCTTATTGCATCATGCCGGACTCCTGACTCAGGTAGGTCTGTGTCCGCTTCAGGTGCATGACATGCCTTGCCACGGGAACGTTGGCATCGGCCCTTATACCGCAATCATCTTATCCCAGTAATGGGAACAGAGGCACGCGTCGCCACCCGTGCTCACGCAAAAGTCAGCGGCATCCCCTCCTCCCACGCGAAGTACCCTTTGGGATCGGGAGCATTGTCCTTGCGCGGGTATTTCGCCTGGTCGGGCATATAGGCACGGAAGTGCGGCATAACCTTCGTGGCAAATAGCTCCATAGACCGCATGATCTTCTCATGCGGGATCTGGCCCAAATTGAAGGTACAGTTCAAGTAGGTGACGCCGACATACTGGGTCATGCGGAAGATCTTCTCCGCGACAATTTCCGGAGTGCCGAAGAACCAGTCCTTGTAGAGAAAGTCCGGGTCGTCTTCCTGGGTCACCTGGGCGGTCAGCTCGGTCATGGCGCGGCCAGCATTGACCGGCAAGGAGTTAGAGGACAGGCCGCGCGCCGTGCGCGTATGCCAGATGGCATGGGGGAGCATGCTCTTGGCGTCGGCCTCGCTGTCGGAGACGTACACGCCCCGGTTGATAATGAACTCCTGGGGCCAGCTCACCCCGGCCGCCTCGACAGCGTCCTGGAATAGATACCAGTTGTTGATGACCCGCTCCATGCTGCTGGAGGTGCCCCCGGTGATGACTTTAATGCCACGCTCAAGAGACCAGGCCATCGTCGGCACACTGGACGTGGCTCGCCAGAACTGGGGATGCGGCTTGGTGATGGGACGCGGCAGGGTGGTGGTCTCTGGCAGGGTCCAGTAGCGGCCCTGGTGGCTGACGTTTTCCGTGCTCAGCAGTTTCGTGAGGAGTTCGAGGGCTTCCTCGAACATGGCCCGATTCTCCGCCAGATTCACCCCAAAACGCTGGAATTCGTATTGCTGATAGCCGGTGCCGAAGCCCACCTCCACGCGCCCCCTGGTGACGATGTCCAGCATGGCGATTTCTTCGGCTAACTGGATGGGATTGCGCAAGGGCAGCACCACCACGGCGGTACTGAAGCGGATCTGCTTGGTGCGCTCGGCGAGGGTGGGGATCAGCAGCAAGGGGCAAGGGAGGAAGCCGTAGCTGGAGAAATGGTGCTCCGCCGCGACAATGTAGTCAAAGCCGAGCTGGTCGGCCAGGACCCCTTGCTCCAGGGCATGGTCATAGGTCTCCTGGGACGGACGCATATCTGGCGATTGTAACAAGAGGAAAATCCCGAATTTCATCGTCAACCTCCTTCACTCATGAGCAATGACCTGTAACACGATTGAGGCTCTCACTGCGGCCCCAGCACACCCTTCTGCTTGAGTTCGGCAATCTGCTGAGGGCTGTAGCCCGATTCTGTTAGGACTTCCTGGTTGTGCTGGCCCAGGAGGGGCGGCGGACGTCGGATGCTCGGTGGGGTTCCCGTCAGTTTGAGGGGCGAGTTGGGCATACGCAGCTCGGGTACCATGGGGTGGGGCACCGCGGCGATCATGTCCCGGGCGAGCACCTGGGGGTCGTTGACCACGTCAGACACCCGGTTGATGGGACCGCAGGGCACGCCGGCCTGGGAGATCATGCCCACCCAGTCGGCCATGGGCCTGGTGCGAAACATATCGCTGAGGGTCGCGACGCACTCGGCCCGATGCGCCACTCGATCGTCGTTGGTCTTGAAGCGCGGGTCCTGCAGCAGGTCGGTCCGTCCGATGGCCTGACAGAGGCGCTCCCACAGCCCCTGGTTGGCGCAACCCACGATGAAGAAGCCATCGGCAGCGGGAAAGGTCTGGTACGGCACCAGACTGGGATGGCCGGACCCCATACGGTGTGGCTCCACCCCGGTGGCGAAGTAGCCGGTGGCGTGATAGCTCATGGTGGCCACCTGGCCATCCAGCAAGGACGCTTCGAGCCACTGCCCCTGGCCCGTCTGGTCGCGATGGTACAGGGCAGTGACAATGGCGCCGTAGGCCATCATGCCGGTAAACAGGTCCACCAGGGAGAACCCGACGCGCAGGGGCAGGCCATCCGGCTCGCCCGTTAGACTCATCAGGCCGCTGTAGCCCTGAATAAGCAGGTCATAGCCCGGCTTGTCCGCGAGGGGGCCAGTGCGCCCATAGCCGGAGATGGAGCAATAGATAATGTCCGGGTTAATGGCACGGACTGCCTCATACCCCAGGCCCATGCGCTCCAGAGCGCCGGCCCGAAAGCTCTCGATCATGACGTCGGCGTCCCGGGCGAGGGCCAGCACGATGTCGACCGCCTCCGGTGCTTTCAGATTCAGGCTCAGACTACGCTTGTTGCGGTTAAAGGACAGAAACTGAGTGCTCTCCCCGTGCCAGAAGGGCGTCCAGGAACGGGTCTCATCCCCCCGTTCTGGCTCCTCGATCTTGATGACGTCAGCGCCCATGTCCCCCAGCATCATGGTGCAGAAGGGGCCAGCCAGGGTTCGGGTCAGGTCGACTACTTTGATATGCTGTAAAGCCGCGGTCATATTGCGATGTCCCTCTGGTGCAATGGGCCATGCACAGGCAGTCTGGCGCGGCCCTATGCCAGCGGCGCAACGCTGCCAGCGAAGGCCGGCATCACTTCGTCTGTAAACAGGCGGAGCGAGTGCAGTGTCTGCTCGTGCGGCAAGGTGCCCCAGGCAAACGCGCAGATGACGTAGTTGCAGCCGCTCACCTCCAGCAACTGCGCCATCTGCTCACGCACGCGCCCTGGCGAGCCGAAGAGGATGGTCTCGGCCTGGGTGGACGTCTCCCAGGAGAAAAGGCTATCGGGCATATGGTCGTTGTGGTCGTGCCACAGCTTGGTGATCGAGCGATACCAGTCCCCGTGAGCGGCACACGTGGCTACCACCGCCTGGGCATCGGTGTCGGCTACGAATACCTGGCGGACGACCCCCACCTGGGGCTCGGCCACGTGGCCATTGAGCCGATCAGGCGCATGACGATGCGCCTCCCAGGTCTGCCAGTATACATCTACCAGCTGGCGCACACCGGCAGCCGGGCCGAGGCTGACGAAATGATAGCCGTGCCTGGCCGCATACATGACGCTCTCCGGGTTCTGCGTAGGATACCATAGCGGCGGGTATGGCTGCTGCAGGGGGTGCAACTCCATGGGGACATCGTGATACTGGTAGTGCTCGCCCTCG
Source organism: Candidatus Entotheonellaceae bacterium (assembly GCA_048594805.1). Classification (GTDB taxonomy): domain Bacteria; phylum Tectomicrobia; class Entotheonellia; order Entotheonellales; family Entotheonellaceae; genus SXND01. Next base: position 19,262 of record JBMDXC010000279.1, on the reverse strand, counting down.
AAGGTTAACCGCGCCTGCGTCAGCCCGGCAACGAGGACAGCCAGGACCTCGTTGAAGATGGCGCGCGACTTCGCGGCATCGACCCCGAAGTAGCCCAGCTCATAGGGCGAGACACCGCGTCCGACGCCGAGATCCAGGCGTCCGCCCGAGAGATGGTCCAACATACAGACTTCTTCGATCAGTCGCAGGGGGTGGTAGAGTGGCAGCAGGAAGACAAGGGGCCCTAGCCGGATGCGCCTGGTGCGCTGCGCTGCCGCCGTAAGGAACAGCGCTGGGGAGGGCGCCATCCCGAGGGGCGTGGCGTGGTGCTCGGCGAGGTGATAGCCGCGGAAGCCGGCAGCGTCCGCTACCTCCAGGAGCTGTAGCCGCTCCTCGTAGAGCTGATACAAGGACACCTTGCCACGATCGATCCAATCGAACAGGCCAAAGGTTACCTGAGCCATCTTTGTCTCCTCTGCATGCTCCTGGTCTGCCGTCCTCGGTGTCTTCAGTGGGCTGGGGCCAGCGTCATCCAGGACTACCAGACGCACCACACCTAACCAGTTTTCGGGGGACATTATAGCCGGTGGAATTGCCCAGGCAAGTCGGCAACGCTAGCGTGTCACCATGGTCTATGTCGCGACGATTTGTGATACGAGTTGCTGGAGGCATAGCAGCCGAGGGTTGTGGCCTCAGTATAAAGATGGATGAGGCAGAACTCGCATATCGCAGACAACGGAGTGCACAAGAACGCGAGCAAGAGCGGGTATTGCAGCAGTGGAGACAGGAGCGGGAACGCGCACGGGATCCACGATGGGAGCCCTGACGCACTCCAGTGGCATACGGTTACCCGAAAAGATGGCCGTGTGTTCTGTGAGTCTGCCACGTCTCCAACCTGTCATGGGGCTTGGCCATTCGTGGTTGTTACGTGTGTGGTATCAGGGTCGGATAAATCCGTTGAGACTTTCGCCGGGACCACGCTTGTACGTAGTATCTGCTCCAGCTTGCTATTCAGTGCGCGTAATTCCCGACGACAGCTGGAGGTTGATCTAAGCACAGCGCATACGACGAATGGCAAGAAGATCCACAACACCGCGAAAATAAGCGTGGCTAGCACAGCAAAGGCACTAAAAATACCGAACTCAGCCGTCATCCTTCCAAGATCATCGAGCAGATTGTGTGGCAATGGTGTGCTCCTCCCAGAGTATCCCTGATGGTATGGTCTCAAATTATCACTCGTAGCATTCTATTGTAAACCATGGCGTACAAAAAAGACACCAATATTTGAGCGCTCCTATACTTATTAAGTCGCGTTCGCTACTGGAGGGACTTCGGAGATCGGGAGAGCCACAGTCCTCACCTTTGCTAGAGAAGGTGCCAAACTGGTTATTGCGGATAGGCACGCAAGAAGATGGACAACATACTGGGCATATGCTCACGGAAAACGGCGGGGAAGCGACCTTCGTCCCGGTGGATGGGTCCCAGACGACCGCCGTCACGCTCGTGGCTAGTACCCCGCGGCCCCCTGGCGGCCTTCCTACCTCATCCTGCGTCGCCTGTCCAGCCCCAGCGGTAGCAGCGCGGCGCCTCCGAGCGCACGTGCCTCACAGCACCGATAGCTTGGCGTCGTACCTGCTCATGCGCCGCATTTTCTCGCGGCTCACCCGCATGATTCCGTTGATGGTGCCAACTCCGTCGGCAGACACCAGAATCCTCGTGCTCTCCGCATCCAGCACTAAATTTCTGCTGCCGTAAATCGTAAAGGTCAGTACCGCACTTATCGATTGCTTACATCGATTCTGTACAGCCACTTCCCAGGCGAGTTCGACCGCAAGTTGATCATGACGCTGCGTGTGCGCTTTGACACTCTGGACGGAGAGACAGGTAGACGACCGCGGCTCGGACGTCTGGCGTGCCGGCGGGGCGACACGCTTTGGCGGGGGCGGCACGGCTTTCTCGCGGGGGCGTGCTGGCTCACCAGGAGGTGGAGTCTGAGCTGGCGGCTGTTGGTCCGGTGCTGTGACAGAGCACGGAACGTCACGCCACACAACCCCACCCTTACCATCTGGGCACTGAAAGACGTCGCCACCCTGTACTGGCACGGTGGTAGTGGCGAGCAGAACGATCAGCGCCACCAGTCCTGTAGCACTGGAGAGAAACCTGAAATCGTGTCTTATGTTCATCGCAGAAAAGGCCACGCATACACGAGGAATACTCTGGCGAGATGTTACCGTGTGCACCAGCCGCTGTCCAGCGGACACTTGGCACTACCTCCCGCTCACTCTGGGTATAATCTCACCACCATGCACTGGAAAATCCGCGCTGGCAGGGGTGGTGTGAGGGAATATTTGGCTTGACCGTCTGTCCATGATAGCATCTGCCGTGCCAGGCTATAGAAATGTACTATACCACAGGGGCACAATTATGGCTGCAACGCAGAATACGATGACGAAAGAGCACCAACGTCTCCGGGAACCTTTTACGGGCGCGGTCCGCCCCTGGTATCGCTGGGGCCCCTACGTCTCCGAGCGCTCCTGGGGAACAGTGCGTGAGGATTATAGCGCCAATGGAGACGCCTGGAATTTTTTCCCCCATGACCTCGCCCGCTCCAAAGCGTACCGCTGGGGTGAGGATGGGCTTGCCGGTATCTGTGACCGTTACCAGATCCTCGTGTTTGCCCTGGCATTATGGAATGGCAACGATCCTATTCTGAAAGAGCGGTTGTTTGGCCTGGTCCCTGCGGAGACCAATCATGGTGAGGATGTGAAGGAGTACTATTTCTACCTCGACTCGACGCCAACGCATTCCTACATGAAGTATCTCTATAAATACCCCCAGGCAGCCTATCCCTACCAACAGCTCATTGACGAGAGTCGGAAGCGGCGCCATGATCAGGGGGAGTATGAACTGCTCGATACGGGCATCTTCAATTCTCAGCGGTATTTTGACGTCTTTGTCGAGTATGCCAAGGCGAGCCCGGAAGATATCTGCATACGCATCGAAGTGTGCAATCGCAGTCCTGAACCTGCCCCAATCCATGTCCTGCCGCACCTGTGGTTTCGCAACACCTGGGCCTGGGGACCACAACCGCTGCCACAACCCAGCATTAGGCCTGGTCCACAGAGTGACGGCTGTATCAGTTTCCTCGCCGACGACAGTACGGCCCAGCCGCCGCCTTCTCTGCCCTTTGCCTATCACGTTGGCAAGCGCTACCTGTATGCGGAGGCCAGTGCTATCCCCCTGTTTACGGACAATGAAACGCACGGACCGCGGGTCTGGGGGGAGGGCGCGCAGAGCCGGAGTCGCTGGGTGAAGGACGCCTTCCATCGCCACATCATTCACGGCGAAGACTGCGTCAATCCTGAGCATGTGGGGACAAAAGCGTGCTTCCACCATGCCAACCTGCAGGTGCCCGCAGGAGGCTCAGTGGTGGTACGCCTGCGTCTCACGGATACGCCGCTGGAGCGTCCCCTGGCTGAGGTGGATAGCATTGTGGCGACACGCCACGCCGAAGCCGATGAGTTTTATACCGCCCTGCACCCGCCAACGGCGACGGAGGACGAGAAGTGCGTGCAGCGTCAGGCCTTAGCCGGCATGCTGTGGAGTAAGCAAATGTACTTGTTTGACGTGCCGGCCTGGCTCGATGGTGATAACCCAAACTGGCCGCCCCCGGATTCACGGCGCTCTATCCGGAATAGCCGCTGGCAGCATCTCAACTCGATGCGCGTTCTGTCTATGCCGGACAAATGGGAGTATCCCTGGTTCGCCGCCTGGGATCTGGCCTTCCATTGTGTGGCCCTCGCCCTAGTCGATGCGGAGTTCGCCAAAGAGCAGCTCTGGCTTCTCCTATTTGAGCAATTCCAGCATCCCAGTGGCCAAATTCCGGCCTACGAATGGGAGTTTTCCGACCTGAATCCGCCCGTGCAAGCCTGGGCTGTATGGCGGGTGTACAACATGGACCGTATTCGCTCTGGCAAGGCGGACCGCCTGTTTCTCGAACGCTGTTTCCACAAGCTACTCATTAATTTTGCCTGGTGGGTGAACAAGGTCGATAGTGAGGGCAACAATGTCTTCGAGGGCGGTTTTCTCGGTCTCGACAACATCACGGTGATCGACCGCAGTGAGAGACTCCCGCACGGCGTGACGCTGAAGCAGTCGGACGCCACAGGCTGGATGGGTATGTTCTGCCTCAACCTGATGCGCATTGCGCTGGAGTTGGCGCGAGAAAATACGGCCTATGAAGCGCTCGCTACCAAATTTTTCCAGCACTACGTGTATGTCGGTGCGGCCATGAAAAAGATGGGGGGTGTTGGCTACGAACTGTGGAGCGAGAGTGACGGGTTCTTCTACGACACCCTGTGCTATCCCGATGGGAGTTACCACAAATTCCGTGTGCGCTCGCTGGTGGGCCTGATTCCCCTGTACGCCATTGAGCGTCTGGAAGAACGCTGGATGGAGTCGTTTCCCGAGTTTCGCAGCAATGTGCACTGGTTCCTGGAGCATCGGCAGGATCTGGTGCAGCGCTGTGTCAGTACGGTGCAGAACGATGATGGCACGGTGCATGTCCTCGCGATCATTACGCTGGAACAAATTCAACAACTGTTACAGCGTCTCTGGGACCCGGCAGAATTTCGCTCGGAGTATGGCTTACGCAGTCTGTCCAAATGTCACGAGGCGCATCCCTACGTGTTCGGCGAGCACGTGGTGTGCTACAGTCCAGGGGAATCCCTGGAAAAAATCAAAGGCGGGAATTCCAACTGGCGTGGTCCAATCTGGTTTCCGACGGCCTTTATGATGATCGAATCCCTGCGCAAATTACGCCGGGCCTACGGCAGTCAATTTGCCATTCCCAGTACCGCCCCAGGGGAAGGTTTGGTGACCCCGGACGATATTGCCCGCGGCTTTGCCAATCGCCTGATTCGCATCTTTACGCGGGATGCCTCCGGCCGACGTCCCGTCTACGGCAATCAGCGTCTGTGGCAGGAGGATCCGCACTGGCGCGATTACTTGCAGTTCTACGAGTACTTCCATGGCGATGACGGCCACGGTCTGGGGGCTTCCCACCAGACCGGCTGGACTGGTCTCGCAGCCAACCTGATTGATGAGTGGCGTTACTAAGGGCTGAGTGGTAAGGCTGTCGGGTTCTCTGTCTCCTCCGGAGAAGACAGGGGGTGAGGGTATCTGCAGACCGTGGGCAAAAGCCCCTCACCCTGGACTAAGCTCTTTATCCTACCTGCTCTAGCTGTTTCGCCGCCAGGGCTTGGCGCAACTCTGTTTCATCCTTGGCTGGAAGGGAGGTATGGAGAATCTTGGGGTTGTAAGGCTTCATGGCGTCGATGACGCGATCAGGGGTCGCCTGGCGCACGAGCACAAAGAGCGCTGAAGTGCCAGGCTGTAATGTCTCTGCGGTAGTTTTAATGAAATCATCGTCAATGCCAATATCAGTCAGCGCCCCTGAGACGGCACCGGCTCCCGCTCCAACCCCAGCGCCAATAGCGGCGCCCACCAGTGGATTGAGAAACAAGAGGCCTATCAGCATCCCCCACAGGCTTCCACCGACGGCCCCGCTGGCTGCTCCAAGAGTCACCAGCGGCTGACTTTGCTTGATGTTTATAGTGCCATCTGCGTTCCGCACCACGACAGCCGCATCTTCCAGATCAATCAGGTGTTGCTGCTGGAGCCTACGCAAGGCAAGCACCACTTCGTCCGCTTTAAAGAGGTCATCAAAGCCTAAAACGACCAAATGGCTCATGTGGTTTCCTCCGTCCTAGTGTATTCCTTCAGATTGTCCTGACATAGGAAAGCCAGGCCTCGAGAGCTACGGACATAAAGAGCAATTGTTGTGCCATAGCTGCATTGATCTGGCATGTATATTGCTGTTCTATACCAGCGTAGGCTAAACGCCTGGATCCTGCGTGTGGGTCCGGATTCTTTGCTATAGGGACATAGACATTGATGACACCATATGGCGTCATCAAGGCAACATGAGTGAGGACACTATGTCTGAACGACTGATCGTTATTGGCGGGGATGCAGCAGGTATGTCCGCTGCAAGTCAAGCGCGCCGGCGACGCACGTCCGACGACCTGGAAATCCTCGTCTTTGAACGTTCCTCCTACGTGAGCTACTCCGCTTGCGGAGAGCCGTACTATGTGGGTGGCTATGTCACGGATATTGGCCAGTTGCAGGCGCGTACACCAGCAGAATTTGCAGCCATGGACATTACTGTGCATACAGGCCACGAGGTCACGGCTCTTGATCCCAAGGCGGGGAAGGTGACGGTGCGTAATCTGGCAGCGGGTACAAACACTACGCTCGGGTATGACCTGCTGATGTATGCTACTGGAGCTGCGGCGTTCGTCCCACCCATCTCCGGCTGCGATTTAGCAGGGGTGCACGTCATGCGTACCCTTGATGATGCGCTGGCAGTACGTTGTCTAGTGGAGCAGAAGCCCCAGCATGCGGTAGTAGTGGGAGGCGGGTACATTGGTCTTGAGGTAGCCGAGGCCTTGCACCAGCGGGGCGTGAAAACGCGGGTGTTGACCAAGGGACCGGCGGTGCTTGAGCGCACCCTGGATGCCGACATGGGGGCTCTGGTCACCGAGCGCATGCGGGCAATTGGTATTGAAGTCTTGACCGAAATTGAGGTCCACTCCTTGGAAGGTGTAGACGGGCACATTGCTCGCGTGGATTGCCCGGGCGGCAGGTGCTTCGAGGCTGATGTTGTGGTGCTCGGGCTTGGGACGCGTCCCGAGGTGCAGTTGGCCAAAGAGGCTGGCATTCCCCTGGGAGAGACTGGTGCGGTGGCCGTGAATCCGCGCCAGCAAACCCGCGTCGAAGGTATCTGGGCTGCTGGGGACTGTGCGGAAGCGTTTCACCGTGTCTCACAGCGGGCGGTGAATATCCATCTGGGCACGATTGCCAATAAACAGGGGCGGGTAGCAGGTATCAACATTGGTGGGGAATACGCCACCTTCCCCGGTGTGCTTGGCACAGCGATTACGAAGGTCTGTGACCTGGAGATCGCCCGTACTGGCCTCACAGAAGCCGAGGCCACCACAGCGGGTTTCGCGTACCACGTGGCCACTTTAGAGAGTACCACCACTGCCGGCTACTGGCCCGAAGCTGAGAGCATGTGCGTGAAGATCCTCACAGATCGCTGCAACGATCGCCTCTTGGGAGCCCAGATTGTGGGGGGACCAGGGGCCGGGAAGCGTATTGACGTCTTTGCCACGGCGCTGTGGAACAATATGCGGGCCGACGATATGATGCAGCTTGATCTCGCCTATGCCCCACCCTTCGCCCCAGTATGGGATCCGGTGCTTATCGCAGCGCGTAAAGCCTGGGAAGCGAGCCGAGTCATGCTCTAGTTCTGGTCTTGGCGTACCTGTTGATGGAGAGCTTTTCTGCCTGGTATGGAACTTGCTGTAACATGCGGCTACGGCAAAGGGATGATAGGCCAGCACAGCATAAAGCAAGGTACCGCGGCCCGTAAGCGTCTGTGCGCCACGTAGGTCTCTTGACAGCAAGACAAAGGAGATATTCTATGCAAACAGTTGTAGGTATTTTTACCTCTCGAGTGGCGGCTGAGCATGCCGCTGAGCAGCTATGCAGCCTGGGCATTGCCCGAGATCAGATCCATTTCCTGGTTCCTGGCCCCTCGTCCGAGCAGCCTGAGCAGGTGCCCACGAGCGATACGGAACAGCCGGGCATGGGGTCAGCACTGGGAGGTGTTGTTGGGGGAGCCATTGGCGCGTCTAGCGGCATGATGACTGCGACAGTGCTCAGCGCTTTGGTGCCAGGCATTGGCACCGTCACGGCCATAGGCCTTGCGGCTCTAAGTCTCCTGGGTCTAGTAGGGGGAGCTGCGGCTGGAGCAGTAGCAGGAGGTGCGCTGGAAGAATCACTGGCAAACGGCTTACCGAAGGACGAGATCTATGTCTATAAAGATGCGCTCAGGCGTGGGCGGACCGTGATCATAGCTCTTGTGGAAGACGACGATCAGGCTACTGCAGCGCGCACGACGCTGGAACAAGCCGGGGCAGAAAGTCTGGATGCAGCGCGTACGCAATGGTGGGTGGGCACGCGTGATGCAGAAGCCGAAGCCTATCAAGCCACAGGTGGGGATTTCTCCAGGGATGAAGACGTGTATCGGCGCGGCTTTGAAGCTGCTCTCCGCACCGAAGTAGCTGGCAAGCCATACACAGAGGCGTTGGAATATGTCCGGGTCCGCGATGCTGACGTGTATGATACAGAAGCGTACCGTTGTGGCTATGAACGCGGGCGAGCCTATCTTCAAGGCTTAGCAGGCAAACCTCAGCCGTAAGCCCTGTCATTACCAACACCGCGGCATGGCGCCTCTCACGACCTTGACAGCTCGAGGAGAGCGGCACAGGAGGGGAGGAAGACAGATGACCAGCACCGAAGCCACGTTCCACATTGGTGATACCGTCGTCTATGCCATGCAAGGCAGCGGACGCATCAAAAATATCGTGACTCGTACCGCTGAGAGCCGACAGCAGGGCTTCTATCAGATTGAGTTGGAAAAAAACAAGGGTGAAGTGCTGGTACCTGTCGAAGACGCCGCCGCCCTTGGTCTACGCCATGCGCTGCCGGCCTCGGAGGTTCCGCAGGTGCTGCAACGGCTGCAGCAAGCGGCCTCACAGCCAGCGCTGCGGGGTCAGAGTGAGAATCATTATCTCTGGTGTAAACAGCGCTTGCGGCAAGGACAGACGCTGGGTCTAGCGGAGGTGCGACGCTTCCTGCATGATCTCGAACAGGTCGAAAGCTTCGCGAACCTCCGCTTACGTCAGCTCCGTTCCTATGTATACTCCCAACTGCCCACGGAAATTGCCCAGGCATTAGGGTGTTCGCTGGCAACCGCCGAGCATCTTGTTGATGCAGCCCTGACATCCAAGCATCCCGTGGCGCTACCGGTGCCTTGAGCTGTCAGCGTCTCGCGACAGCTCAGGCACGATCTCGCACCTTTCTTACCCCCTCTTGGCTAGCGCAGTGTGCGCAACAATACATAGACCCGTCTGCCTCTACGCCGTGACCGAGGATTCTGCAGCCACAATGGCTGCAGGTGGGAGCAAGCGCCTGAATGGCGCACTCAAAGCTATCGAAGGTATGTGACCCGTCAGCCAGGACTACTTTAAAGGCTTTGTCATATTCATTCCCGCAAGTCTCACACTGTGCCATGGTGATGGCTCCTCTCATGTATACCGTGTGCAACCCCAGGCAGAGGTTGATGCTTTCCTTATGTTGAAAGACTAGAGCATAAGTCATGCCATTTTGCTGCTAGGACCGCAGCCTTCAGGCCCCTATCAATGCTGTGTTGGCAGGTACAGCGCAGCAAGGCAGTCTGCCCTCTCTCAATATGAGACCGCTTCCTCTCGCAGTGAGAGAAGGGTAGACGCGCAGAACAGGGGGGCGCGGAGAGCAGGATAGTTGGCATAAACTTTGCGTGTCTCGAAGAACGGCAATGAGATAATATACAAACAACTTATGAAAGATGAGTATCTTATGATACAACTTGGTTATGCCCTCTCTAGTGAAGAGCACACCCCTAATGACCTGGTGCGGTATGCCCAACAGGCCGAAGAGGTGGGTTTTACGTTTGCCCTGATCTCAGATCACTATCATCCCTGGCTTGATCAGCAGGGGGAAAGTCCATTTGTGTGGAGTGTCATCGGTGCTATTGCCCATGCAACCCAGCGACTGCGCCTCGGCACCGGAGTAACCTGTCCAACCATACGCATCCACCCGGCGATTATGGCTCAGGCGGCGGCGACCGCGGCGGCCATGATGCCAGGCCGATTTTTCTTCGGTGTAGGGACAGGCGAAAACCTGAATGAGCACATTCTTGGCAATCACTGGCCACCGCATGACCTGCGCCTCGCGATGCTCGAGGAAGCGCTAGACGTGATCCGCCTGCTGTGGCAAGGCGGCACCCAGACCTATCGCGGCTGCTATTACACTGTAGAAAATGCGTGTATCTACACCCTCCCAGACGAGTTGCCTCCCATCCTGGTGGCTGCCAGTGGACCCAAGGCAGCTGAGGCAGCAGGTCGCCTTGGCGATGGCTTAATCAGCACCTCGCCCGAGGAGAACATCGTGGAGAATTTTGAGGCTGCTGGGGGCAATGGCAAACCGCGTTATGGGCAGCTAACCGTCTGCTGGGCGCAGGACGAGGCCAGTGCCCGCCACACAGCGTATACATACTGGCCTAATGCTGGTCTCAAAGGTGGTGAACTGTCCCAGGAACTGCCCACGCCAGCACATTTTGCCCAGGCGACGCAACTGGTACGTGAAGACGAGATTGCTGATGTCATAGTCTGTGGGCCTGATCCTGCCAAGCATATCGAGAAGATCCAGGCGTTTGCCAAAGCCGGGTACGATCATGTCTACATTCATCAGGTTGGGCCAGACCAGGAAGGTTTCTTCCGCTTTTATCAACAGGAAGTCCTGCCAAAGTTCCGGTAGGCATTCTATGTAATCACAGCCTCTATGGAGGGGAGGCATTATGAGGATCGCTCAAGTAGCACCTTTGTACGAAAGTGTTCCCCCCAAATTGTATGGGGGCACCGAACGGGTTGTGTCGTATCTCACGGAAGAACTCGTCCGTCAGGGGCATCAGGTCACCCTGTTTGCCAGCGGGGATTCAGTTACCCAGGCGCGTCTGGTGGAGGCCTGTTCGCGCTCACTGCGCCTGGACCAGGAGTGTGTGGATCAGCTCGCGCATCACATAGTGCTGCTTGAGCAGGTGTTTCGACAGGCAAGTGCCTTTGACCTGATCCATTTTCACATCGACTACTTGCACTTTCCGCTGTCGGTTCGACAGCACATACCTACGGTGACCACGCTCCATGGTCGGCTGGACTTGCCAGACCTAGTTCCCTTGTACAAGATGTTTCCCTCTATGCCTGTGGTGTCGATTTCTGACGCCCAGCGTGCACCCTTACCCTTGGTCAATTGGCTGGGAACGGTGTATCATGGCTTGCCTGAAGACCTCTATACTTTACGGGAGGCCCCGGGCACATATCTGGCGTTTCTCGGGCGCATAGCGCCCGAGAAGGGGGTGGAGCAGGCGATTGCCATTGCCCAGCAGGCTGGCATGCCACTGAAAATTGCTGCCAAGGTCGACCGGGCCGACCGCGAGTACTTCCGAGAAGTGGTGCGGCCGCTTCTGAATAATCCCCTGGTGGAATACGTCGGAGAGGTGGGGGGAGACCACAAGGACGCCTTTCTGGGTGAGGCCTATGCGCTCCTTTTTCCCATTGACTGGCCAGAGCCGTTCGGGCTGGTTATGATTGAAGCGATGGCCTGCGGGACGCCCGTCATTGCCTATCCCCGCGGTTCTGTGCCGGAAGTGCTCGAGGATGGTGTTACGGGGTGGATTGTCGAGGGCATTGAAGAGGCCGTGCAGGCGGTTGGGCGGGTGCCGGCGCTCAGCCGCGCACGCTGTCGCCAGGTCTTTGAGGAACGCTTCTCTGCCTCTCGTATGGCCCATGACTACCTGCAGATCTACAAAAGGTTACTGGGAGGAAGATCAGGGCGCGCGGCGGCATGAACACAGGCGGAAAGGAGAGCGGAATGCCTCTGCACGGGTTCATTTTTGACCTTGACGGCGTGCTGACCGACACTGCCGAATTTCACTATCAAGCCTGGCAGCGGCTTGCTGATGACTTGGGAGTTCCGTTTGACCGCAAGCGCAATGAACCCTTGCGGGGGGTCTCGCGCCGCCAGTCGCTAGAACTGCTCCTGGCCGGACGGGTCTATCCCGAAGAGCAGATGCTGGAGATGATGGAGCGCAAGAACCGCTACTATCAGGAACTGCTCAAACAGGTGACCCCGCATGATCTGCTGCCAGGGGCCCGCCCCTTGCTCGATGCATTACGCGCGGCCGGTATGAAAATTGCCATTGGCTCGGCTAGCAAGAACGCCCGTGAGGTCGTACAGCGGTTGCAGATTGCACCCTGCATCGACGCCATAGCTGATGGCTACAGTGTGGTACGGCCCAAGCCAGCGCCAGACCTGTTCGTCTATGCCGCTGGTTTGCTGCGTGTATATGTCGATGAGTGCGTCGTCTTTGAGGACGCCACAGTCGGTGTAGAGGCAGCCAAGGTCGCTGGCATGTATGCCGTGGGTCTCGGTCCGGTCGAGCGTGTGGGCCAGGCCGACCTCGTGTTGCCCGATTTGTCCGGCGTGATACTGCCTGACATTCTGCAGCAACTCACCCTCGCACATCCTAGAGGATAAAATCCGATGGACAAAAACTGGCTCGTATGCGAGACCGAGTTCCAGAGGGCTACGATTCGCCCGCAGGAGTCGGTCTTCACCATTGGCAACGGCTATCTCTGCACACGGGGCACCTTTGAAGAGGGTCTTCTCGGCGACCTTTCGGCGACCTTGACCCACGGCGTCTTTGACGATGCCCCTCTTGTGGAGACGGAGCTGGCAAACGCACCCGACTGGCTGCCTCTCGCTCCAATCATTGGAGACGAACGCGTGCAACTGGATACCGGTCGCTTGCTGAGCTATGAGCGGGTCTTGTCCCTGCGCAACGGCGTGCTCAGCCGCAGGTTTCGCTGGCAGAGCAGTACTGGGCAAACGGTTGACATCCGCTATGAGCGGTTCATCAGCTTGGCGGATAAAAATATCATGGCGATCCGCTGCCGGATCACGCCCATGGATTTTAGTGGACCAGTCACACTTCGCGCCAGCCTTGATGGTAACGTTGACAATGCCGGTTCCCAACACTGGAATAAGGTGGAGCAGGGGCAGGCCGACCGCCAGACCGTGTTCCTACAAACTGCCACGCGTAGCACTGGTATCATGCTCTGTGAGGCGGCCCGGCTGCAGGTCGAGGGCGCTGCTGATGTCAAGTACGAGGTGCATCAGCAGGAAAAAGTTCCGACAGTCGTCGCCCACTTCTGGGCCGAGCAGGGGCAGACGGTCGTGGTGGAGAAGGTGGTCACGCTTTTTACTTCCCATGACGTGGGCCGGAACACGCGCACCGCGGCGTTGGGAAAGCTGGCCACGGTCGCGGGGCAGGAGCCGGTGTATGATCGGCTCCTACGGGCGAGCGCACAGGCCTGGGCCGCGTACTGGGTGGACTCGGATGTAGAGATTATCGGAGATGATGAGGCGCAGGTAGCCACGCGTTACATGCTATTTCAGCTGCTGATCGCTGCACCCCGCGATGACGAGTATGTGAGCATTGCCGCAAAAACGCTCAGTGGCTTCGGCTACCGTGGGCACGTCTTCTGGGACACCGAGATTTTTATCTTGCCATTTTTCACCTTTACGCAACCACAGATCGCACGCAACCTCTTGCTGTACCGCTATCACACACTGGGCGGTGCGCGCCGCAAGGCGCAGGAAGGGGAGCGTAGAGGAGCACAGTATCCCTGGGAGTCGGCCATGACCGGAGACGAGGTCACGCCGGGCTGGGTTCCGGGGCCTGCCGGGCATCCTGACGGCTTGCAGCAGGTGCGCGTCTGGACGGGCGACATCGAGATCCACATTTCGTCCGATATTGCCTATGCGGTCTGGCAGTACTGGCGAGTGACAGGCGACGACGCGTTCATGATCCGTTACGGTGCGGAAATGATCCTCGATACTGCGGTGTTCTGGGGCTGTCGGGCTGAGTGGGATGACGGGGCCGAGCATTATGAATTTACGAATGTTATTGGTCCAGACGAGTACCATGAGCATGTGGACAATAACTTCTTCACCAACTACCTGGCGAGGTGGCACCTCCGACTCGCACTGGATATCTCGGAATGGCTGCGCAAACGCGATCCGGCGAAGGCCGCTGAGTTGGCTGAACGGCTGGCACTCACGTCCGAGGTGTGCAACCACTGGCGGCATATTATCGACAAGCTCTACATCGGACGAGCGCCTGACAGCAAGGTGTTCGAACAATTTGAGGGTTACTTCGCACGCCGGGACGTGGATCTCACTACCCTGGAGCCGCGTAACCACTCGGTACAGGCGGTCCTGGGTATCAAAGCGACCAATGAGACCCAGATACTGAAACAACCCGATGTTTTGATGTTACTCTATATGTTACCTGACGAATTTGATGAGGCGACGATACGGGCTAACTGGGACTACTACACCCCGCGTACCGACCTCACCTACGGCTCTTCACTGGCGCCCGGTATCCAGGCGATCCTCGCGTCTCGTATGGGTAACCCGGAGATGGCGTATCATTTTTTTATGCAATCGGCACTGCTAGACCTTAAAGATCTCCGTCTGAATACTGAACATGGCATCCACGGGGCGACGGCTGGAGCAGTGTGGCAGGCGATCGTGTTCGGCTTTGGTGGCGTACGCCTGACGGAGCAGGGCCTCACCGCTGCACCGCGGCTCCCGGCGCACTGGCAGCGGCTGCGATTCAAGCTGTTCGAACGCGGCCAGCAGCGCGAGTTCGTATGCGAGAATAGGCCGCAGTCCTAGCGCCTCTGGGAAGACACACTATGCACAAGGCATCGCTGTGGTGGCAACATGGCGTAATCTATCACATCTATCCGCGCTCATTTATGGACAGTAATGGTGATGGCATTGGTGATCTGGCTGGCATTACCCGTCGCCTCGACTACCTCCAGTGGCTGGGGGTCGATGCGCTCTGGCTCTCGCCGATCTTTCCGTCCCCCATGGCGGACTTTGGCTACGATGTCGCGGATTATACGAATATCGACCCTCTCTTCGGCACCCTCGAAGACTTTGATCAGCTCGTGACCGAGGCCCATTGGCGTCAGCTCAAAGTACTTCTTGATTATATTCCGAACCATACATCGGAGCAGCATCCCTGGTTCGTGGCCTCACGCTCCTCACGGCAGCACCCGCAGCGCGATTGGTATCTGTGGCAGGACCCAGCACCGGATGGTGGGCCGCCCAACAACTGGGTCAGTGTGTTTGGTGGCAGCGCCTGGGAATGGGATATGGCAACCGAGCAGTATTACTACCACGCTTATCTCAAGGAACAGCCCGATCTCAACTGGCGCCATCCGGCTGTCCAGGCTGCCATGCTCGACGTGTTGCGCTTCTGGCTCGACCGTGGTGTCGATGGCTTCCGGGTTGATGCGCTGCGCCAGCTCATCAAAGATGATCAGTGGCGTGATAATCCGCCAAACCCAACGTACCATCCCGCGCAGGGGCCCTATCAAGCCCTGTTACCACTGTATACCACGGATCGACCCGAACTGCTCGACATGGTGGCCATGATAAGACGCACGGTGGACGCTTACGAGGCGTGTGTACTGCTTGGTGAGCTCTACCTGCCCATTGAACGCCTGGTGGTTTATTATGGAGTTGAGGGCTCGGGTATGCATCTGCCAGGCAACTTCCACCTCCTACAGGTGCCCTGGCAGGCCCGCCAGATTGCCACGTTCGTTGATACCTACGAGGCGGCACTGCCTGCTAATGGTTGGCCCAACTGGGTTCTGGGCAATCACGATAAAAGCCGCCTGGCCAGTCGCCTTGGTCCAGCGCAAGCGCGTGTGGCAACTATGCTCCTCCTGACCCTGCGTGGCACGCCCATTCTCTACTACGGCGATGAACTGGGCATGTGCGATGGGATCATCCCGCCGGAGTGTGTCCAGGATCCGTGGGAGAAGCGCGTCCCTGGCCTCGGGCTCGGACGCGATCCAGCACGCACGCCTATGCCGTGGGATACGAGCCCCAACGCCGGCTTTACTACTGGGACACCCTGGCTGCCCCTGGCTACCAATGCTCAAGCTATGAATGTGGCTGTTGAACGTGATGACCCTACATCCATGCTCACGCTGTGTCGCCGTTTATTAGCGTTACGTCGTGCTACCCCGGCGCTAGCCACTGGTGTCTATCTGCCCCTGGCAGCCCGGGGCGACATCCTGGCTTATAGCCGTACAGACGCTGAGCAGACGTACTGTATCGTGCTCAACCTGGGTGGGCTGCCGCAGCATTTTGACCTCTGTCAGGTTGTCGGCACGCACAAGGTGGTACTGTCGACATACCTCGATCGAGCAGGCGAAGTGGTACAGGATGTGCTCCCTTTGCGTAGAGATGAAGGGGTCATCCTAGAGCCGGTCTGAGGTCAACAGTCTTATCTTATCTCTCTCGCTGTACAGCAGATACGCTCTCACGCGCTGCTCGGTCAGAAAGCGAACTGGGCGCGTTCACATGAGCACCGGGGTCCACGCCGATTCCCAAGCGATCTACCAACTCACCACCGAGCCACCCCGTCCACAGCGCGAGCCCCACGCCAAGAAACGAGAATACGTAGGCGGAAGTAGTGGGCGGCACGCCAGCACGGCTCCGTACATACCAGCTCACAGGACAGAGCCACTGCGACAAGGCCTCGAGACGGGCGGTTTTGGCAGGTCGGTGGGTATCATTGACAGGTCGGGGTAGCCTGACTATACTATCGCGACCTCTGCCGAACTGTTAATGTCTTAAGAAGCCGTCTTACAGGAGGGATGCATATGAGCAAGATGGTCCCCTTGAGATCTGCGATGGTGCTCACCCTCGCTATCGCCCTCCTCGCCTACCTCGCGGGCTCGTACAATGCGCCCGTCCCAGCCCAAGCTCAGGCCCCGGCCCGGGCCCCGATCCAGTGGAAGGTACAAAGCGCCTGGCCGCCGACGTCCATCGCCCAGGATGCTGCGAAGCTGCTCGTGGAGACGATCGAGAAAAACTCCGGTGGGCGGCTCAAGCTGGAGCTGTCGCCGGCCGGCGCGGTCGTGCCACCCTTCGAGATCCAGGACGCGGTGAGTCGGGGTGTGCTCGATGCCGGGCATACCACTCCCGGATACATCATCGGCAAGCTGAAGGCCTTCATCCCCCTGACGCACGGTCCCCTCTTCGGTATGGACTTTATCGATTACTACGGGTGGTACTGGGAGGGGGGCGGGCACGAACTACTGAACGAGGCCTACCAGCAACGCCTGAAGATGAACGTGGTCAGCTTCCAGGCCCACCCCGAAGGGCCCCAGGCGATGGGGTGGTTCAAGAAGGAAATCCGCTCCTTTGAGGACGTTAAGGGGCAGAGGTATCGCATCTATGCCGCGGGGGCTGAAGTGTACAACAAGCTCGGCATCGCCAGCGTAGTACTGGCCGGCGGCGAGATCGTTCCGGCGCTCGAGCGTGGAGCGATCGACGGCGCTGAGTGGATCAACTGCTATGACGATAAGATCCTTGGTATGGACAAGGTGGCCAAATTCCACTATGCCCCTGGGATGCACGAGCCGGTGACGGTCGGGGAGTTCATCGTCAACAAGGCGAAGTGGGATGCGCTGCCAGCGGACCTGAAGGAAATCATCAAGACCTCCATCCAGGCCTCGTACTGGAACCACTTCGTCAGGTTCCAGGAGAAAACGGCGAAGGCCTGTCAGGAGCTGCTCGCATCGGGTGTCAAGATCGTGAAGACGACAGATGAGCTGAACAAGGGATTCCTGCAGGCGTACGATGAGGTCTGGCAGGCGGACGCGGCCAAGGATGAGTTCTATCGGAAGGTAGTGGAGTCACAGAAGAAGTACTCCGAGCTGGTGGTGCCCTACCGTCTTTCGTACTGGCCGAATTATAATTTCATCGCCGAGCACTACCACAAAGACAAGATCTGGTTGAAGTAAAAGGCTCACGGAGGAACCTCTTGGCGATGACCCCCTCAGAGCAGACCCACGAGGACGTGTCCCCAGCCGTCCGGGCCACGATCAACGCGATTGACAGAATCGCCGACTGGACGGGCAGAGTGGTGGCCTGGCTTATCGTGCCGATGACCCTCGCCGTCACCTACGAGGTCGCGGCCCGCCACTTCTTCCGCGCCCCTACGATGTGGGCCTACGACGTGACGTACATGCTGTACGGCACACATTTCATGCTCGGCACCGCGTATACCCTTATGCGTATCGGGCATATCCGCACTGACATGCTCTATCAGAATTGGTCCATCCGTCGCCAGAACCTCATCGACGCGATCGGTTACCTCTTTTTCTTCTTTCCCGCAATGGCCTTCGTCCTCTACTTTGGCTGGCAGGAAGCCGCACACTCGTGGGAGATCGGCGAGACCTCGGATGCGAGTCCCTGGCGCCCGGTTGTCTACCCATTCAAGGCTGTCATCCCGCTGACCGCGCTCCTCCTGATCGTCCAGGGTGTGGCGGAGTTCTTGAAGAGCCTCTACGCCATCCGGACGGGACGTCTGTGGGCTAAGCGGGAGGTTATGGAGATCGGATGAGTCCCGAACTGCTGGGTGCCATCATGCTCGTCGTCATGCTCGGTGCCATCTTCATTGGCTTCCCCATCGCCTTCACGCTGATGCTCCTGGCGCTGATCTTCGGCTGGATCGGGCTCGGAAACATGGCATTCTATATCCTGGTGTTCCAGACCATTGGGCTCATGAAGGAAGAGGTTCTGGCGGCCGTTCCTCTCTTCATCTTCATGGGCTACTTGATGGAGCAGGGCGGACTCATGGCGCGCCTGTTCAAGGGCTTCCAGCTCATGATGGGACCAGTGCCGGGCTCGTTGTACGTGGGCGTCTTGATCACTGCCACGATCTTTGGCATCGCTGCCGGTACAGTGGGAGCAACGGTGGTGCTGATGGGCATCATGGCCGTGCCAATCATGACGAAGGCCGGCTACGACGTCCGTATGTCTGCCGGAGCCATCACAGCGGGTGGCACGCTGGGCATCCTGGTCCCGCCCAGTGTGATGCTGGTGGTGATGGGCCCGGTCATGGGTGTCTCGGTCGCCGAACTCTATGCGTCGTGTTTCGGTCCCGGATTTCTCCTGGCCGCGATCTTCATCGGCTACACTCTGATCCGTAGCCTCATCAACCCAAAGCTGGGGCCGCCACTGCCGCCCGAGGAACGGAGCGGGAGCCTCAAGGAGATCGTCATTGAGCTGACGCTGGGCATGCTGCCGCACGCCATCCTGATCCTCGCCACGCTCGGGACCATCATCTGGGGCTGGGCGACGCCTACCGAAGCGGCAGCTATGGGTGTCATCGGCGCCGCCTTCCTAGCCGTCGTGTACCGCGAGTTCACCTGGCCGAGGCTCAAGGCTGCGGTCTACAATACCCTCTTGCAGTCCAGCACGGTTCTGTTCCTCGCCGTGGCGGGCAATGTGTTTGGCGCCGTGTTCTCGCGGCTGGGGACCGCGACCATGGCCACCAACGCGCTACTCAACTGGCAGATCCCGCCGGTAGCAATGCTCGCCCTCATCATGGTCGTCATTTTCCTGCTTGGCTGGCCCTTTGAATGGCCGGCAATCGTCCTGGTCTTTGTGCCGCTGATGCAGCC
>JBMDXC010000278.1:0-3329 GCA_048594805.1 Candidatus Entotheonellaceae bacterium | reverse complement strand
TCGTCGAGCTGAAGGGAATTCTCTATTTTGTTGAGATGAAGTGGTACAAGGAGCCTGTCGGCAAAGCAGAAATTGCGGAGCATCTCGTGCGCCTCATTAGTCGTGCAGAATCTCGTGGACTGTTCATATCGGCAAGTAATTACACAGAACCAGCAATGCACATGTCAAAGGAATTTCTTCAACACAAAATTATCGCCCTTATTAATCTTCAAGAGATCGTACAGCTTCTAGAATATCAGGACGATTTGACCGGTTTTCTCTTGAAGAAGGTTCATGCTGCCCAGATACACAAGAATCCCTACTTCAAGCTACTATAGCTAGGGAGACACGCGTTTCTCTGGTTGGGTTGGGTAAGAGAAGCGCCCTCCTCTCCTTCTCACATAAAGGTTAAATATGAAGCTGCTTCTTACGTCATGAGGACAGCTTGGGCCATAACGACTGACGGTAGTGTTAGCCGAGGCGCATAGCGTGATCATAGATGAGATCATTCTCAAACGTCCTAGCAATTTATTCTCACCATGGCTGGGTAGACTCTGTCGCCGCAAGCCTGTTCTTCAATTTAAGAACTTCCGCCTTTAGAGCGGCAACGCGTTGTTCCGACTGTGAAGGTACTATACTAACCAATGGTGTTAGTTTAAGAAGTCGTAAAAAGTATGGCTTGACAGGTAGCCATAAAGGCCCTCAAGTTGAAGGTGTTGCACGACTTCAACCAAGAGGAGCGCCCTATGACTACCCCAGATTTTATCCTCGCACTGTTCTACGCTGTGGCCCAAGAGATGCTGGATGTGCCCAAGCACCCTGAGGCCAAACTCTCTCCCAGTGAAGTCGTCACCCTCGCCCTGCGCTATGCGGTGAAGGGCGGCGGCATGCGCGCCTTCTCTCGCTGGCTGACGCGCGATTCTCTGCCTTTCTTCCCCCAAGTGCCGGAGCGGACCCGCTTAGCCCGGCTCTTCAAGACGCACACGGCGTGGACCACCCGATTTCTGGCCGCTCCCACCGTGCTGGGCGTCGCGGACACCTACGGGATCGCGTTGCTCCACCCGAGGCGGGAAGGACGCAGCCCGGCCCAGATCGGCAAACAGGGCCAGAGCAACCATCGCTGGATTGTGGGTGGCAAATTGTGTTTTATCCTGAACCAGTGGGGCTTGATTTGTGCCTGGGATTGTGCTACCGCCAACGTCTACGACGCACATTTTCACCCCCTGATTGCGCAGTTTGATGGCCAGATGATTGTGCTGACGGAGACGGGTTTCCATGCGAAGACGGGCGATCCCATCAACATGAAAGTCTGTCCGCGTGGGACCTGGAACACGCGCATGCTGGTCGAAACGGTGTTGTCGATGCTCACGACGGTCTTTCATAGCAAGAAAGTGGGCCATCGCGTGTGGGCCTATTTCCGCGCCCGCATTGCATGGATGATGGCGGCGTTCAATCTCTTGGCCCGGTGGAGCCTGGAAATTGATGACGAGAACATGGTGCGTCTGTCCATTGCCGAGTTCGGTCTCTAATAAACTAACACCATTGATTACTATTCTCCAAATGACTGATGTTATTGGCGCTGCAATAATGCAGGGGAGCCTTCAGGCTAAACGTGTG
This sequence comes from Candidatus Entotheonellaceae bacterium, assembly GCA_048594805.1. Taxonomy (GTDB): domain Bacteria; phylum Tectomicrobia; class Entotheonellia; order Entotheonellales; family Entotheonellaceae; genus SXND01. The sequence goes on along the minus strand of JBMDXC010000278.1, from coordinate 1,733 downwards.
GACACGCTTCCGCCGGTCATACCTTACAGTGGTCACTTGCGGGCCGTGGCGAGCGCTTCCGGGTTGAGGACCCGTAGTGGCTCCCCTCTGAGATAGGCAGCGACATCTTCAACGGTGTCACGATAGCGCACCTGATACTGCTCCCTGGTGACGTAGCCGATGTGGGGCACAAGCAGCGTATTGCCCAGCACCGTCAGCGGATGGCCCGGCGGTAAGGGCTCCTGGTCAAAGACGTCCAGACCTGCACCCGCGATGGTGCGCGTCTGGAGCGCCTCCTCGAGCGCTGCTTCATCCACAATGGGGCCACGCGCCGTATTGATGAGATAGGCGGTGGGCTTCATGAGGTGCAGTTCACGCGCCCCCACCAGCCCCCTGGTGCGAGCACTGAGCTGGACGTGGATACTGAGGATATCGGAGCGCGCAAACAGCTCGTCCTTGGTGACCAGCGTCGCCCCGCACTGCGCAGCCCGCTCGGCTGTTAGGTTCTGGCTCCAGGCGATGACCGACATATCGAAGGCCAGGCCCACCCTGGCGACCTTCGTCCCCAGCCGCCCCAGACCCAGGATACCCAGGACTTTCCCCTCCAGACACGTGCCGATCGATACGCCCCAGTGTCCAGCCCGCGTCGCCGTGTCCTCGCGCGGGATGTGGCGGATGAGTGCCAAGATCAGGCCCCAGGTCAACTCGGCCGGCGGGCTGTCCGGGCCACCGGCCGTGCCACACACCAGGATTCCCAGGTCTGTAGCCGCCGCCAGGTCGATGGCGGCATTACGCATACCCGTAGTCACGAGCAGACGCAGATTTGGTAGACGCTCCAGGAGGTCGCGGCGAAAAGGCGTGCGCTCGCGCATACAGGTAACGATCTCGAAGTGACTCAAGCGCTCAGCCAGGGCCGCAAGATCGGTGAGATGGTCTCCAAACACCTGTACCTGGCAATCAGAGGGGAGGGCACTCCAGTTGGCCATCTCCAGGGCTACACCCTGGTAGTCGTCGAGGACCGCAACTCTCGGCATGGCATACCTCCTTATCGCGGATGACCCACCCCGCCAAACTGGCGGAGATAGTTAGCCCTACGCAGTAGCCGTGCGCAGCACTAGGCGAAGGCGGGGATCACGTGCTTGGCAAACAATCGCATAGATTTGTGCGCGAGCTCCGGGGCGAGGCGGCCAAGCCTATGACGGGCGCAGAAGAGGTCGTAGCCGGAGCGCTGGCGCTGCTCTTCGATCTTGCGGATCACGGTGTCGGGGCTACCCACAATGGCCAGACCGTTATCAATCCAGAAGTCGTAGGACTTGGTGCATTCCTGAAACACGCGACGGAGTTCCTGGCGCTCTGGCGTGCTACGCTCCGCTGATTCGAGGCCCGGGGGGCCGTAGCCAAGGCGGGTCTTGGCAATGCGCTCGCCTCCCTGGATATAGCCCAGCAACAGTTGAGGCTCCGCCTCGGCACGCGCCTGGGCGTCCGTTTCGGCAACGTGCACATGGCGCGTCAAGAAAGCCCGCGGCATCGGGCCGGGATGCGCATACTGCTTCCAGAGGTGGCGGTAGTAAGCGAACTTCTCGGAAATCACGGTGTCTACGTCAATGTTCTGCGCGATGTGATAGTTGTGCTTCGCAGCGTACTCGAAGGAGCCAGCGCTGTGGGCGGCGACCCAGATGGGTGGATGGGGCTGCTGATAAGGCTTGGGAGCGGGCAGGGCCTCGTCGAATTGCCAGTATTTGCCCTGGTAGGTG
>JBMDXC010000277.1:0-4344 GCA_048594805.1 Candidatus Entotheonellaceae bacterium | reverse complement strand
ACGAGCACGACTTTAGCGGGTTGCCCGTTTGCAAGCGCATTGACGATAACACCACTGGCCATCAACGCCTCGTCATCTGGATGCGGCGCGACGATGAGCAACGGAGCCCGTTCAACCGTCAAACGGCTCCGTGCGTAGCCTAGACCAAGCGCAGCGGCGACTCGCTGAACAATCCTTTGCACAGACGGACCAAGCCGAGACCGCGGACACAGGGTCACCGTGATCTCTGCATCACCCAGCTTCTGTGCAACAGCCATGACGGTAAGAGCCGAGCAGTCCGCGTCCCCTGAGATCTCCTGCGGCACCTCAATGATTGAGGAGTCACTTGAGCGTAGCCCCAGCACCAACCGGTAAGGCGGCCTAGGCCAGACAGTAACAGTTAAGGGGAACACACCACCCACTGCGACTGGGGCAGCATCAGGCGTTACGCGTGTAGCAACGAGCGCAAACCGCCACAACAGCCTTGGGATAGCCTTCATGATGAAGGTGCGCAGCCCATGATCATAAGCCACGCGCAGCAAGGAAAGAACCACTACCGTCGCCTTCACCGATACCGCTCGGGCATACCCAAGACGACATATTGTTCGATTAATTTTTTCACCCCGGGTGTTCGCTTTCCTTGCGCCAGATCGGCCAATATCTCTGACGGTATTTCTACTATCTCTGGCAGGTATGCCTTGCACTCGGCATGTTCTTCTTCATAGCTAGCTGAAGGGAACGTACGACGCAGACATACAGTCCGAGACCCCTCTCGTCTCTCTGCTGCATAAAGTGGGTTCAAACTGAGATGTCCCTCGGCATGAGGCCAGTTTACGAAAGGGCCATAATCCTGGAACACCTCTTGCTTGTGTGATGCCACTAGCGACAGCCGCGGTTCGTGCGCCAGGGATTCTCTGCCAGCCGAGCGCGCTAGTGGCGGGCCGTGCTTTTGTAGATACCGGCCCAAGACGGCACTGTTAGCGACACAGCGATGAGGCATGTCGGCCAATAGCGCCTGATAGCCTTCGGGAGGCAGCTGCAGGCCGCCGCCGCGTAGGTTCTTCACAAGCACGTTACGTACCGTAACCAACATGATGAGCCCATCATCTTGCGTTAGGCGTTTCAATTCCCGAATACTCGTGGCCTTATTAACGAAATAATGGAAGGCATCCGAACAGAAGGCTACCGAGAAAGTCCCGTCTGGGAAGGGCAGTGATGTGTCAGCCGCACAGCAAATATACTTGGCCTCAGGCGCCAACCAGTGTTTGGCAACATAGAGCCCAAAGAAATGGCCGTCCACGCCAATGACTGGCTGGCCTTGAGCCTGCTGGACCAGATGATAGGTCATATGCCCGGCACCGCAGGCCAGATCCAAGATTGGTTTTTTGGTCTGGTGCATGATGCTGATAAAAGACAGAGCGACCAGGTGACGCGGTTGACCAAAACGGAAGGCAAAATAGTTGTAGATATTTCTGTTGCGGCAGTAGAGCTCAAAGAGATCGCAAGCCGCACCTCGACCATCTTGATCCGTCAAGAGAACTTCTGCCTGCTCCTGCCAGCTGCGTAGCGCTCGCTGATGAGTTAGACGTTTGAGCCAACGACTCCATCTAGCCGAAGGCAACGACCGTATCCAGGTTGGTGCCAGTGCGGGGTTAGTAGGCGATATGAGAGTAAACAATGCCTCACGGTGCCGGCCAGCCTCAATCAGAGCTATCACTGTGTCCAAAGCGCCAGTAGAGTCTCTCTTGAGGATGGGAATACCGGCTACAACCGGATAGTGACTGCAGTAACAGGTCAGGACATCGTATTCTGATTCCCTCGTATGCTGATCACCTCTGGACGCACTGAAACTTCCACCGCAAAATGGACAACACAGCCAGTGTAATGCGCTATCCACTCCCACTAGTCCATTCTACTCGCAAGGGCTGGAGCTGAGCTGCACGTATTCAGACGATATTGTGTGGTCCACTTCAAGAGTGGTCTCACAGCACCCCCCCATCGTCCAGTCCAATCGCCACGCGCTGAGTCACCATCTAAGTAGTCAATAACCTGAAAAGCGACCACATCACGCTCGTTAAATTGCGTGATAACCGGCTCCATGGTGGCAAGCGCCGCTTTGATAAACAATGTCCCTTCAGAAAGGAAATTCCCAGGGATCCAGGCAGTGCTCACATAGATCCCTGCCGGACGAGGGCGCCGCCGCCAGGCCGGGTCAAGGTCAGTAGCTCCAAAGACGAGCACACCTTCTTCGTTGTAGAAATCACAATAAGGTGACAGCACATAGCCTGGCTTAAGTACCTCATACTCTATATCAAGGCCGACTTGTTGCCGGATGTCCACAGTCTCTGTAATCTGACCATCCTCGGTCCGCACTCGCACAGCGCGCAAGCGCGCTACCTCACCGCCAGGGGCCTTTGCTGGGTCTGGCCATTCCCGTACAGCCGTTGTACCACAGTCAGAGTTCAAGTAGGTACTGACAACCTGGGACGACAGGCCATCCCGGAGTATTCTGCCTTCATGCAGCAGAATCGCTCGCTCGCATAGGCTGGCAATGGCCGGCATATTGTGCGAAACAAAGAAGACTGTGCGGCCTTGCTGTCCGACGTCTTGCATCTTGTTGACGCATTTCTTTCGAAAACTTGCATCGCCTACCGCTAGCACCTCGTCCACTAACAGAATTTCCGGCTCCAGGTGCGCTGCCACAGCAAACGCTAGGCGCAGGTACATGCCACTGGAGTAGTGCTTCACGGGTGTATCGATAAATTTCTCTACTTCAGCAAAAGCCACGATTTCATCAAACAGGCGTGCAATTTCGCTCCGCCTCATCCCCAGGATAGCGCCGTTGAGATAGATGTTCTCCCGCCCAGTCAATTCGGGATGGAAACCGGTCCCCACCTCCAGCAGCGAACCTACCCGACCATGGAGTTCAATGCGACCCGTCGTTGGCTCGGTGATACGGGAGAGGATTTTGAGGAGTGTGCTCTTCCCCGCTCCATTGCGACCGATTATCCCAATAACTTCACCACGTTTGACCTCAAAAGAAACGTCCTGGAGAGCCCAGATTGTCTCATCCAGTTCGGCAGCTCCTGTGGCCTGACCATGCAACAGCTTACCAGCTCGGCGCAACGGGGACATAAACGCGTCTGCCAATGTGTCACGCAAGGTTTTGTACGTCTCTTGCTGCCCACCAATATAGTACCGTTTGCTCACATCTTCTATACGGATAGCAATGTCACTCATAGAGCTATTCACACCACGTCTGCAAAGGTTTTCTCCATGCGCCGGAAATAGAAAAGCCCACTGACAAGCAACGCGAGTGAAGCCAGAGATGAAACGACAATAATAGGTCCAGGCGCTGTGGCCACGCCCAGTAAAGCCCAACGAAAGCCTTCAACGACGCCAACCATGGGATTGAGGCCGTACAAGGTGCGCCAAGGCTCCGAAAGCAGGCTGCTGGGGTAAGCGATAGGTGTAGCAAAAAGCCAGAATTGAGTCAGGAAGGGCACAGTATAGCGTACATCGCGAAACTGGACATTCATCGCGGCAAGCCAAAGGCCCACCCCGAGAGAAGTAGTCAAGGCCAGCAAGAGAAAGCACGGTAGCCAGAGCACACTGACTGTAGGCATAATGCCATAGAGGATCATCATGACTAACAGTACAATGAAAGCCAGCATGAAATCCACCGCACTCGCAAAGATGGCAGCAATGGGTATGATCAGGCGCGGGAAGTAGACTTTCTTAATCAGGTTTGCACTAGCTACCAAGCTATCAGACGATTGGCTCAGTCCATGGGCAAAGAAGGTCCATGGCACTAGTGCGGCATAACTGAAAAGGGGATAGGGAATACTATCGGATGGCATGTTGGCCAGTCTTCCGAAAAATAAGCTGAAGACTGCCATAGTAAAGAACGGCTGAATGATAGCCCAGGCCACCCCTAATACAGTTTGCTTGTAGCGCACTTTGATGTCACGCCAGGTCAGGAAATACAACAACTCGCGGTATTCCCACACCTTACCTAACTGCAGTGCCACCCAGCCACGCGACGGCGTGATCACGGTCACCGGCATCTCCATGTCAGCCAGAGGCATTAGACGTGCTGGTTGTGCCATACGGTCACGGCCTCCACGACAGTATCAATGTGCTGCGGGGTGATATGCGGATAGAGCGGCAACGTCACCAGACGCCGCCCCAACTGCTCTGTCACAGGCAACTCCTCAGGCGAGGTGCAGGAGCGGTAATACGTAAACTGATGAATGGGCGGGTAGTGAATGCTTGTCTGAATCCCACGCTCCTTGAGGAACTGCATAAACCCTGGCCGCTGCTCATCTGCTGGCAGCACAATAGGCAGCAAATGATAGGACGAGA
>JBMDXC010000276.1:0-3225 GCA_048594805.1 Candidatus Entotheonellaceae bacterium | reverse complement strand
GAGGCATTTCGACCCATGCAGCCTTGCGGTTACGGTGCTGTCTCACTCTGCTGCGTTATAGAGAGAGGCCGCTGTCGGCGAGAGATATTCGAGCGCCGCAGGTACCGTGGCATACACCTTAAAAAGAGCGTCAAAATGGGTGATTTTGAATACCTTTTGCAAGAATGGTGGTAGCGCAGCCAGAACAATTTCTCCTTGCTGCTGCTGGCATTGTCGCGACGCTAACACGAGCACACGCAAGCCAGCGCTACTCATATAGTGTACCCCGCTTAAATCCAGTAATGCTTTCTTGGTTTCCTTCATGCAATCGCTCAGCTTGGGTAAAAGGAGATCCTGAAAAGATGGCGCTGTCGTAAGATCGACCCGCCCCTCAACGTGGATCACAAGGACGTTGGCGATATCCTGTATGTGGAGTTCCATGGTGCTCCCTTACCTTAGGTCCAATGCATCATATAGAAATGAGTATGTCGCAACTCCCCGTATCAGGCAAGGGTATAGGCTTGCGTATATCCTCTAGCATGATCAAGGCGATTGTGACACAATACTGACCCGTAGCCTTTTCTCAGGATTCTCTCTCACGTCGTAGAGAAAGGAAGCTATGGCAACCAACGGTTCATATCCACTGGCGCGTTTCAAAGTCCTTGATCTGACCCGGGCGCGGGCCGGCCCGACCTGTGTACGGCAGCTGGTCGATTGGGGTGCAGAGGCGATTAAAATCGAAATGCCCGGCGGGCGCGATGGGGACGGCATGGGTGGCACGCGCCACGGCTTCGATTTCCAGAACCTGCACCGCAATAAAAGGAGTATGACGCTCAACCTCAGGGATCCTGAGGCAGTCGCCATCTTCAAGCGCTTGGTCCAGGACGCCGACATTGTGGTAGAAAACTACCGCCCTGGTGTGAAAAAACGCCTGGGCATCGACTACGATAGCCTGCGTCCGCTCAACCCGCGCTTGATCTATGGTAGTATCTCCGGCTTTGGACAGAGTGGTCCGTACCGGGATCGACCAGGAGTGGACCAGATCGCCCAAGGCATGGGTGGTTTGATGTCCATTACCGGCATTCCTGGACAGGGACCAGTACGGGTCGGTATCCCCATTGCCGACCTGTGTTCGGGGATTTTCCTGGCACAGGGGATTTTAGTGGCCCTGTTGGAGCGTGAGAGAACGGGTGAGGGGAAATGGGTGCATACCTCGTTGCTCGAAGCCATGCTCTCCATGCTCGACTTCCAGGCATCGCGCTGGCTGATGAGTGGTGAGGTGGCTCCACAAGCGGGGAATAACCATCCCACGGGTATTCCCACCGGCGTCTTCGAGACCAAGGATGGGCATATCAACATCGCTGCCAGCGGCAATGAGATTTACCAGCGTTTCTGTAACGCTCTTGAGCGCCCGGATCTCATTACTGATCCGCGCTTCTCTACCTCCAGAGCGCGGTCCCAGAACCGGGCCGAAATCATGCAGGTCATTATGCCAGTGACCCGACAGAAAACCAGCGCCGAGTGGATCAAACTGCTCAATGACGCTGGGGTGCCGTGCGGGCCGATTTACAAGATCAACGAATCGTTTGCCGATCCTCAGGTACAACACCTGGAGATGGCGCAACCGGTGCATTCCCCAGGGCTCGGCGATCTCACCATTCTGGGCCATCCGGTCTCGTGGGGTGACAAACGCCTGCCACTGCGGAGCGCTGCGCCGGAGCTGGGCGAGCACAACGAGGAGATCCTCACGTCCCTTGGCTACACCAAGGAGCACATCGCTGACCTGTCACAACGTGGCGTGATTTAGGCGTCGCCTCGTCCTCCCTCCCCCTGCGACTGCGTCGGCAGAGGGCGCCCAGCTTAACGGGCGCCCGTTCCCCGCGACTGCGTCGGCGGAGGGCCGCCTCATTAAGGGCGGCCCTTCCCTCTGGGCTGGGAGATGGACACAATTTTTACTTTAGAGGCTCTTGGGGTATGCTGGGGACTTCAGACCCTTACAGCATTCCCAAGAGCAACCCGTTCACAAAGGAATCGGGCGTGAGTAGCCTCCTCGATGACACCTACTGGGCCGTCAACGAATTTGTCGAGGCTGAACTCGGCGATGAGCGGCGCACCGAGCGCCTCGTGGTACTCGCTGGCGTACTGGCCCAGCACCCCACCGCCGCACTGCCCGAAGCCTGTAGTGACGGTGCCATGCTCAAAGCCCCCTACCGCTTCTTTGCCAACGACGCCATCGAGCCGCAAGACCTCCTGCTCAGTCATATCGAAGCGACCTATGGCCGTCTGGCTAAGGTGCCCCTGATCTTGGCCGTCCAGGATACGACAGAAGTCGACTGGACGGCGCACCCCGCTACCACAGGCTTGGGGCCCTTGGGGCATACGGCCTGTCAAGGGCTGCTGGTCCATAGCCAGGGTCATTTAGTGTTCGTATAGGGATTGCATACCAGACTCCAAGAGGAGATAAAGGGTTGTGTTCGCGGTGAGGCTTTGCTTGCCCGGCATCCCCCACCTGAACCACAACCCTCTCCAAAGGTGGAGCCTGATGATAGCACCGCCTCGTCCGCTCATGGAAGTGTTCGCGGCGATACCCGACTTGCGGAAGCCGCGTGGCCAACGCCATCCTTTAACAGCTATCTTCGCGCTGGCGTGTTGTGCGATGCTGTATGGTGCGCGCAGTTATAGTGCCATGGGCGCATGGGGACGCCATTATGGCACACGCATCACGCAGGCCCTCGGCTTCACCCATGCCACTCCCTGTGCGGCCACGCTCCACACCATCTTTCGGCACGTGGACCGGGACGCGTGCGAGACCCCGAATGGTCAAAATATTCGCATTCACCTTTTCGCCAGAGATTACGGTCAACTTTGCATGCAGCGAGCTTGTGACTGGCATGCGAGGTTCCTGTATAATCTGCACTGACTCTAATGCTCAAGTTCCCGCACTAAGAAGGTCTGTAGCCATGCAAGAGAGTCCTTATGTAGAATACCACGATGAGGTGTACCGGGTGGCAGGGACGCGGGTGGCTCTCGACTCCATCGTCCGACGCTTCTGGGAGGGCGATGTACCTGAATCGATCGTGCAGTCCTTTCCGGTCCTCACGCTCGAGCAAGTCTATGGCGCTATTGCCTATTATCTCCGTCATCAGGAGTGCATCGACACGTATCTGAAGCAGGCCGAGGCTGAAGAGGCGGCGATTGTTGAGCAGCTCCGTCACCAGAACCGCGCGCTGCATGAGCGACTCGTGC
>JBMDXC010000275.1:0-12244 GCA_048594805.1 Candidatus Entotheonellaceae bacterium | reverse complement strand
GCCGACATTGCCTCTACAGGCTTCAGTGGTGCAGAGTCTGGGAGCGTGAAAATTGGCGATGCCGTGGTGGTATTCGCACAAGGGCCGATTGGCCTGTGTGCCACTGCAGGGGCCAGGTTGATGGGGGCGGCGCTAGTCATTGGCGTGGACGGAGACGAGGCGCGGCTGAAGATGGCGCAGCGCATGGGCGCCAACGTGGTCCTGGATTATCGGGCCGTTGACGTGGAAGAGGAGGTCAAGCGGCTGACGGACGGCGGTGCGGATGTGGCCATCGAAGCCCTGGGCACACGACAAACGTTTGAACAGGCGCTGCGCTGCCTGCGTCCAGGCGGTACCCTGTCGAGCCTGGGCGTCTACGCGGGGAAGCTACACATTCCGTATGACGCCTTTGCGGCTGGAATCGGTGATTACCGTATTGTCACGACGCTGTGCCCCGGCGGCAAGGAGCGCATGCGGCGGCTGATGGAAGTGGTCAGGCATGGGCGCATAGATTTGACCCCACTGCTGACGCATCGCTACGCTCTGGATAATATTGTGGAAGCCTACCAGCTCTTCGGCGAGCGGCGCGAGAACGTCGTGAAGGTTGCTATCACCCCGTGAAAGCGAGCCAACAAGTGACGAGTCGTGTTATACAGGAAGTCAGCGCCACAGCACCAGGCGAGGCGGCGAGCTACACTGCTTAGCAGAGCACAGCGCGGCCTGCTCACGCCTTACCAAGCAGCACGCGCTATGTCACCCCCTTCTTCCCTGTTCGGGGGTTGGGCACGCCGAGCCACGTTGATGCCCTTAAAAACTCGGCTTGGTCGCAAAGGGCGTTAACTGCAGTTCGTGTGTCCAACAGGATTTGTCCTGGGTGTGCAGATAATAGAACGCCTCCGCAATCTTCACGGGATTCATCACTACCTCCGGGTGCTGCTGGGCGCGCGGCAGGGCACGGGTCCCTGGAGAGTCGATGGTGCCGTCAATCACGATGTTGGCCACATGCACACCAAACTCAGAGTATTCCTCCGTCAGCACCTGTGCTAGTGTGCGCATCATCACGCGCGGATAGTACAGCGACTGCCCGGTCAGGCGCTTGCGGCCGCGCAGGGACGCCGCGTTATTCGAAAAGAAAAACGTCCCGGTGCCGCGCCTGCGCATGGCGGGCAACACCTCCTTAGCGACCAGGAACGGACCACGGCTGGCGATGTGCTGGGCGGTGTCAAAGATGTCGACGGGGAGGTGTTCCAGTAATTCTTTGTCGGGCGGGAGGTCCCGCCCCTCCAGGTAGCCTGCGTTATAGATCACGACATCCGGATCCCCCACCGTCGCACGAATCGTCGCGAACGCTTTGGAGATGGAGGCGTGCGACACTAAGTCCAGCTCGACAATCATGCAGGCCCCGCCTTGCGTGGTGATGGCCTGCTCCAGCGCCGCTGCATTGGCGGCCTTCCGGGTCGTCAGCACGACGAAGAAGCCTTCCTGGGCAAACTTTTGGGCGATGGCACCGCCGACGCCCCAGCGGATGCCGACGGGCAGGTCGCTGTCGTCGAGCACCTTTCCATGGGCCAGTTGGGTATTGCGGCCATCGGCCTGCCACTTGGAGGTGGCCCCAATCACGACGGCAACCTGTTGACGGGTTGCGTTCATGGCGAATTCCTTGCTGCGTGATGTCGATGGCTTCCGATAGCCGACAGGACAGCGCACAGGCATCGGCCCTACCGCCCACGCCCTGCGTATGGGACATCAGTTACTGTTGTTGCATAGAGCAACGCGTCTGCGTTGACTCCACAAGACGTACTATCCCGGAGCGATCAACGCCCATCATGGGCCTCCGAGACATCTGTCTGCGTTGTCAGCCACCCAGTATACAGCACAACAGTCACCTGCACCATGGCACAGGGCCTCATCCTTGCTACGATAGTAACCGTTTGCTAACGCACAGTGCCTATGACCTTGTACATAAAATAATCTTAGTAATATCAAGGGGTTGAGATTTTATCATTCCATCCAGGGGCAGCTGGAAAAGGCCGTGGGCATGGCCTATACTTCCCGAGGAGGAACAGGAAAAGATCGTCAGAGGCACCGCCGCGCCTGTGTGCCCTCTCGTGTGCTGTTGAGTCGCCTGCCATGAGGCTTCCCCTGCCGGATATGCAACGCCAGGCTACGGGGGAAGCGGCGGTGATTTTCGAAGAAGTAAGATAGAGGAAATGGGAGGGTCGAAACCCAGCAGGCGTTGAGCTCGCGCCTGATCATCAGCAGAAAGGCAGCCCCTATGCCCCAAGCTACGGCTTCCAAAGCGCTTGCCAAGTATAAAAGCAGAGCCCTCGAAGTTTGAGGCGGAATAGCCACCAAGGGTGACCGCTATGCAGCCATTGCTGTGGTGCGAAGCTCCCTGCCTTTTCGCCTCAAATTTTGGAGTAGCTGCTTAAAGTCCTTGACCTCACCCGCGCCCGCGCCGGGCCTACGGCTGTCCGGCAACTGGCAGACTGGGGCGCACAGGTCATCAAGATCGAAATGCCAGGCAGTGACGACACCCCGGATTTCATGGATCGGCACAGCCCGGATTTCCAAAATCTGCACCGCAACAAACGGTCGATGACCCTGAATCTGAAGCACCCCGAAGGGCTCGACATTTTCAAGCAGCTGGCGCGCCGTGCCGATGTGATCGTTGAGAATTACCGCCCCGACGTGAAGCACCGGCTGGGCATTGACTATGAGTCCATTAAGGCGATCAATCCGCGCATCGTCTATGGCAGCATTTCCGGGTTCGGCCAGGATGGGCCGTATGTGGACCGCCCTGGCGTCGACCCGATTGTCCAAGGGATGGGTGGCCATATGATGGTGACCGGCGAGCCCGGACGGGGGCCGATGCGTTCCGGGGCGGCGCTCTCGGACGTGGGCGCTGGGCTGCTCTGCGCCAACGGCATCTTGACGGCGTTATTGGAGCGTGAGGACTCTGGCGAAGGCCAATGGGTGCAGGCATCGCTGATTGAAGCCATGATTTTCTTGCTCGACTTCCAAGCGGCGCGCTGGACGATGGCGCGGGATTTGCCGCAACAGGTCGGCAACAACCACCCAACTAATGCGCCGATGGGCGTGTTTCGCACCCAGGACGGGTACATGACCATTGCGGCCTCGCGGCCCATGTGGCGCAAGCTCTGCATCGCCCTCGGCGCCCCGGAACTGCTGGAGCGGCCGGAGTACGCCACCGCGGCGAGCCGCGTCGCGCACCGGGAAGCGTTGAACGCTGATATTGAGCGGGTGACCCAAACGCAAGCGTCTGCCGTATGGATCGAAAACCTGAACAAAGCTGGGGTGCCGTGCGGACCGATCTATACGCTGGAGGAAACCTTTAACGACCCCCAAGTGCAGCATCTCGGCATCGCGCAGACGGTGGAGTCGCCGACGTTAGGCCCGACGACGATTATCGGCCAGGCGTTCCGCTTAAGCCGGACGCCGAGCCACCTGGTGAGCGCCGCGCCCGAATGTGGTGCCGATACGGACGACATCCTGATGGAGCTGGGCTACGGAGCGGAGGCGATTGCGGCGCTGCGAGCGCGTCAGGTCATTTAGCGAAGCGTGATATTCAGGTCGCTCAATTTATAGCAGCTTGTGACAATCGCAGGCGCCGGCCGGCACGTCGCAGTTGACTGGCGTAGCCGGCTGGGAGGCGGTGGCATGACTTGTGCGGGGACGCAGGAGCGCGCCCGTGTCCAGCGCTCCTGCGAGGATGGCGCGTCGAGTCAGCATGGGATGCCTCCTTACGGTGAGATCCGTCTCAAGTATCGTCTAGGTGGTGCCCCTGGCCGCAGAGGATTTTAGGACAAAGGGACACGCTCATGCCGCACGATATTACCCTCATCTCCACCATTGCTGTCGGGTTCGCCCTGGCGTTCATCTGCGGATTCCTCGCTAATCGCCTGGGCGCGTCGCCTCTGGTCGGCTACCTGGTCGCTGGGGTGGCGATCGGCCTCTTCACCCCCGGCTTTGTCGCCGACCCGCACCCTCGCCGGACAGTTGGCCGAGATCGGCGTCATGCTGCTGATGTTCGGCGTGGGCCTGCATTTCTCCGTGGCCGATCTGATGGCCGTGCGGCGGGTGGTGCTGCTCGGCGCCGTCGGCCAGATTATGATCGCCACCAGCATTGGCCTTGGCCTCACGCTGGCGTGGGGCTGGAGCTTGGGGGCGGGGGTGGTGCTGGGCCTCAGCCTGTCGGTCGCCAGTACCGTGGTGCTGCTGAAGGCGCTGGAGGAACGCAACGCCATTACCACCGTCCGAGGCGCCGCGGTCATCATGAACCCGGCGCGCCCGACAGCATACCGCGCAGTGCACGAGGATCTATTCGGAATAGATGTTTATGCCGTTACGGACATATGGCATGAACACTATTGGTTGCCGCCTACCTATAACGGTGTAATGGAAAGACGCCGCACCAGGCAATAGAGGCGAGAAGGAGGTGCCTTTTCCCATTGCCTCGCAATGCGCAGATTCCCTATACTGCCGCGTGCGCAACAGACTGTGCGTCATCTGAGCCAAGAATCTTACTTAACTGCTGCCGGAGAAGGAATGCAGTATGCCACGACGTCTCATGGGTCTTGCTGTCCTCTTCTGCATATGCTTTTGCACGACCATCGCCCTGGCACAAACCACGTTGGAGACTGTCAAAGACCGCGGCAAGCTCGTGTGTGGGGTGAATACAGGGCTCGCAGGCTTTGCGACAGTAGGGCCTGATGGGAAATGGCACGGTTTTGATGTGGATTACTGTCGTGCCCTGGCAGCAGCAATCTTCAATGATGGGGACAAGGTAGAGTTTCGTCCGCTCACGACCCAGGCACGCTTTACGGCCTTGCAATCGAAAGAAATCGATGTCCTGAGCCGTAACACCACCTGGACTCTGAGCCGCGATACTTCCCTCGGGCTCAATTTCAGTGTCACCCTGTTCTATGATGGTCAGAGCATCATGGTCCCGACGAAGTTGCAGATCAAGTCGGCGAAGAACCTGGATGGTGCTACCATCTGCGTGCAAGCAGGCACAACCACAGAGTTGAACCTGGCGGACTATTTCCGACGACTGCAAATCAAATTTACACCGGTGGTGTTCGAAACCATCGACCAAACGTATGCGGCCTATGACAGTGGACGTTGCGATGCCGTGACCTCAGACGTCTCGCAGTTATTAGCACAAAAGACGACCCTGAAGCAGCCCAATGAGCATGTCGTCCTGGGGGAGGTGATGTCAAAGGAGCCTCTCGGTCCGGCAGTGCGCCACGGGGATGATCAATGGCTCGACATTATTAAATGGGTGGCATTCGGGCTCATCCAAGCAGAAGAGTTCGGTGTGACCTCGAAGAACATCGGTTCCTTTACAGAGAGCAAAGACCCCAGCCTGCGGCGCTTCCTGGGAGCTGAAGGTGGTATGGGCACTATGTTAGGCCTGAGCGACGACTTCATGGCGCGTGTGATACGCCTGGTTGGCAACTACGGGGAACTCTTCGAGCGGCATTTACAGCCCTTGAATCTCGCACGCGGGGTCAACAACCTGTGGACCCAGGGTGGTTTGCTGTACGCGCCTCCCTTCCGCTAGAGCCAGCGGGTTTTAGCAGCCATAGCATATGTCACCGCCTATCCCGTTTTATCGCAATGTACGTGTCCTGGCCTGGCTCGCCCAGATAGCCTTTGCACTAGGCGTCGTGGGGCTGGCCTGGCTGCTGCTGAGCACCATGCTGGGGAACTTGCAGAAACAAGGGATCCCCATCTCCTTTGCCTTTCTCCCCCAGCCGGCGGGATTTGGCATCTCGGAAGGCCTGCCTTTTCAGCCCTCACAATCGTATCTGACGGCCTTTGGTGTTGGTGTGGTAAACACCTTGCGCGCGGCTATGACTGGCATCATCTTGGCGACCCTCCTGGGCATTGGCATTGGGGTCGCCCGTCTGTCACACAACTGGCTCCTGGAACGGCTCGCGACGCTGTATGTTGAAACCTTCCGTAATGTCCCCTTGCTCCTGTGGCTCGTATTTACGTATGCCGCTATTCGCGAGACCCTGCCACGGCTCCGTGAAGGCCCTGCCCTGCTGTGGGGTACAGTTCTCATGTCCAACCGTGGCATTGCCCTGGCGTGGCTGCAGACCTCGGCAACGTCCAGTGCCTTTTGGCCATGGCTCCTGGCCGGTCTTATAGTGGGTCTCGGTGTCTGGGGATGGATGACGTACACAGCCTGCCATCGTGGCACACCATTCCCAGGCCGCGCCCTGAGATGCGGTCTGGCCGCAGGTGTGATGCTCTGGCTCAGTGGCTTCCTGTGGACCTGGATTACGGCCCACCAGCCGCCTGTCGTCTGGTCTATGCCACGTATTGAGGGTTTTAACTACCAGGGAGGGATCGTGCTCAGTCCAGAGTTTGCCGCCCTGCTGTGCGGCCTTGTAGTGTACACCGCTGCCTTCATTGCAGAGGTCGTGCGGGCTGGTATCCTGGCGGTGCCCAAAGGGCAACGAGAGGCCGCCAAGGCTCTCGGATTGTCGGACCCCCAGGCTTTTGTACTGGTCATCTTCCCCCAGGCCCTCAGAGTCATTATTCCGCCGCTGATCAATCAATACTTGAACCTCACCAAAAATTCGTCCCTGGCCATTGCTGTAGGGTATCCTGACCTGTTCAGTATCGGCTTGACCATCAATAACCAGACCGGACAGGCGATTCCCTTCGTGGTGATGATCATGGTCACGTACCTGAGCATGAGCCTGTTGACCTCCTGGGTGTTGAACATGCTGAACCGCCGTTTAGCACTGAACACGAGGTGACCATGCCTCCTGAGTCTTATGCGCCAGCGCTGCCACCGCCCCAGGAGTCGGTGCATCTCCTGGGGCGGCTGCGCGAGCAGCTGTTCAGCACCTGGTATAATACCCTGCTGACCCTCGGCTTAGTAGGGGGACTGGCACTGGCGGTGCGTCCACTCGTGCATTGGGTCTTTACGGCGGCCCATTGGCAGGCAGTGACTCTGAACCTGCGGCTCTTTATGGTCGGGCTTTATCCCAGCGACCAGGTCTGGCGGCCTGGCGTGTTACTGATCCTCCTGGCTTGGCTGTGTGGCGGCAGTACAGCATGCAACCAGGGGATGATACGAAACATCAGTGCCCCATTGTTCGCTGGCTTTGTGCTCCTCACTTGCCTCCTGACCGGATCGGCGCGCGGCATCGTTGGTGGGGCAGTGTTGGCGCTGCTGGTCGGCTACGGTATGAGGTGGCGCTGGCCGCAGGCCCGAAGGCTGTGGCACATGGGCTGGCTCCTGAGCTTGCCTGTGATCCTCATCGTGCTTGGCGGCGTGGAAGGCACGGGGCTGTCGCCGGTCGCTACGACGCAGTGGGGTGGGCTTATGCTGACGCTGCTCCTCGCCGCAGTGGGCATCGTGGCCTCTTTCCCACTCGGCCTGATGTTAGCGCTGGGCCGTCAGAGCACCCTGCCCGTGATACGCTGGAGCGCCATTGCTTATATCGAGCTGGTGCGGGGTGTGCCTCTCGTCTCGGTGCTGATGGTGTTTGCGCTGCTGTTACCCTTGTTTTTGCCAGCGAGTTGGGGACGCCCCAATATGCTGCTCCGCCTTCTCGTTGGCATGACCCTGTTCACCGCCGCCTACATTGCCGAAAACGTGCGCGGCGGCTTGCAAGCGATTCCGCGTGGACAATACGAAGCAGCCACAGCCCTGGGGCTGACGTGGGTGCAGACGATGCGTGACATTATCCTGCCGCAGGCGCTACGCGCGGTGATTCCAGCGCTGGTGGGCCAGTGCATCTCGCTCTTCAAGGACACCTCCCTGGCCACCATTATCGGCTCGCTTGAGCTCCTGGGCATTGCCAAGAGCGTGATCGAGCAAGCCCAATGGAAAAGCATCACGGGTGGCGTGGTGTTTGAAGTGTTTAGCTTTACGGCGGTGGTGTACGTCGTCTTTACGTACAGCATGTCACGCGTGAGCCGACGTCTCGAATACACCCTCGGCGTAGGTGCGCGCTAGGTGGGGGGCAATCATGCAGGCCACACAGGGGGAGCAACTGGGACCATCGATCATCGAATGTATCGACGTGCACAAATGGTTTGGCGCCTTTCACGCCCTGCGTGGTTGTAGCCTAACGGTGCAGGAAAAACAGGTGGTGGTGATTATCGGCCCTTCGGGGTCGGGGAAATCGACCTTCATCCGCTGCATGAATCGGCTGGAAGTACACCAACGTGGCACGATTCGCGTGAATGGTGTAATCCTGAGTGATGACGTCCGCAACATCGATCTGATCCGGCGTGAAGTGGGAATGGTGTTTCAGTCCTTTAACCTCTTTCCCCATCTGACCGTGCTCGACAACGTGACGCTGGCACCACGCAAAGTACGGCGCTGGTCAAAATCGGATGCCGAGGAAAAAGCTATGTATTTCTTGCGCAAAGTCGGCATCCCTGAGCAGGCATCAAAGTATCCCGGCGAGCTCTCGGGTGGGCAACAGCAGCGTGTGGCGATTGCCCGGGCACTCACTATGGAGCCCAAGGTGATGCTGTTTGATGAACCCACCTCCGCCCTCGACCCGGAGGTCATCGGCGAAGTGCTGGATGTGATGGTCCATCTGGCCCGCGAGGGTACGACGATGGTGGTGGTCACGCACGAGATGGGGTTCGCCCGTGAAGTTAGTGATCGTGTCGTGTTTATGGACCATGGTGCGATACTGGAACAAGGTCCGCCAGAGCAGTTTTTTACCCAGCCGCGGCACGAGCGTTTACAAACGTTTCTCTCGAAGATTCTCTAACAGGGGTGGCGATGTGCAATTCTTTGGTGTCGGCGTCACACTGCCCGCTTTTCACCCCTGACTTGGCCATATACGCCTTGCGCTCGTGTCGTTATGTCACATACGGCAATGGGACAGCCCGAGTCTCACCATGGTGTAGGTGTAGTCCGCAAAAATGTTGGCATACCACTGACGGTTTCAGTCAATAGGGATGATGATTGACGGTGATAGCGATACTACACATGCACGTTGTTCCTGTCATGCCGCCTGTGCCTCAAGCCCGTACTCATGTCGTAACCCGCCCAGTATTGACCGAGCGACCACCCGCACGTTTGGCGTACCGGCAGGAGATGAGGCATCGATTCGTGCGTTGAGGCGAGACCACGGGCGCGGAGCGGGCGGCTTAAGAGGCAGGAAGGACCGGGATTGGCATACCCGTTTGCCTGATGGGAGTCTCAGTCTCAATAAGTCGACAAAACCCGACCGTACACGACCAAAGCACTGCAAACGCTCCCGGATTCATAACGCAGTACACGCCCGCCATTGAAGGTATGCACATATCGTATCTACTCTCAGTAGAGTACAAATATCTTCTTCCCACAAAAAGTGTCAGTAGACTGGACAAAATTTTAGATAGTGCTACTCTGTATCGGGGGAGACCCTGTACAGGAGGCATTATATGTCCTATGTGATCAGCGTAGTAAATCAGAAGGGGGGCGTCGGTAAAACGACGACAGTGGTCCACTTATCTGCGGCGTTGGCACGTTTAGGCTATCCAGTGCTGGTTGTCGATCTTGACCCACAAGCAAATGTTTCGACAACCCTGGGATTGATTGATCCGTATGAAGTAAAAACGACAATTGCAACCCTTATGTTAGACAAAGCCCCCGCACCACCAGCACCGTGGTATGATACAATTGAGGATCATGTACAACTTATTTACAGTCACGTACAGCTCACGAGAGTGGAGCGTGACCTCCCCCGTATGAGTATTACGATGCCAGGGAATGTCCTGCGCAAACGTCTGTCACAAATGGCATTAGCTGACGACCACTTAATACTCCTGGATTGCCCGCCGAGCCTCTCTCTGTTGACGGTCAATGCGCTTGTCGCCTCAGATTATTGTTTAATCCCCGTGGAATCTGGTAGTAAATACTCCTTAGACGGTTATGAGGATCTGGAAGAACTCATTCGGGATGTCCGGGATGTCAATCCTAAGCTGGATATTCTCGGCGTCCTGATCACACGGCATGATGGGCGAAAAAATGTGTGCAAAGCCATGAAAGCCGCCATTGAGCGCCGCTTTGGAGACAAAGTGTTCCACGCGGCCATCTCAAGTTCCGCCAAGATTCAGGAAGCAGAGGCCAGTAAGCGTACGATTTTTCAACATGATCGCCAGAGCACTGGGGCACGGGACTTCATGGATTTAGGGCGTGAGGTCCTAGCGCGTTTACAGCTTCAACCGACTCCTTCTGCGCTTGAAGAGCCGGAGCAGCAACCTGCTGTTGCACCGCTAGGTCGGTAGGTCGGGGGGGTCTATGCCCAAGCAACCGAAGGAAAAATCCCCCCATCTTCAGGAGCTTGAGACAGTTTTTGAGCGACACACTCGACGCTTTTCGCCTTTTGACATTTTGGGATTACGTACGAGTGCAGGAGAAAATCCCGAGCTTGAAGGGACAGACCAGGAGGAAATATTCTCTCACACAGATGTGGATGGCACCCACCCACATGTGACACCCACCCACATAGGTGTGGGTGCCACAGCTCTCCCTGGGATGGGGATCCACACCAGAGTAGTAGAAGTTAAAGAAAATACAACTACTAACACCCCCCCACATGTGGATAGTGTGGCACCCACCCACATGGCTGTGGGTACAAACCACCCACATACTGCCGAAACTGCTGTCCAGCCAGCTGCGACCTTGGCAGCTGTGGGAATACACGATGTGCTGGCAGCGGTCCAGGTCAGAGCACAACTCGGTAGGAAAGCTCGCCAAGTTCTCGGTTACTTGAACAGTATCCGTTCTCTTGAACGGCCGGCCTATACCGTTCCTGTTGGGTATGCACAAATTAGTGCGGCAGCGGATATCCACGCCCATTACTTACGGCGTAATGTCTTACCCAAGTTAGCTATGCTGGGGCTCATTGGGATTGTGCACAAAAGTTTTCAGGGGACGATCTACCATTTATACTATGATACAGCGTTCTTCCACATCATCGTTGGCGCAGAGGATGAGCCACGTGCCTCTGCCGTTCCTGCCTTACCAGAAGCCCCTGTACTCCCTCCTATTGCTGTCCCTAGCCCTCCCACAACTGAGGCAGGATTGCCCCCGTGGATTGATCGCGAGCACTGGGGATGGCTGACGCCCGAGATCGTCCACCAACTCGTGGCCAAAGCCGGGACGGAAGCACAAGCCCAGGAGAAGTTAGAGATCATTCTTTATAATGAGACGCATGGTCCAATCGAGCGCCATATACGGGATCGGCGGGCGGTACTCGCTTATTATCTGCGGAGCCCGCAGGCGGATATTTGGCCTAACGATGATGGTTTTGAGACCCTAGCGCTCCGGCGTGCCCGGCAGGACCGTGACCGCGCTTTGCAAGAGAAAGTGCTGATGGAAGAAGCGCTCCGTGCCCGGCAGGACGCCGCGAAGGCACGCTTTCTCACGGCACTCACTGACGCACAGTTGCACTGGCTGAAGCAAGAGGCGAAACGGCGTGTCGATGCCCAATCCGGTGCACGGTTCCTGACCTCGCGCTATCCGCTCTATAAGGCCGAGGAAGAGCAGCTTATTCACGAGTGGATGGACCGTGTGGACTACGGTGAAAGGGTCCCCCATGGCACGTCTGAGCCGCAAGAGAGTTAGGCAAACCTCATAAGGCCCACGTGCAAGGGGGTGTGGTACACGGCAGTGCATTTTGCTCCGTTGCCACTCCGTGATCCCAGAATGACAAGAGAGCCTGGCGTAGGGCCGCCCATTCCACACCTGGGAGCCGCGTGATGGTGGGGCTACACGCGCGCTGGCGCACCCTCAGCAAGCTGGTCCTGCAAGGCCTGCACAATCTGTAGGATGAGCTCATCCTGAAACGTACACATGTCGGTCAACACCCGCTCATAGCGCTCTCGTGTGGTCAAATAACTCGAAAGCGGGAAACTCGTGCACATTCATGGTCTCCAGCCCTGCCGCATCAGCAGTCTACGCAACTGCACGCGTTCCTCCAGTGGGAATCCAAGAGCCGTGTTGTAGCGACCTGCCGGAGTCACGCCCTCTATGCGCCCATCACCTCGCCGCGGCAAGTGCAAACCGGGCCAACAGATTGTTTACATCAGTGCGGAATTAAGCCGATTGTGTTTGATCGGTGTAAGTCCTTCAATATCAATACTTGCCCTCTCACATGTTGCAGGCCCATTTTGCCTCTACGCCGCTTGGTTGCTCATCGAAACGAGCTATACCGAATACAGTCGATTTAATTCCGCACCAGTGTAAAGGATGCCTTGGCCATGTTTG
>JBMDXC010000274.1:0-8334 GCA_048594805.1 Candidatus Entotheonellaceae bacterium | reverse complement strand
GCGCGGCTTCTGATCTGCGCCGGTCCGGGCGCCGTCGGCGTCCAGTTGTAGCTCCATGCGTTGGTTCCTGTGGCCATGCTCCAGGTAGCGCCGCCGTCCACCGACACTTCGACCCTTACCACCAACCCGCCGCCGGCGTCGCTCGCAGTCCCGGTGATGTTGACTATGGTTCCAGTTACTAAAGTCGCCCCTGCTGTTGGGGACGTGATTGTCGAAGTCGGCCGCAAGGTGTCGGGAGTTGGCGTTGGAGTCGGAGTGGGGGTAGGAGTCGTGGATGGGTTCGCCGGGGCGTTGACGCCGCTCAACATACCACACCCGGCGCCGAACAGAATCGAAATTACTACCGCCAGCACTGTGAGGACCCATAAGGCGTTGGCATGACGCCTGGTTAGTCTCTGAAATAGTTGTGTCATTATTATATTTGGGTTGTTGGGCAACTTTTGAAATCTTCATGAGTGATTCAGCGAGAAGTGAAGTGTGAAGATTCGGCTTTCATCGTCGTTTCGGCCATAGTGAATGATTTGAGACATCCGCAGGTCAGCATTTTCCTCTCCTACATTTTCCTGTCGGCAAAACCAAAACAGGAAAATGTAGGAGAGGAAAATAAGAGCGGAAGCTTTCTCCAATCTTCCGCTGACGGCCGAAATGACAGTCAAAGCCGAAGATTGATTTTGAATCGGGTTTTGATCGTTGGTTCTGGCGCCAGATAAAAAAGTAGGCGGGAAAATGAGGGCTTACATTTCCCGCCATACTTTTTTTGTCTGGCGCTTCTTGTTAATTTAAATCGAAGTAGCCAAAAGTGGGACAGACTTATGGTGTTTGAGAATTAAATACAACCAGGGTGTAGGGGCGGGTTTTCCCCGCCCTGGGTCATTACCAGAGCGATCGGGGCGGGGAAAACCCGCCCCTACGTTGGATTGCGTGGTTGCGTTTAATTTTCGAAGGCCATCAGTCTGTCCGCAGCATGAATCCTGGCGGACAGACTCAGTAGATCCAAAATTAGGGAGCAATTTTCATTAGTTTCAGGGGGGCGCTCATCGCGACATGAAGGCTCTTACGGAAAACCTTTGTAGCCGGCCCCAGCGATCACTTCCACTCTCCATGCAACACAAATCCGGCCCAGTAGTATGGAGACGCCCAGCGTTTCTGTCCGGACAATTCAAGCTGAGCCGATCGCAAGGCCGCCCCCGCAGGCTGTCCGTCTTTGAGCATGCGCTGATAAAATAGCTTCATCAGTTCCGCAGTCGCAAAATCGTCGACATTCCACAGACTCGCGACCACGCGCGGCGCTCCGGCGTACATAAACCCGCGCGTCAGCCCGATCAGTCCCTCGCCCTTGATCTCTTTGCCCAGTCCCGACTCGCATGCGCTGAGCACGATCAGATCGGCGTTGAGCTGTAAGTTGTAGATCTCATGCAGCCGCAGAAATCCATCCTGCGATTTCCTCTCCCGGTCGATAAGCGAGAAGACCAGCCCGGAAAGTTCAGGGCGCTCGCTGTTGAGCAGGCCGTGGGTCGCAAAATGCACGATGCGGTACTCATTCAATTCCCGGCTCTTGGCCAACTCGCGGCTGGCGTCGAAGTCAGTCGCTTTGAGCCCTGTCCCTTTCGGAGTCAACGCAATGACGCTATTGGCTTCATATCGTGAGAAAGGGAGTCGCGTGAAACCGGCGCGGGTGTCGGGAAAATTCATAGTCCTGATCGCTCGCGCCAACTCTGAATGTTCCGCATCAGCCCCCCGCGTGGCCGGCTGCTTTCTGGAAGAGTTTCCATTTTTGGCCTCATCCAGGCGCGGGTCGTCCTCTTCGAAGACGGGGTCGGCCAGGACGGCGACCGATTTGGCCGCCCGCTGCCGGCCTGCCGTTTCACGGCGAATGACTGATAGGACCGAAGCGGAAGGAATGCTCACGACCTCATGCTTCGCGATCAAGGGCTCATAACCTCCGGCCGGTCGCTCCTTATCTTCCGGCGCCGGCAGCGCGGCGAAAGGCAGATAAGACAGCGCGCCCGGCGCCACAATGACCAGCCGTTTGCCGCCGAGTCGTGGGGCCACCGGACCGAGCAACATCCTGCTGAGCGTCCTGGCCTGAGCGATGAATTGCGGATCGGGCGGAGTCCCGCGTTTCGGGCGCGCGGTGAGCAGTTCTTAAACTCGGCGAGTGGCGGCTTCGATCTCGGCGCGCGGAGGAAGTTCGTAGCTGTCGACGGAGCGCTGCGAAACGAGCCAGAGGTAACTGCGCTTTTCGCCGAGCGCGTATTCAAGCAGCAGCGTATCTTCATCAAGCGCCTGTTGTTGAATCTCCGTCAGGCCCAGCGGTTGAGGCTGGGTTAGAGCCGCATATCGTGGGCTACGTGCCCGAATCTGGGCTTGGACCTCTTCATATTCGGCAATGATAGCGGCGATCTCTTTGGCGAGGTCTTCGGCTTGCGCGGGAGTGTGCTTACGATTTAATAAGCGTGCTTGCTCCGCAGCCCTCGCATTGAGGCGCTGCTGCAAGGAGCGTTCGCGCACAAGCAGCGAGCTATCGACGCCTTGACGAATGTCGGCGCGGGCTTCCGTCAGAAGTTCCAGCAAGGAGCGCGCTCTGGCGCGTTCGCTTACCGCTAACGCAAGAGCGTCAAATGCCGCGGACGGGTTCTGCCTGTGCTGCTCCATTAGCACGTCGATGTAGGATTCGTAGAAGTCCTGCTGGGAGGCGAAGTAGGAAGCGCGAAGCTCCTGGCCGGTGATATTTGTGCGCAGTGACTCAATAATGCTGATAGCCTGTTCAATGGTTTGGCGAGCCTGGGTGAGATTGCCGCGTTTTTGCCCGACACGCGCAATCCCCAGCAGGGTAGTAGCTTCGATGTTGCGGTCACCTACCGCCCGACTGAGCGTCAGAGCTTCGTTGTACTTCTCCAGGGCCTTTTGTAATTCTCCCAGTGACTGATAGACCGCGCTGATGTTGTTGAGGATGCCAGCATCCAGACTGCGGTCGCCTACTACTTGGTTGATCAACAGAGCTTCATTGTGCTTCTCAAGCGCCTTCTGCAGCTCGTCCAGTGAATGATAGACCAGGCCGATGTGGGTGAGTGTAGTAGCCTCCCCTCTGCGGTCCCCTATCGCCCGACTGAGCGGCAGGGCTTCATTGTACTTCTCCAACGCCTTCTGCGTCTCCCCCAGTGACCAATAAACCAAGCCGATGCTGGTAAGTGTACCAGCCTCACCATTGCGGTCACCTACTGCCTGGAGAATCGGCAGAGCTTCATTGTACTTGTCCAGCGCCTTCTGCGCCTCTCCCAGTGAGCGATAGACCAAGCCGATGTTGGTGAGTGTGGTAGCCTCCCCACGCCGGTCGCCTACCGCCTGCATGAGCAGCAGAGTTTCGTTGAATTTCCCCAGCGCCTTCTGTATCTCTCCCAGTGAGCGATAGACCAAGCCGATGTTGTGAAGTGTGGTAGCCTCCCCCCTACGGTCACCTATCGCCTGCCTGATCGGCAGAGCTTCATTGTATTTCTCCAGTGCCTTCTGGGTCTCTCCCAGTGACAGATAGACCCCGCCGATATTGTTGAGCGTGTTAGCCTCCCCTCTGCGGTCGCCTACCGCCCGCCTGAGCGGCAGAGATTCATTGTACTTCTCCAGCGCCTTCCGCATCTCTCCCAGCGACCAATAAACCACGCCGATGCTATTGAGTGTGGCGGCCTCCTTTCTACGGTCACCTACCAACTGGAAGATCGGTAGTGCCTCATTGAACTTCTCCAGCGCCTTCTGCCTCTCTCCCAGCGCCCAATAGATCTCGCCGATATTATTGAGTGTTTGACCCTCCCTATTACGGTCAGTCGCTCTTCGATACAGCTCCAATGCTTCATGATATTTCTCGATGCTCTTTCTTTTGGCTTCCAGCGTTCCATCTTTTAGCTGCTCCGCCTCTCGAGAGACCGACCCTCCAGCGACTCGATACTTATCTTCGGCGGTCGCCGCTCTCAGTTCATCTACTTTGATCTCATAGCGTCCCGGCTTGGCTGTTTTCTCGGCTGAACGCGCCTCGATCAGATATGCGCCAGGTGCCTCCGCGATCGCTGACACAGTCTCTGATCCCTCAATCGTATGATTGCTATCAGCCTCACTGATCTTCTTACCATCAGGCGCAAACAGCGCCACCGCCACATCTATCCCTCGTTGCTCGACCACAATATGCGAGTACTGACCAGAGATCATCGTGATCTTGTAGAAATGCAATTGGCCGCCGGAAAGCTCTCGTTCGGCGGGCTTGCCTGGTTCCAGCGAAATACTCTCTTGAGCGCTCGGCGTCACGCCGCGCTCACTAGTGGGCGCTTGCGCAGGCGGCGTCACTGGCCACAGGCTTCTAGTAGCCGGTGCCCCGACCCGTGACAGGCTGATCATGAGCGGGGTCCAGCAGATTGAATACAACCCATGACCTTGTGGGGTTGAGATTGATACGCACAGCAGTATCACAGCGAATAAGGTGGCAATCATCAAACGGCGCATTTATCCTCCTCATATCTCTCTCAAGATGGATTCTGATTGTTTTGCTGATTTCGTTGTTTGAGAGCTTTCCGCAGGTATAGCGGGGCTGAGGATACAAACAGCCGTTGAAGGCGTCAATGGTGTTGTAAAAGCAATGCGGCGGATCGAGTGATCGAGTGTGAGCCATCGACAAGTCCAAATCATTTATCTTAGATTTCGCCCGCGTCAAATTCCTGATGACTCAGTGGGATATTACCAGCAGTTCTTAGTGATAACCCTCTGTGCGGCTTTGATCATAGTTTCGGCCACTCGGAGGCGCCGGACAAAAAAAATAAGGGACAGAAGCGGCATTTTTTTCTGTCCCTTATTTTTTTGTCCGATGGCCGAAACTATGATCAAGGCCAACAAGCCATTTTATTTCAAACCTTGCGTGCCGCCCCGGCCAATTTTGGGACTACTGAGACTGAAGTCAGTCCCATTTTTAGCTGTAAAACGGCCTTTAGAACAAGCCAAGCGGTTGGGGCACGATCCTATAGGGGAGAATCGTATCCGGAGGGAGTCCGATGGCGGCGATTATTTCATAGAAGATGGATCGGAAGTCGATGGCGGCGTCATTGAAGTAATCGCCTCTGTTAATCTGAGTGACCGACGGGACAGGATTTACCTGCCGGCCTTTGACCCTGCCGCCCATGACGAGCGCTGGAGTCGCGTGGCCGTGATCGGAGCCGGCGGTGCCATTCTCATGTGTGCGCCCGAATTCTGTGAGAGTGGCGATTACAGTGCTGTCCCATCTGTTACTCGCCTTAAGGGTCTGAATTAGCGGAGTAAGCCCCTTGTTGAGGGTGTCGAGCAGATCCTTCAGCGACCGTAACTCTTCTCCGTGTGTGTCAAACCCCCGGTGTTCGAGATAGATGAAACGCACCTTGAGCGAGGAGGTGATGGCCAACCTGGCGGCGTCGCGGCAGGCGCGGATAAAGCCGCTCGCATCTTGACTGATGTCGAATGTGACGCCAGACGGAAGCGTCACCGGCGCTATCTGCCTCCCCAATTCCGCAAAATCCCTATCGACTTTCGCCATGGTGTTTCTGACCATAGCCTGGTTGGGGGGGATTGGAGTCGGATCACGTATGCCCGCGTCCAGGATGGCGCTTCGAGTCCACTTCGTCCAATCTCCTACCTCCTGCCGGATAAAGGTCGTTTCGCCCAGATTGTCGAGTCCGGTGATTGACAACGGCGGGTTACTGCCTCCCATCAGGCTGGAACGAGATGAATTGATGGTGATGCCGGAGAAAGGCTCGCCGAAATGGGCGCTCATATTCACTACCCAACCGGGTATGAGGCCGGCTTTCACTTCGGCGACATTGGTAATGCCGGTGAGTTTTATGTTTGCGCCTTCATCGTGTGAGCGCGTCAACCCGGTCGGATCATTAAGTCCAACGAGATTCAGCACCGCCAGGTTCCCTTCGTCCCAGACAGACTTTAGCCCGGTAAGAGAAGGGTGTAAGCCCTGCTCGACTGCGCCATTCAGAGGAATCGAGCTCTCAGGTCCATAGCTGATCCTCCGGTTCCGATCGCGGAAGGCTCCTGTGTATATTGGAGTGATGTTATAAGAGCAGCCGCCGTCGAGGTTCAGGAGAATTAAGAGAGAATTGTCCCCGAGTACTCCGAAGGGTTGCGCAGGTTGGGGCCCCGCCCATGCTATAAAACCACCCTTGGAGAGCGGCGAGACTGCGTGTACGCAACTGCCGCATGTGGTCGCCGCCACCCCTTTTAAGAATGTCCGTCTCGAAAATGATTGCATAAGTTTCACCTCTTTCCTCTTTCCTACTTAGTCCTGTAGCTCGGCTGATTGATGAGTATCGCAATGGCTCCTTTGATCCGCTCCTCTTGTTGAGTGGTTCCCGCGCTGGGGAAGGGGGAGCCCAGCGCCGACTCGCCTAGCCTCGGTTGTGTGTCTAGGTAGTTCTTCAGGAGGTTGCGCTGATCGGCATTGAGCGGCACGTTGAAACAGCGAGTCAACTTGTCGATAAGTTGGTCGGTCGTAGAGAGGCCGGTCCAAAAATTAGCTCTAAGGCTATACTTTGCGAGGTGCTCCCCATACGAACCCACGGTCTTTGTGAGTAATTGATTTGAAACGTCCCGCCAGAGCTTGATGTAACTCGCTCCCGCCAACACCTTCGCATCCCAACCGAAAATGGAGTTGGGAGCTAAGAACGTCTGGTCGAGGGCTCCTGTGTGCCACGTAAGCACCGTATAGTCATCGCCGCTATGGATGTTGCTCGGGCTGTAACCCGGAAAACTTCTCAGGAGTCCGATGACGAGCTCGATCGGCTGCTTTATGAGCGTCTCTTTCGATCCGTCGGCGTAGAGCGCCTTTGAGCGCATGATGGTTTGCATGACAGGGGTGAGGTTGTAATTGTAGTGACGGATGATCCCCGCCAATTCCCGGATGGCGTTCGGATCCTTATACGGGTTGATGAATTCATTCCAGAGGTCTTCCGCCATATGCTCCGCCGTGCGCGGATGATTGAAGGTCGCTTGAAGAAGTTGCTCTTGCGTAGACACCTTGGCGTAGTAGGGAGTGCCAACGAAGATATCAAAGGCCCCCGTGGCGTGCTCCGATTCATTATAGACGCCAATTTGATAAGGTTGTCCTGTGGAGTCGGTTAGCGTCGACGATCTGGAATAGCCGGTATGAACCCGAGCGGCGGCGGCGATGTCTAAGTCGGTGTAGACAGCTTTCCCGTCGAGATCCGTCGGCCCCACAGTCCCAAGCTCCCAGAACTCACGGGCGAAATTTTCGTTCGGGAAGAAAGATTTGTTATCCTCACCGTCCTGCCAAAAGACATGTCCCAAGCTGTCTTTCATCCAGTCCCTCATGAACTGTTTGTAGTCGCCACCCTGCGCGGCGCGTAGCAACATGTTCCAGTGGTCCACATATGCGTGTCGCATGAACCATGGGTCTTCGTTGAGGCCGCTCCCCGCCAAACGCTCGTCGTGCAGGAAGAGGATGAGCTTGTAGAAATACTGATTCGGCGAGTGGAGGAACTTGATCAGCTTCGAATTGGGATAGATTTTGTTGTGGAAGTCGTATGTGCCGCTGCTGCTGCATTTGTTCAGGCCGTCGCCGTTAAGCCAACCGTCACACACCCAATCGTTCACGATTGCGTCAAGAGTGCCCTCTGATTGCCACGTGGTCAGTTTCCTGATTGTCTCTTCAAGTCCTTCCTTCACCGCTTGCTCTATCCGTTCCGGCGGCGCGCCGAATCCGAAGCGATCGAACAATGTCCGCGCCTCCACTTCTGTAAATGGCCCGGTATAGGCCGCCAGTAGAAACACACCCGGCGGAGGGGGAACGTTCACCGTCACCATGACGATGCGGGTCGAATTGCCCACGGCGTTGGTCGCTGTCAAGGTGTAGGTCGTGGTTCCGGTGGGCGACACTGATCTGGAGGTCTGACCTGTGACATTAATGGCGCCGGGATCGAGTTTTAAACTGGTCGCGCCGGTGACCACCCAAGACAATGTCGAAGATTGTCCGGGTGAAATTGAGCTTGGAGAGGCGGTGAATGAAGAGATTATGGGAAATCCGGGGGGAGGCGGCGTCGGCGTTGGTTGCGGCGTCGGCGTTGGCGTCGGCGAGCCGCCCTTTGTCGTTGTAAACGTAAGGTCGCCCGACGTAGACTGATTCGCCCCGTCATTCGACTTTACCCTGTAATGATAGGTCGTGTCCGCGGAAAGCCCGAAAATGGTCAACTGGTGATTTGTTACCAGAGTCTTAAGCGAAACCACGTTGCCATAGCTGGTAGAGACGCCATATTCGACCTGAGAGTCGGCCGGCCTGTTTGTGCTCCAGGTTATTGTCGC
>JBMDXC010000273.1:0-21136 GCA_048594805.1 Candidatus Entotheonellaceae bacterium | reverse complement strand
AGCCGGCCGGCAGCGTCGCATAGATCGCGCCCATGGCATACGCGGTGGTGGTCGCGCCAGCGGCGTAGCCTGCAGAGTAGGCACTCGACGTCGCGGCGGCGGTATTGGCCGAGGCCACGGCCGCACCGGCGACCATGCCGATCGCATCGAAGTCACTCCCGGTGCGGGTCGACACGCCCGTACTGCCATAGAGTTTGACCGAGGTGTGACGATTCACCGGCAGCGCGACGGTCACGCTTAGGCGCGAATTTTTCTGCAGATCGTCGCCCTCCACCCCATCAACGGTCGTGCGTCCGCCCATATAGTACGTGCCGTCCACGGCCACCCATATCCCGGATCCCAAGTCGTAGCTCACGTGGCCCTGCACGGAGTAGATGGGGGCCTGCGCGCGGGTCTTGCCGCCGAAAAAGTCGTGGTTGTCGGTATTGAGGGTGACGCCAATCGAGAGCTCGAGCCTCAATGGCCCCAATGCTTTGCCGATCCCGATCTCCGGTTTGAAGGACCAGCGGTTGGTGCCGATGTTCACGAGCTTGTCGGGGTTGTATTGCCCCAGGGGAGCCGACACCTGCAGGCTGGCCCCAATGATCAAGTCCTGCCGGTAGTGCGCAAACTCCTGCAGCGAGAGTGCTGGAGCGCCGTAGAGGTTAACGGAGAAGCGCAGCCGCGGGTCGGCAAAGCCGGACACCTCACGCTCCCGGGGCTGCCCCATAACATCGGCGGATCCCGAGAGCCAGGCATAGGGCACGACCACGTCGACCTTCCCGGACATGCCCCACACATCCAGGGCACGGGAGTAGGCGAGGAGGGCGCTATGCACCTGGAGGTCGGCGTTTTGCAACGGCAACGAGGGATCGGTCGCCACGCCGCCGGCCATATAGCCATAGCCCGCCAGCAGGAAATTCAGCCCGACCGGCGTGTTCACGTACGCTCTCGGCTCGAGGTCTTGCGCGTCAGCACCCCTGCCCAGAGCGACTAGGGCGACCGTGAGAAGCACCACGCTCAGACGGGTGCCACGCGGCCTTGGGATGGCGCGGACCCGGTCGTCGGAGCCCATGCGGTTCCTGAGCGCGGCGTCTGCCAGGGTCTGCGGCACAATACCCTTCTCCCCCGCTCGTTGTGCGTTATCGGCATGTGTAGCCAATGGTTATCGAGCCCCTCTCGGCCGCGCCGCTTCAACCATCGACGGGTGTGATCGCTCCACTCCCAGGCGCTATGCTGCCTGTTGTTCCCGCTGAGCGCCTTGCTCCCTATCCCTTGCAGTGACTGGCATAGCTTGGGAAGCCAGGTATCTTTGATGCACCTCCTCCCAGATGCCGCTGAGCCAGATGACACGCAGGTCCACGATCCCCTAACCACCAGAGACGGTCCAGGACATGCCAGAGCGTTTGAGCCGCTGGGTGAACACGGTTTTACAGGCGGCCTCTGTGATGCCAGATCCCATGGGAAGGCGATGGCTGCCGTCGTGCCGATAGCGTATCCAATGCGTGCGCTTTTTCAGGGAGGCGAAGGCTTGATCATAGTCCTTGGGCGTACCCCACAACCCGTGCTGCCGCCGCAAGGCCGCTGCCGATTGTCACACCCGTGTGATCCCATCGGATGTGGTCTTCATGTGCTTGCGCATCTATTTCGCCCATGCGCGGCCCTGGGACGCAGAGCCAAAGAGGGCCTCCGCCAGCTGTTTGATGTACAGACAGGCATGATAGTAGTCTACAAGGCGTATCCACGTCAGTTGACACCACGGGCGTTTGGAGTCGTGCATCTTTTTCAAGACGCTGTGGTAGTAATCACTGGGATGGTAGCCATCATCACTGACAGAGACCAAGCGGAGACTCTGGCTATCCACGTGGCGCAAGATGGCGTGGAGCAGGGCCGTCAATTGCGCGGTCAAGGTCGTCTGCCCTGACTCTGGCATCTGGCCGAGGTACACGGTGCCCACCCGCTTGCCGCGGCGATCCAAGACCGAGACGGTTGCCGTCGCCCCCTCTTTCCCATCCCCGTGGCGCAGCGGCACATTGACGCCGTCACGCCCCACCGCGAGGATCGGTTGAAACCGGCCTGTCGACGTGCGGGCTTGGTGGAGCCAGCGGACCACCTGATCGATCTGGGCCGCATGGCGATGGGCCGCCATCCCTGCACTCAGACTGCCCAGGAGCTTACGCAGTGTCGCACACGACCAGTGCACCCCATGGTCATGCTGCACCATCGCCAGCACCTGGCGCTGCGGATGATCCGCCGCCCAGCGTCCGACACGCTCGGCCAGGGCAGGCGTGGCCCAACCAGCTTCGATACCCAAGGTGAGATCCAAGGGATGGATCGAACGCCGCCCGGGTGTCAGCGGTGCATAGAGCCGTCGCCAGACGACCACGGGGCCGAACAGCGTGGCCAGCTGGGTGCGATGCTTCCGGCGTCGACGATAGGCTTGTCCTTTCCACCACAGGCGAGAGGGCATCTCTTCAGGACATGCGGGCTCCCTGTGATTGATGACCCAGGCCATGATGCGGCGACCAACCTCCCGTAAGAGGGCGCTCAGCTCCCGCGCAAAGGTGGCCATCTTCTGGGGCCTCGGCTCATCATGCAGGAACTGATCGATCAGCCTGGCGCCATGCGCCAGCGAACCCGACAGCTGCACGACCAATGGCTGGAGGGTGGTGGCCAACAGGACTTTGGTCGGTGTAGGATGGATTATAGAGGGGGCTTCTTGTGAGGGCAATGATGGTTGTTCGCCCTTCTACCATGGCATCAAAGGCGTCCCCTTGGCAAGCAACCGTCTTCTCACAGCTGGCTAGACGACGGCCCACCTTCAACGCACAAGTCTTATCACCCCACTCTGAGTTTGGGAATAGCGCGATCACACCCGTACTCAAAGGGGCCGGCAGCGGTCGTGTGCTCCGCGGGTGTATTGTGCCACTTGCCCCAGGCCGCGGTGCGGTAGCCGTAGTCCTTGAGCACCTCGGCGACGGTGGCGCTGCTCTTCGGGATGGTGCCCATGTAGCCATCCCAGTCATTCGCCAACTCGGTGATCTGGCCGCTGGCGACGCGGTGATGGTTGCGTCCGGTCAGCAACGCCGCGCGCGTGGGCGAACACATCGCGGTGGTGTGAAATCGATTGTAGGAGATCCCTTCTTTGGCGACCTTGCTCAGCGTCGGCGTATGAATCTCGCCACCGTACGTATCCGTCTGGGCCGGGCCGACGTCGTCGATGAGCACGATGAGCATGTTCGGTGCGTCCTTGGGCAGACGGTTCACCGGCGGGAGCGGGCTATACATCGACTCCTGCATAGTCCGTCCGGCTGTGCTGCCGGAGGGTTTGGGCGGGAACGGCAGAACTTCTTGCACGTCTGCCGGCAGCGCGACGCTGGCGCCCAGCGCGAGGATCATGGCAAGGGCGACCGTGGTTCGTTTCATCCTTTGTTTCTCCCGATGCTGTTTCGTCATTGCGACTCGCCGGTTATGACGGCGGGGGCCGCATGGCGAAGGACGCAACCCGCGTGTTTCACGACCGCGTGATCAGAAGACCCGCTACCCGCTGTTCCTGTTGCCCCTGGGCCACGTCGAGGCTCGGCACGATGGCCGCCCTCGCCTCATAAGCGCGCGGCCATGACGCGGGCGCTCGCCGCGCCCGTTCCGGTCTACCACAACGATTGAAGAGCACTTGACGACCATAAACAAGATGTTTATACTTCGCCCCATGATTCAGACCTCCGCCGACAGCGAAACGGAGCGCTTCTACACTGCGGGCAAATCCCGCCGCATGCCGACGGAGATTCGCAAGCGCGCAGCCATGCGGCTGCTTCAGTTGAATGCGGCTACCCGACTTGAGGACTTGCGACTGCCGCCTTCCAACCGGTTGGAGCAGTTGCACGGAGATCGTGCCGGTCAGTGGAGCATGCGCATCAATGACCGGTGGCGCGTGTGCTTCCGTTTCAAGAACGGCGATGCATTTGACGTAGAAATCGTGGATTACCACTGAGGAGACAGCATCATGGCCAAAAAGGGCTTGCCTGCCATTCATCCGGGCGAATTTCTGGCGGAAACGCTGGAAGAGTTGGGCTTCTCCCAGGCAGCGTTCGCACGCGTCATCGGGGTGTCGCCGATGCGGATTTCGCATGTGATCAAGGGCACGCGTCCGGTGACGGCTGAACTGGCCCTGCTGTTTGGACGGGCCTTGAACCAGTCGCCGCAGTACTGGCTCAACCTCCAGGTCGACTACGACCTGAAAACCGCCGAAGCCAGCATCGGACCACGTTTGCGCGCCATTCATTCCGTCACCCACGCGTAGTTCCTCACTGCTGTCCGGCTCGCGCACCGAAGTTTTGAGGGCGTGTTGTTTTCATGAAATAATCGCCTGTGGTCGAGAACATAGACCGCAAGCCTGCTTCGAAGGTCTGACGCCAGTGCAAGTGTCCATGGTTGTGCAGGAACTCGTAGCGTGCGACGCGGAGGTGCAGGAAACGTTGCCTGATACCCTTGAAGCGGTCCAAAAAATTGCGCAGGCCGGCCCAGATGCCTTCCATCGTGTTGCAGTGCACACACGTGCCGTCCGGGTCACGACACGCATACTCGCCTGCGCCATCGTTGACCGTCCGATGGTCATAGTCGGCCTTGGTGAAATGGTAGATGCTGTATTCATCGGTGAAGAACTGCGCCCCGACTTGCACCTTCGCGGTGATAATGGGTTTAATTGTCGCGGTGCGCACATTCTCCAGCACTTCCAGATAGACGTGCGCAGCGGGTGCGTCCTGATCTGTCTTGTCGCGGCGTTGCACCAAGCCCAGGATGGGTGGACGACCCAGCTCAGCGGTGGCTCGACCGCGAAGCTGAATCCCGCGGTGTCTGGGTGCGCATTCGCGGCGTGCGCCTGCACGGGCCAGCCCTTTGCTGTCCGCACTCTGGTAGCACTCGTCCGCTTCCACTTGGTGCTCCAGTTGGCGGGTCGGGTCCAGATGGTACGTCTCGTAGATGCCCCCATCGAGCAAATTGATACACCGTTGCGCTGTCCGCTCCTGGATATCAGCGGCGGCGGCAATTTCGGTGGCGTTCAGCTTCAATTGCCACAAGCCGATCACTCACAACCATGCGAGGGGACGCAACTTACTCTCTTCGAAAATCGACCTGGTCCAGTCCGTGAACATAGCAAACTGCTGGCCCAAGCGCACAGCGCAGTGCACACAGTTGCAGCGCTGCAGTCCGTTGTCACACCGTTCGCGTGGCTCCACCGCATCGCTGCCACAGCGTGGACACATGATGCCATCGGGCTAGCGCAGTTGTCTCAAATAATCAGCAGCTTTCCGGTCATCTTGCAGGTACGGTATCAGATGTTTCATTGGGTTGCTCCAAGGGGATGTGAGTAACCACATTATACCGATACTGCCCGGGTGAAGCTGTTATAACGCTCTGCTACCGATGAGCGACGAGAATACCGACACGACGCGGAGGAAGTCAGTCAGGTCATAGTACCGTGGAAGCGGGGGAACGCCTGTGGAAGGAAGGACCCTGGGCAACATCACCCTGGGAGGGGACACGCTGTGAGGTCAGCAGAGTCTACGTTGGTATTACCTACCTCAGGGACAGACGGTTGGCGGTGTTCCCTGGCCACCCACTCAGCCGGGCGTCCCAAGCTCCCGTGCAGCTACAGTACAGGTTGGGTGAGCCAAACACATATGACAAGAAGAAGCAAGGAAGAAATCGTGTGACTTTACGCCACCGGTCGGCCATGTAAATCGCTTGCGCTGTGACACCTTTCCTACTACCATATATTCTTATGCCATATTTATTTAGCGTCTCTGAGGTGCCACACGCCTGTCATGTGCATCCTGATGCTGAGATAGCCTTGCCATCTGCAGCAGAGGCAGGATGTCTCGGTATGCTACACCGTGAGATGGCTGTGCCGGTAGGCCAATGGTGGAATCTGTGCTGAGGGGCATCCCATGAAGGAATTGATTGAGCAGATTGCCAAGGCCATTGTGGAGAAACCAGAAGAAGTGCATGTGCGAGGTATCGAGGGGGAACACGCAGTCGTCATCGAGCTTCGGGTGGCAAAGGAGGACATCGGCAAAGTCATTGGGAAAAAAGGCCGCACCATTACGGCCATGCGCACTATTCTCAATGCCACGCGGGCACAGACCGACAAACGTCAGGTGCTGGAAGTGATCGAGTAATCTCTTGGTGGTGCCAAGGGTAGCGCTGGCAGGGGTGATAGCTGCTGTGGACACTGTGTGTATTTGGTCATGGCTCTTCTGGAGGGTGTGCCTCTCCGTAGTTATTGGGTTGCTCTTCGTGAGTTGCCAACCCAGGCGTCTGCCCCCTCCACAGCCCTCCACACTCTCAGAACCGCGCTATCTTCCTACCTTGCCGGGGCCGCAAACCCTTTCGGGTGGCGGTAGCACAGCGTTGCGTCCTGAGCAACGAGCGGCCTTCACAGCGGCTGAGGCGCTGCGTACCAGTGCTCAACCTCTGCAAGCACGCCAGGCCTTTACTGATTTTGTACAACGCTATCCGAACAGTGACCTCACAGACGATGCCTTGCTTGCCCTGGGCCATATCTCAGCCACCCTGGAGCAATATGCTCAGGCCGTGACCTATTATCGCTCTCTGCTTGAGCGCTTTCCGCGCTCAGAGCGGGTGCCTGAGGCCCATTTGGGGCTTGGTGTGGCCCTGTATTATAGGCAGGACTATCCGCATAGCCTTACTGCATTCCAGGACTATCTCAGGCTCACGCCGGCGGGCGAATCTCAAGGTTTGGCCCACTATTATCTTGGCGCTACCGCGATGAAACAACAACGCTACACGGACGCCATTGCCGACCTGAAAGCTGCTGTGGAGACCAGTCGTAATCCTGCGGTCGTGCAGCGGGCCCATGAGTTTATCGCCACGACCGTGCGGGCGCTGTTGAAGGTGGATGCCTTGACGGCGCTGGCGCAGCAATATGCCACGACCTATCCCGGAGATCTGGTGCTCGAACGCCTGGCGCAGGAGTATCGCAAGACCGGCGATCAGGCTGCCGAAGCTGATGCCCTGCAGCGGCTCACCACAGCTTTCCCCAATGCTCCTGCTACCCAGGAAACGCGTGCACGTCTGGAAAGCCTGCAAGCCCTGCTGAAGCCTGATCAACCCAAAATCGGTGTGCTCTTACCGTTGTCTGGCCCCGGTGCTAGAGCCGGCACACACGCGCTACGGGGGATTGAATTGGCCCTGGCCAGCGTGCAAGAGCGTGCCCCAGCTTTGCCGTTATCGATCGTGATTCGTGATTCCACCCAGCAGGGTGCTGCAGCGCAGGACGCCTTACGGGCCCTGGTCGATGAGGAGCATGTCATTGGCGTTATCGGTCCGTTGCTGAGCCGCACAGCGATAGAACTCGCACCGCTGGCAGGTCAACTCGGTGTGCCCCTGATCTCTCCCTATGCGCGGGATAGCAATTTTCCCACGCTGAGTGCCTATGCCATGCGCAACAGCTTGACGGATGCTCAGCAAGGGCGCTTTCTGGCAGATTATGCTATCAATGTCCTCAAACTCACACGTTTCATCATCCTGCATCCCGAGGATGCCTACGGCACGACACTCAGAGATCGGTTTCGTGAACAGGTACTCCAGCGCCAAGGCGAGATTGTCGCTGTGGTGTCCTACCCTCCAAACAGTGCCAATATTGGTGATGTGCTGGGGCGTCTCAAGGATTTGCAATATGATGCCATTTTTCTGCCGGAATATGCCGCGAAAGTCAGCACTATCGTGACGCAACTGGCAACACAGAACATCAAGGGCAGTCAACTCCTGGGCACGGATGGTTGGAATGCACCGGCGCTGGTAGCCAAAGACCCTCAACCGCTAGAGGGAGCCATCTTTGTCGATGGCTTTTTTGCGGGCGCTCCCGCTCCTGCCGTACAAACGTTTGTCGAGCAGTTTCGCAACCGCTATCAGGAAACCCCTGATCTGCTGGCAGCACAGGCCTATGACACGCTACTCATGTGTGCCCAGGTGCTCAAAGCCGGGGCACGTACGCCGGCACAGCTTCGCGATGGTCTCCTGCACGTGCGTGATTTTGATGGAGTGTCAGGGTTAACGAGCCTGGGGGAGACACGGGACGCTGAGAAAGTGCCCTACTTGCTGACTGTCAAAGGCGGCCAGATTGTGCAGGTCAACGCCACCTTGCCACGGTGAGGGCCGGGTGACGCCTGGAGCGTTACTGGGAGGTTGCATCAGCCTCCTGATCGAGATCCCGGTCGAGGCGATCAAGATCGCGGCGAAAATCATCAGGGGACTGGTCTGCCGGCGGGATCACAGGGCGTGGCTTCCTCTTCCGCACTAAAGTCGGCGGTTGGCTGCCATCTACAAACACTTCAAAGAGCACGGCACCATCGGCAAAGAACTCCGCCGCAGGTAGCGCGTTGCCCCGGCTTGGCATACGTACAAACCGCACACCAGGCGGAATAGGAAAGTTGGTAATGGGTTGGTCCTTCGTTGCCTCCTTCATAAAGTCCAGCCAAATAGGCGCGGCGACCTTGCCCCCAGTTTCCCCATCACCCAGCGATGCGTGATCATCCCGTCCCACCCAGACTCCTGTCACCAGTTCTGGGGTATAGCCTACAAACCAGGCATCGTCGTAATCGTCCGTCGTGCCCGTCTTGCCCGCCGCTGGACGTTCAAGCACTCGGAGGGCCCGGGCGGTCCCGTGCTGGATGACACTCTGCATCATGCTGGTCATGAGATAGGCCACTTCTGGACTGGTGGCTTGCCGCGCGTCCTGAAAGCGCTCGAGTAATACCTTGCCTTTCCAATCCACGATCTTGGTAATCACGACTGGTTCGTTATAGATGCCACCATTGGCAAACGTGCCGTAGGCCGCGGTGAGATCCAGCAAGGTGACGCCTGAAGCGCCCAACGCCAGCGAAGGATAGCAGCCCACGTGGCTGGTAATCCCCAGGCGTTTGACGGTAGCGCAGGCGGTAGGCAAGCCGACCTTGTCGAGGAGGCGCACGGTGGCCAGATTGCGTGAATGGGTGAGGGCGGCACGCAGTGTGATCGAACCATAATACTTGCCATCGTAGTTCTCTGGGCGCCAGCCTTTAGCGCTAGCGACATTGCTAGTGATTGGTGCATCCAGGACCATTGAGGCCGGTGTCATGCCTTCTTCCAGAGCCGCTGCATAGATCAACGGCTTGAAGGACGAGCCAGGCTGGCGTAGCGCCTGGGTCGCACGGTTGAACTGACTTTTCATAAAATCGTAGCCCCCAACCATGGCCAGCACATGCCCGCTACCCACGTCCATGGTCAGCAGAGCACCCTGCACTAGCGGCTCCTGATCCAAGGCCAGAATATGGTATTTTCCTGCTGGGTCCACCTTGGTCACGCGCACCTGAATCACATCGCCACGCCGGAACAACTGCCGACGCATGTCAGCTCTCAGTGCTGGGTCTATCTGCCTGACCCAGGCATACCCTGCAGGGGGAATCACCCCACGCGTGTTTTTGATCGCCACCGTTGTGGCAGCATCACGTACCGTCAGCACCACGCCTGTGAGCCGTTCGCCCTCGTGCAGCGTTGTCTCACCCGCCTCCGGCTTCGTCACCGCCGCCACCAGGGCGGCATCTGTCATGCTATCCCCCGTGAGATCCAGGCGTCGTATGGGGCCCTTATAGATACCGTAGCGTTGGTCGATGGCTACCAGGTCCTGCTTCAGCGTCTGTTCGGCGAGCTGTTGCAGACGCATATCGAGCGTAGTCTCGACGGCAAAGCCGCCACGGTAGAGAGCGTTCGGGCCGTATTGCTCTTCCAGATATTGGCGGACGTACTCCACAAAATAGAAGGCTTTGTGCACTCGGGGCGGGGGTGGGTTCAAGATGATGGGGGGGGTTTGGGCTTCCTGCGCCTGCTCTGGAGTCAGATAGCCGGCCTCCACCATACGGCTCAGGACATGATCCCGCCGTTGCAGACTGCGTGGGAAGTTTTTGAGTGGCGAGTAACTGTTGGGCGACGGTGGCAAGCCAGCAATGAGTGCCCCTTCGCTCAGCGTCAGATCTTTGGCAGACTTGCCAAAATAGAGCTGGGCTGCGGCTTCGACGCCATAGGCATTATGCCCATAGAAAATCTGATTCAAGTACATTTCAAGGATCTGGTCTTTTCTATAATACTGCTCAATACGCCACGCCAGAATGGCTTCACGGATCTTGCGAACGAGGGTGCGGTCACGATTGAGAAAGAGCGTGCGGGCCACTTGCTGGGTAATGGTGCTCGCCCCCTCCCTGGTCTCACCTGCCTGGAAATTGACCCGCGCCGCGCGCAAGATCCCCCAGATGTCTATGCCGTGGTGCGAGTAAAAGCGCCGGTCTTCCGCCGCGATGGTGGCCTGGCGCACGTGCAGAGGAATATCTTCTAACGGCACGAGAATGCGTTTCTCGATGAAAAAATCGGCAATGAGTTCCCCGTACCTGTCATAGACTTTGGTCACCAGGCTGGGTTGATAATGTTCGAGTTCGGATACCAGCGGCAAATCTGCGGCCAAGCGCTGGTAAATCATCACACCAGCGCCGACCGCTACCACCAGGATGAGCACGCACAGGAGACCAAGCGTGAGCAGCACCCAACGCAACCAGCGATGTTTTTTGTGCCCCAGGAGGGCATCGAGTTCTGCTTCAATGTCACGTTGCGATCGCATATATTCTCGGTTGCCTAGCGTAGGCTATTGATTACCGCAATCCCAAGGCACGTTGGACACACTGCATGTCCTCCCAGACAGCGCGTTTATACTGCGGATTGCGTAACAGAAATGCTGGGTGATAGGTCGGCATGACCTGTATATCGCCGAGCCTGTGGAAACGCCCACGCAGACGAGAGATTCTTTCCTCGGTTTGTAGTAGCGTCTGGGCTGCGAAGGTGCCGAGGGCGCAGATGATACACGGGCGCAGACAGGCTAACTGTTCCTGCAAAATCGGCCAGCACGCCGCAATCTCGTCTGGCTGGGGGCTGCGGTTCTGCGGTGGTCGACACTTGATGACATTGAGAATATAAACCTGCTCACGCTTCAGGCCGATGGCAGCGATGATACGGTTCAGCAGCTGGCCGGCTGCACCGACAAACGGTTCCCCCTGCACGTCCTCGTCGTGCCCTGGTGCTTCCCCAACGAACACCAGCGCTGCCGCCGGGTCACCTGTACCAAACACCACCTGCGTGCGCCCGCGATGCAGGCCGCATTTGTGACAGTCATGCACTGCGGCAGCGAGCCGTGCCAGACGTCCTGCCGGCTCGGCGTCTCGTGCTGCTCCCTGGGCGGGCAGCGTCGTAGCTGAGGTGCGCGCTGGCAGCACGGCAGCCTCAGCGCGGACGGCAGGAGCCAGGGTCACAGGCAGCTCAGTGACCCCCAGACGCTGCAAATAGTGTATGTAGCTCTGTACGGCGGCAATGGCTTCCCCACCTGCGTTACGCCTCACGTCTTACCTCCAGTACGTTGGGCCAGGACAGTCTGCACACGGTCGAGAATGTAATCGGCAATGTGTGCTTTCGCCATCGTAGGCAGTTCCTCAATCTGGCCAGCCGCATCGAGGATATGCACACGATTCTTATCACTGGCAAAGCCAATGCTGGGATCGCTGATATCGTTGGCCACGATAAAGTCCAGTTGTTTATTGCGTACCTTCTGGGCCGCGTTGGTCAGGAGATCCTGAGTTTCCGCAGCAAAACCCACCAGCACGCGATGCCCCTTATGCTGGCCCAGCTCCGCCAAAATATCTGGATTGCGTTCCAGGGGAATGCTCAATTCCGCCACGTCTTTTTTGACCTTATCCTGGGCTACAAACTTGGGACGGAAATCCGCGACTGCCGCGGTTTTGATAACGACGTCAGCCTCTTCGTAATGGTCCAGCACTGCCTGGCGCATCGCTAACGCGGTTTGGATGCGGATGCACGTCACACCCGGTGGTGCTTCCAGATGCGTCGGGCCAGTCACGAGAATGACCCGCGCTCCCCGCCGTCGGGCGGCTTCGGCCAGCGCAAAGCCCGTTTTGCCAGAGGCACGATTTGAGATATGCCGTACCGGATCAATCGGCTCTTGCGTTGGCCCAGCGGTGATGATGACAACCTTACCCGTCAGCGCCGTGGTCTGCTGCAGGCACTGGGCGATGGTATCAACCACCTTCTGAGCTGAGAGGGACCAGCCCAGTTCATCGGTAGCCCCCGTAGGGTCGGGAATGCCGGCGTCATACAGATGCAAACCGGCAGTGCGCAAACGTTGCAGATTGTGCTGCACCAGGGCATGCTGATACACGGCGGCCTGGCCAGGGAAGGCCAGCACGGTTGGGCCACGGTGCAGCAGCAAGGCGCGTACCAGCGCTTCATCAGCACAGCCACCTGCAGCCTTCGCCAGCACAGCTGGCGTGGCTGGCACCACGACCATGGCCGTTGCCGACTCAACCCACGTACTCAGGGGCCGGAATTGCCCCCCGACCATCATACCGTACATGGCGTCAGCAGGGACGACATCACCTCCCGTCAACGCTTGAAACGTTAATGCGGGCACAAACATTTCCGTTTCCGTACTCAAGAGCACCCGCACCTGTGCCCCAGCGCGTTGCAGGGCTCGCAACACATCCACGGCTACCCAGGTGAGCGGTCCTCCCCCAGCTCCCAACAGCACAGTTGTGTTCTGTAACATCGCTCATCCTTTCGTCTGCTGCGGTGTGAGGAGTGGGGCAATGGCCACCGTATCAACCCGCCTGATGCGATGGCGCTCGGCAACAATGATCGCCTGCAACGTCGCTACCGCATCGTCCAGTTGATCATTGATCACGACGTAGTCATACGCAGCATAGTGCGCTAACTCCTGGCGAGCAACCAGCAACCGCTGTGCCTGTGTGCTCGCTGATTCTGATCCGCGTGCCCGTAAGCGCTCCGCGAGTACATCCCAGGACGGTGGGAGGACAAACACGTATACCGCATCCAGACCGGCGCTGCGATGATGGGCTGCTCCTTGCACATCGATGACTAACAGGA
This sequence comes from Candidatus Entotheonellaceae bacterium, assembly GCA_048594805.1. Lineage (GTDB taxonomy): Bacteria > Tectomicrobia > Entotheonellia > Entotheonellales > Entotheonellaceae > SXND01. Next base: position 8,158 of record JBMDXC010000273.1, on the reverse strand, counting down.
CGTCTTGCCCAGCGGCTGTGGCGGCCTCAACAGACGCCCGCAAGGTGCCGTACAACTGGTCATTAAACTGGGCCCATTCCAGGAAGTCGCCGGCTGCAATGCGCTGCTCAAAAGCCTGGCGGGAGAGAAAATGGTATGCACGCCCATCCTGCTCTCCAGGGCGTGGTGCTCGCGTGGTACACGTCACCACCTGTACCACGTTGGGCATGGTAGCCGCAATGCGCTTGCTCAGGGACGTTTTGCCCGCGCCCGAGGGGGCTGATAGCACAAATATGATGCCACGCCTACCCATAGAGTGCTCCTCCTGGTCCGCCGTAGACTGCATACTCGACCTCCGCAGCAGTACGCTCCATCGGAGTCACTCGATGTTCTGGCTCTGCTCGCGCATACGCTCAAGCTCACTCTTCAGCTCGACGACGCTGTGTGCAATCACTGTGTCATTGCTCTTGGAGCCAATAGTGTTGACTTCGCGGTGCATTTCCTGCACCAGAAACTCGATTTTGCGCCCCACCGCTTCCGCAGACGACAGGAGACGCGTGCACGCCTGCATATGCGCATCGAGACGCGTGAGTTCCTCGGTAATATCAGAGCGCTCAGCAAACATAATGGCTTCCTGGGCGACGCGGTTTGGGTCGAACTCAAATTGGGCAAAAAGCTCCTTCACGCGCTGCTCTAAACGCTGTTGATACTCCACCACCACCTGCGGTACGCGTTGACGAATACTCTGGCTCTGCTGCGCCATCGCCTGCAGCCGCTGGGAAAAATCGCGGCTGAGCACCTCGCCCTCTTGCCGTCGCATCATCTGCAGGGCTTGCAGGGCAGCATCAAGTCCCTGAGCAATAATATCCCAGTCGTTCTCAACGTCTGCCGAGGCCTCCTCCACCCTGAAGACATCGCGCAGACTCGCTATCAGATTCAGGTCGATAGTGCCTGGCAGACCCAGGGATTCCTGTAAGCGTTGCAAGGCGTCATAGTATTGCCGCGCCAGGGTATGATCAAGCAACAGGGCCCGGCGCGTGTCGGTACTCTCCTGCGGCACCAGTGTGATGTCAATGCGCCCCCGCGTGCAGTAGGCACTCACACGCTGCTTCATGCGCGCTTCCAGCGGAGCGTAGATGCGAGGATAGCGCAAGGCAATATCGAGATAGCGATGATTCACCGAGCGCGCCTCCACCGTCAGGGCAAGGTGTGCGTGCCGCACTTCACTGCGACCATAGCCTGTCATACTTTGCATGCTGTGTATCCCTTTCCCTGCCCGCTCTTCTTCTAGCGTTCTAACTGATAGGCAGACAACGCAGGGATCAGACGTTCGGCGATTTCCGTGGCGGCTTGCGCCAGCGCTTCCGCGTCTCCCTGGGTGCCCTCTGCCGGTGGCACTGTGGCTTCGACCTGGGCCTGGGCAATCTCCTCACTCGTCTCGGTGGCGAACGCCTTCACTTCCACTTTCGCCTGTAAGGACCACGGCGTCCCATACGCCCCCTCTGGTTGCCCTGGCTCGACCTCAGCCCAGCCAGTCAGGACGAGTTTGGCATTGAGTTGCTTTCCCACTGCCAGGGCAGAGGCTGTCTGCCCGTCCCACAGGCGGCCAGGGTCCAGGGCGATGATATGCAAGCCTTGGTCCAGGAGTTCTTTGCGTAGCACGTCAGCGACTACCCCACGGCTTGCCGCAAAGGTCTGTGATGTTTGCCCCGGAAAGCGCTCGGCCATAAACATCACGATGCGCCACGCGTCCTCCCGCCGAGCCAAGCCAATGACGTCTAGAGCGTGGCTCAGCTCGCGCACGGGAATTTCCGCTTCGACCCCGACTCGGTAGACTTTTTGCGACGGATCAGGGTATTCCCAGAGGACGCGATAGCTCACGATATATTGCAGCGGCTTCGCATAGATGCGGGCGTGGAGGGCTTGCCAATGACTACTTACTAGCGTACTGGTATCAACCATATTAGCGACAGCCTGCTCTAGCGCTGCACGAAACGCCCCTTGCAAAGCACGGAGGCGCGCCGCAGCCTGGTCATACTGGATCATGGCTCCGACGCCTTCCGCGATGTACTGTTCGGTCAGGCCTGCCACACCGTAGCCATAGCTGCAGGCGAGAAGCGCGAGCGTGAGGCCAAGACCTAGCCACCTCTGTCGCATAACACACGTTCTCCAGGACGACGCGCAGGGGCAGTCGTGCCTTACATGACGATTAAAACACGACACTGTCGTACCAGCCGCCGTGTCGCCGCATAATCGCGAATACGTGTAGCCTCGGCGGCGCTGAGGACCAGATCGACACGGCTCTCTTCCGCCACCCGGAGCGCACGTAACACGAGGGGATTCGCACCAATCCGCGCCTGGGCTGGGGCTTGATCAAAGGTTTTAGCATAAGCGACGTAGCCCTGCTGTACCGCCGCTTCTCGGTCGACACTCTCCGATGCGTAGAGAGTTTGGCCACGCTCGTCCACAATTCTCGGGAACAGGGCGGGTTGAATGGCCAGACCGCGTGCGTCAATCACCACACCAGTATGCACTGCTTCGGTCCTGGGTTCGCTGTCTGGAGTGACAGAGGAAACAGCGGGGAGGAGGAGGGCGGTGAGTTGGCCTGCGAACGGCAACTGCACAGCGGTTTCGACCGCACCTCCAGGAACATACCTGGTCTCCACCACGGTAGCGTGTGCGACCAACGCTTCGAGCTCTTGCCCTGGGGCTTCCACCTGACGCAGAGCTTGCCCCAGCATCTGTGTCGCGTCGAAGCGCACCTGGTCAAACACGCGCAGCAAGCCCTGACGCGCCACCTGGGTAGCGCTCTGGTAGGCAGCAACCGCCGCACCCCGACGCATTGAACGCGTGGCACTCGCACGACTGAGCACAAGTCCTTCTGTCCAGTCCACCTGCCCCTGCGCCAACGTCTCGGTCACGCGCACCTCAGTTGACCAAAACTGCGCTGCCGCGCTGCCAGCAACGACCAGAAGAGCGAGCATGGCGCTGCGTCCACACCAGCTCCAGAGGCGCTGCGAGCATTGCCGTCCTGCTACGCTGGCGTGCCTCATGAAGCCAGCATCTCCAGTTGACAGGCCTGATACAACCGCGCCACTTCAAACGCTTCCAGCACGCGTGCAGCTCCAGGAGGCAAACCGGCCAGGGCCAACGGTCCCATGGCCACCCGCTGCAGCCGTTTGACACCATGCCCCCCACAGCGCTGCAGCATCCGATGGATCTGCCGTGGGCGCCCCTCGCGCAGCGTCATACGCAGCCAACAGCTCTGCTCCGCCCGCCGTACCATTTGCACCTGGGCCGGCAACGTCTTCCCGTCATCGAGCACGACCCCACGTCGCAAACGCTCGAGATTGTCCTCCGACACTATCCCATCCACGTGTACCAGATAGGTCCGGGATATGCCGTAACGCGGGTGGAGTAAGCGGTGCGCCAGGCGTCCGTCGTTGGTCAAGAGTAATACCCCTTCGGAGTTCACATCCAGCCGTCCGACTGGAAAGAGCCGCACCGGCTGCCGTTTGAGAAGGTCAAAGACGGTGGAGCGGTGTTGCTCATCCTGGCATGTGGTGACATAGCCGCGTGGCTTGTGCAACAGGACATAGCGCAGGGGGGCGTGCAGGCGGAGTGGCTTGCCATCCACAACAACGACATCTTTCGTGGGATCGACTGTACTTCCCAACGTCGTGATTTTTTTGCCGTTGACGATCACCCGCCCCTGTACGATCAGGGCCTCAGCCTTACGCCGGGACGTCACCCCAGCCTGCGCAATGACTTTTTGCAACCGTACTCCCTGAGCGGCGTCAGTATCCGGTTTCACGTCTCAACAATCCTTCATTTTCCAGAGGCTTAGGCTTTCTATGTGGAGAAATACATTGTAGAGGTGATCTCTAAGCCCGTCAACGTGAATTTCCCAGGCCATCTTGCCTATGCGTGCCTCCACCGGGCCAGTTGACAAGCCACGTCTACGGGCTAGAATACGCGGCAACGGACCATCGTTGATCGAGCTTAGTACCGTGGTAGTAAACAGGAGCACGAGAGATGGGCAAAGACGTCACTATCTGCACAGGGAACGCCCCTCAGGACTATCAGCAGCAACGGTATCGGTCGCTGGATCAGGCGTGGGTGAACTGGCGTGAACAGCGTCTTGTCGCTCATCTCCTGACGCAGTGTCAGTTGGCCGAAGGCACGGTGCTGGATGTTCCCTGCGGCTATAGCCGATTTGCGCCTGTGTATGCGCGCCTTGGAATCACCGCCATTGGGGCTGATGTCAGCTATGATATGGTGCACTTGGCGGCTGCCAACCACACGCGGCATGGCCGGGAGTGCTGGCTATGCGCCGATGTCCTGGCATTGCCCTTTCTCGACAACGTCTTTGACGGTGTGCTGTGTATCCGCCTGCTGCACCACCGCTACAGCGATGCCGAACGACAGCGCATCCTCGGCGAACTCGCCCGGGTGTCACGTCGCTTTGTCATCATCAGCTTCTATCGGTCCACGCTGCTCCATACGCTGGCGCGCCATTGGCGCGGTGCCCGCGGCCGCCTGGCCATCATGACCTTACCGCACTTGCGGGAACTGGCGCAGGCCAGCGGGCTGCAAATCCAGCGGGTATACGCTCTCCTGCGCTTCGGTCACGCACAGACTTTCGTGGTGTTGACCAAAACCTCCTCGGCGAGGATAGACTGTGCCTAGACAGCCAGCTTAACACATTGCCCTCCCCTGCTACGTTGGAGGAGGAGCAATAACGCCCTCCTCAGGCAGCCGCCGTGCTCGCCAGCCGGGTAGCGAGCGCGGGAATCGCCGCGGCGAACACGTCCTCGATGCGTTCGGCAAAGAGGAAGGCCATCTCCGCTCGCACATTCTCCGACAGCTCGCGCAGGTCCTTGGCATTACCAGCCGGCAGGATAACCCGAAAAATGTCGGCGCGGCGGGCCGCCAGCACTTTCTCCTTGACGCCGCCAATCGGCAAGACGAGCCCAGTTAGCGTGATCTCCCCGGTCATCGCCGTATCACTACGCACTGGCAGACCAGTATAGACCGAGGCCAGTGCTGTCGCCATGGTAATCCCGGCAGATGGCCCGTCCTTGGGAATCGCACCGGCCGGCACGTGGATGTGGACGCCAGCACTCTTGAACAGCGCCTGCTCAATACCCAGGGCCTCGGCATGCGACCAGATAAAGCTCTGGGCGGCTTTGGCCGATTCCTGCATCACCGTACCCAGGTGCCCGGTCAGCGTCAGCCCGGTGCCTTCGGGCAGCAGCGTGGCTTCAATGTAGAGCACCTCGCCCCCCGCTTCGGTCCACGCCAGGCCAGTGGCGACCCCCGGTGGCAACTGCTGGCGCGCTAGCTCCAGGGTGAAGCGCTCTGGTCCCAGCATCTCGGGCACGTCTTCTATACGGACCGTCACGGGCGCGGTCTCACCTTCGGCAAACCTGAGGGCCACGCGGCGCGCCAGCCGGCCAATGGTGCGCTCTAGCTGCCGCACACCGGCCTCACGCGTGTAGCGCGCAATGACGTGGCGCAGCGCCGCCTCGGTGAGCACGAACTGCTCTGCCGTCAGGCCCGTGGCTTGTAACTGGCGCGGGATCAGATAGCGGTGCGCGATCTCCATTTTCTCTTCGGCGCTATAGCCCGACAGCGTCAAGACTTCCATACGGTCCAGCAGCGGTTGCGGGATGGTATCCAGCGTATTCCCCGTGGTAATAAAGAAGACCTTCGAGAGGTCAAACGGCAGATCGAGATAATTGTCGCGAAAGGTATGGTTCTGGGCCGGGTCGAGAATTTCCAGTAGGGCGGCGGCAGGATCACCGCGAAAGTCGCGCCCGAGCTTGTCGACCTCATCCAGCATGAGCACCGGGTTATTGGTCTCGGCACGCCGAAGCGCCTGGAGAATCCGGCCCGGGAGCGCACCAATGTAGGTGCGCCGATGCCCGCGCAGTTCCGCTTCGTCGTGCATGCCACCGAGGCTGAGGCGCTCGAAGGCCCGTCCCAGCGCCCGCGCAATCGATTGTCCAAGGGACGTTTTCCCCACGCCTGGTGGACCGACAAAACACAAAATCGGCGCATTCGCCGTGGGGTTGAGTTTGAGCACACCGAGATGCTCGAGGATGCGCTCCTTCACGTCCTTCAAATCAAAGTGATCTTCATCAAGCACCTGGCGTGCCCGCGCCAGATCCAGCTGGTCGGCAGTGCTCTTGCGCCAGGGCAGTTCGAGAATGAAGTCGAGATAGGTCCGGATCACATGATAATCAGGGGCCGCTTCCGGCAGGCGCTCCATCCGCGACAGTTCGCGTTCGGCCTCTTTGCGGACGGCCTCGGGCAGATCGGCCTCCTCTAAACGTTTGCGCAACAACCCCGCTTCGGCCTGTTCCGGGTTCTCCTCCCCGAGTTCTTGCTGGATAGCACGGAGTTGCTGACGCAGGAAATACTCACGCTGCTGGCGGTTCATCGTACTCTGCGCTTGACTGTTGATCTGCTGCCGTAATTCGAGAACCTGCACCTCGTGTAGGAGGTCCGTATGTAGCAGGCGCATGGCGTCCAGCAGTGTGGACGCTTCCAGCAGCGCCTGCTCCTTTGCCAGGTCAAGGGTGAGGATGGACGCAATCATATAGACGAGCTGCAAGGGGTCCTCGTTGGTGGTCAGCATGTGGAGCAATTCCGCTGGCGCATTGGGATGCGCCAGCTCGATGGCACGACGCGCCAGTTCGATAATGGCGCGCTGCAGCGCTTCAATCTCGGCGTCTCTAGCGGCGGGAACAGGGGCGAGCCGTACTCGCGCGCTGAGGTACGCGTCGGTCTGGTCGATCTTGATGATCACCGCGCGCTCGACGCCCTGGACCATCAGGTCCACCCCGCCATCCTGGCGCCGGGCCATGCGCTTGATCACTGCTTTGGTGCCGATGCTAAAGAAGGCATGCGGACCAGGGGTGTCCTCAGACGCGTCGCGCTGCGCGGCAATGATCAGCTCCTTGTCCTCACGGGCCAGCACGGCCTCAATGGCTGCCATCGACAGGGGTCGGCCCACGGTTAACGGCATCAGCACTGAAGGAAAGAGCACATTATTTTTGAGCGGGAGGAGCGGGAGAGTAAGTATCTGTTCTGATTCAGACATGGTCAGTGTTCTCCTTAGACCGCCACACGCAGGAGCAGCATGCCGTCACGGCATTCCACGGTGATCTGGGCATGTGCCAGGTCGCACGGCAGTTCAATAGTGCGTTCGAAACGATTGTAAGCAATCTCCATGGTATGATGACTCCAGCCTTGCTCGGTGATCCAGTCGTGCCGGACACCCTCGACACGGACCTGCGAGCCGTGCACGGTAATCGAGACGTCCTGAGGCCGTACCCCGGCGAGTTCCAGTTTGACCACCCAACCATCACGGCAGCGATAGATGTCAACTTGCGGCTGCCATGCCATGGAAGACTTAGGCAGGGCCGCAGGCAGAAAAAAGAGCGAGCGTAATCTAGTTTCGCGCACCGTCACGTCTCCTCACAAGGATACAACCAACGCGGTCGACCGCCGCGTGCGGCCAGTGCTTGCTGAGCAGAGCAGTGCTCTTCCTGTATGGCCCAGCCCCACGGACTTCTCCTACTCCTACATGTATACAGCAAGCTTATCTCAGGTTACCAGATCTCTCGATTCTATGTCGCTTCAAACACCCTCTAACTGGAACTGCGTATTGAGAAGCTGACGATTCAGTGCAACGGTGCCGGAGATATCGTCAACTGCGAGTACTTGATAGCCATCGACATTGAGCAAGCGTTGCATGCCCGCCAGGGTGCCATGCAGACGAAAGGCTGGTGCACCAAGTACCTGCTCCAGCACACGACACGCCAGACGGTCGTGGTGCGCCTCTAGGGTAGCGAGGAGCACACGCACACATTGGTCGTCTGGCGTGTCGTGTGCTGCAAAGAGCGGGGAGCACAGTAGATGTGCAATCCAGTCCACACGTGCCGATTCTGCGCTGTGCTCCGCCGCTTCTGCAAACAGAGTCCTCTGCATGGCTGTCGCCGCCTGGCACGTCGTGGCGTACGTGCTGACATGGTTGATAGTTCTGCACGTGACAGCTCTCCCTGACTCCACCCCACCGGTGTATGGTCGGGCAGAGCCTCCCAGCTGGCAAGCGTGCGGTGCTGCGGCACGAGCACCGCCAGAGGTACGAGCACTTCTTGGGGCGTGGCTC
>JBMDXC010000272.1:0-2253 GCA_048594805.1 Candidatus Entotheonellaceae bacterium | reverse complement strand
GCGGCAATGATTCGCAGCACCCCCCGCTGACAGAACGGGCAGCGCGCCATAAGTGGAGGGGGCATCACTCAAGACGGTCGCGGAGGCGTATGATATGACGCCGAACACTGCTGCAGTACGCCTGCACCGCGCTCGCCATGCCCCCCGCACGGCGCTTATACACATGTGTGGGACCTGTGCAGAGCACGGCTGCCTGGACTGTACGTGTCGCCGTCCTGCATCGCCATCGCCATCTGCCTGAGGCGACCCCAGGGTCGGTAAGACACGCGGGGGAGCAGTCTCCCTCAACTTTGCGCTATTGGGACCTCTCTGGTGTGCTGACGGCCCAGGTCAGCGCCTGGTGTAAGATGACGCCAGCCTGTACGTCAGCACATGTGAGGCATTGATCACCAGCGAGAGCTCGCCAGAGCGTCGCATCTATAGAGAGGAGGGTCTCCTATGCAAGACCCCGTGTGCGGCATGACAGTGGACCCACACAAGGCAGCGGGCACAGAGGTCTACAACGGCGTTACGTACGCCTTCTGCAGCCCAGCCAGAGCATGTAAGCGCTCGGCTGTCAACATATTCGCTTTCACTGTTTTTTCTCCTGTGCTCCGTTCAAAGCGCTCTCGTGGTCCGCAATGCTATCGTACTGGCATCAAGCCGCTTTTGGCTTCAGCCCGTATTCGTGATGCAAGCCCCCAAGAATTGGGCATGTCACTACACGAAGATGCGCGAGCAGCCTGTGTCGGGAGCCATGGAGCAGGGCCGGTAGTAACGAGGGAGGCTGGGGAATCCCTGGACCCAAGGCCATGTGCGGACGGCCTTGATTGTAATGCGCGACCCAATCGCGCAGCATCCGTCGTAGGTGGTTTTCAGTCAAGGGAATCACGAAGTCTAAAGCTTCGCGTCGTATGGTCCCAAGTACCCGTTCACAGATGGCATTGGCTTGTGGACAGCGAGGTGGTGTTTTCAGCACCTGCAGGTCCAGGTTGCGTATGCGCTGGTCGAGATCCCGTGAGAAGATGCTGTCCCGATCATGGATCAAGAATCGGTACGCGTGGTCTGCCGGGATCGCTTCGCGCAGCTGTTGCAGTGTCCATTCAGCCGTGGGATGCGCCGTCACATTAATGTGCGGCAATCTGCGGCTGGAATGTTCAATGACCACAAACACATAAAGGATGCGGAAGGTCGCCGTCATCGCCACACAGAAGTCACAGGCCACGATTGCCTGGGCATGATTCCGGATAAATGTTGACTAGCGCTGGGACGGCACGCGATGTCCTGAGCCTCGATCGGTGCGCTTCGGCATATACTTGCGCACGGTGCGGGGCGACACGCGCAGGCCCAGCCTGAGTAACAGTTCGTTGGCGATGCGCTCCTGCCCCCACGTCGGGTTATCACGGGCCATCTGACGGATGAGTGTCTGAAGCTCTGGAGGGAGTGTAGGGCGTCCAGGACGGGACTTCAACCGCCAGAACAGCCGGACCCCCTGGCGATGCCAGCAGATGAAGGTCTCAGGTTGCACGACGGCCAACGCGTGCCGCCAGTCGAACCAGCGGGCGAACCAGACCAGGGCGAGGCGCGTGGCGGTCGTCGCACGCCGTGGCTTGACGTGGCGTTCCTGATACAGCGCCAACTGTTGGCGCAGAAAGAGGTTTTCTGCCGCGAGGGCGGGACTTGGGCATAGACAGAGCAGCAGAAAGCGCAAGGCATCACACACAAACATGAGCAGCATGGCCGTTAGCTGCATGAAGTGGCGAAATCGGTGTGAGAGTTTCTGCATCGTTGTGCTGTCCCTCTGAATCGTGGACTGTCTCCTTCCTATTGTCGCTATTCAGAGGTCAGATGTCCAGTGCAGTGCTGGTTGTTTGTCTTGTGGTTTGAGGCAAACTAACCCGCCAATGGCGCTGAGATTCATTAATTGCGGATCACAAGGGCTCGTTGCCAATGCCGGAGATGTGTATGACTCGGATCGTCTGGCCTTATTGATCCAGGGGCACGATGTGCTTATCAGTGCTTGCAATTTTCAGGCTTCACGTTAAATGGAAAGCAGCGGAAACGTGCCACCGCACACCGAGTGGAACGCCAAGCTGCCTCAAAATGACTGCCGATGTGTCGGTATTAATCATTTGGACTCTGGCTCTCAGATCGGCTGCGCTTCCCCTCATCGGCGTCGGCGGATGGCGCACCCTGGTCTAGCCAGCTTTTGAATTCGTGCATGGCATGGGCCAGACCCCATTCTTCAAAAACGGCTCGCGCCATGGCGGACAC
>JBMDXC010000271.1:0-15142 GCA_048594805.1 Candidatus Entotheonellaceae bacterium | reverse complement strand
CCTGTGCCGAGGTCTCAAGTCCACTACCAATATGCTGGTAGCTTATGGCCTGGTGCAGATGGCATAACGGACCGGCGAGAGCCCAATCCTCCAGCAGTTGCTCCAGGGGGGCATAGGAGGTCCACAGGGCAAGGTATATATCCCGCAGGTATGCCTGTCTGGTCACGTCTACTTCGTTGTAGATGGTGGTCAGGTCCAGAAATGGATGGGTGACACAGGCGCCGGTCCAGTCAAAAAACTGATACCTGCCGGCCTTGACAGCAACATTCTTCAGATGCAGATCGCCATGCATCAGCGTCGGCGGTATCGGAGACTGCATTCTGCACGAGGGCGTCGATTTGCCCGGCCAGGCGCTCCAGGCGGCGATTTACGCCCCTATGGTGAACAACTCCTCCATCCGCCTGGTGCTGTCGCGTTGGATAGTCCCGAACAACTGCAGCATGTGGGTGCGTGCTTTCAGCGCCTCGTGGCGACTCATCACCGTGCCAATGTCCGGCAAAAGCATCCACCGCCGTGACGCATCCCAGCAGAGTGGCGCCGGCATATGCTCCGAATACATCTGGGCGAGACCAGCCATCACGGCTGGCTCATGCACAAACAGCGGCAGGGTGGCAGCAACCTTGAAATACACCGCGCCACTAGCAGTGTGTGCCCGCAGCAGGCACGACAGCCCCCAGTTTTTCACCTGCTCGATGGAGGCAACCAGCAGGGGTGCCCAGTTGTGTCAACTGTGCCTCGATCCACGACCGCGCCTCGGCCAGCCAACCAGGACGCGCCCAGGGGACGCGCAACTCCGGGAGCAGGCCGCTCTCAGCTTCGGCCAGGCACTCCGCCAGCGCCGCGTGGTGCTCCGGGACGGCCCAGGCGAGCTTCCCCAGAGCCGCACGCCCGACCCAGCGGCCATGGGCTGGAGGCTCCGCAAGGGAATTCCTCTAAACTTTCTGAGAAATTGGTCGATAGAAATCTCACAGGCGTCGTTATCAAACTCGCAGAATATGGAATGTAACATGGACCGAAGACAATCCCCACGCAAACAGCTCGATCCAATTCATATTGCTGAGATGAAGACTACGGCTCAGCCAACGGTCATGGTTCACAATGGTACAATCCTCAATGCCTCGGCTACTGGGTTGCTGATCCGCGTAGACCGTGACGCTCTGAACTCTGAGATATTCCAGCACAACGTGCCACTCACGATTATCGAGGGCGAGAATGTCGTGATGCAAATAGTTGAAATGGCACTGGAAATCGACGGGAAGATCGTCCGGGCTCACCAGGCTACACCAGCCTGGTGTGAAATTGCCATCGATTTCACCGACAATGCTCCCAAGTACTGGCGCGAATGTCTGGCGGAGCTCTTGCCTGGCCTGGGAGAAATGGTCTAGGCGGCCTCCTCGGAGGCCGTAGAGGCACAGGGGACTCAAAGCGAAGTAGCCAGCCCCACCAGCCACAGTCCCGCCGTCACATCAACGCGTCTTGGCGTCTGCTGTTGAACCTCTACGGCCACGCTGCTGGTCACGTCTGCCAGCAAGCGCCGCACCTCGTCGTCTGCCAGGATGCTGGCTTCAAACGCTTCCAGTTCCCGTCGGTCCATGACGCCATGATCCCCTGCACCTTACGGTATGGGTTCCGGCCTACCACGCCGGCTTGCCGGAACCCCAGGCCCAATTGTCGGGCGGCCAGACGTTGCGACCACGCCGGCGGCCGGTATGGTCGCCAGTGTACCAGCCCTTCACGGTGTAACGCCACTTGGTAATGTGCGGTGTCTTAGAGGCTGAGGCAAAATCTCTTGCACGCTGGAGGCGCTGTGGAGGGGCGGCGGCTGAGACTGGTGCACACGCATGCGGGCGTGCAGGACGCTGCCAAGGCAAGGAATGCGGCACACGGGCAACAGCAGGGCGCGCTGGGGATACGCTGACGCAGGACGGCCATGCCTCCTCACCTACCGGCCGCGTGAGGGGGGGCTGCAGGCGCATGGCCAGACCCGAGCGCTGTGGCACCCATGCGCCCGTGTGATCGGGGACAAGTCAGCGACCCGCCAGGTGTGGTCAGGCGGAGGACCAGGCCAAGGCTTACTGGCGGACACGGGCCGAGGCAAGAGGGCTGGATCTGCGGAAAGTTTCAGATGCCGGAGGATCTTCCGGATCACCTCGCCCTGCGTGATGGCGGCGATGATCCGCAGCGACCCTTGCTGACACGAGGGGCAGCGCACCATGTCCACCGCAAAGACGCGCTTGAGCAGCCGTATCCAGCTCCAGCGAGGCGGCGACGTGCTGTCCTCCTGTTCCTCCACGCCCCGTTGGCGCTGGCAAGCGTGTGCGGCGATCGGGATGGTGGTAGTGGCGCGTAAGGTTCTCATGGCGCTTTGGCGCTTCCTCGATCCAGGAGTCATACCTGAGGGGGCAGCACTCAAAGAGGCGTAAGCGGTATTGAGGTGTAGAGTCACTTTTCGCCCTTGGTCCTGGTGGAGGCGGCCCGTTAAACTGCCGGGACCATGAAGAAAGCCGTTGGCTAGAGGGGGTCACCTCCCACAGGCCTTCCAGCTCTAGTCGCAAGACCAGAGAGAATCGGGCGACGCGTGTGAGAGCCCGCACGGCCATTGTCCCGAATAACGCCGATGATCATCGTCGACTCCCCCACTGGAGTGGCACATGTCTATGATACTTGATGGCTGCGCGATATCCGATTCTTCCGACATAGGACACCTTTCCTGGATACTTCGCCCGTGCTTGTGTGTCTGCCTCGATCATGGTATCACCAAGAAAATAATCACCACTCTCAGCATCAATAGCCATGAACTTGAGAAGTCGCATATGGGTAGGATAGCGCTGTCTGCAGATGGTCGCAAACGTGGCATGTGGCAACATGTCGTGCGTCTATAGCCCCTGCGCTTGCCAACACGCCGCCAAGTCGTTAGAATGGGACCTGGAGATAGAAAGCTTCAACTAAGGGAGGTGCATCGTGGCGGAGAGAGCGCAACGCGCGCGTAGACCTCGGCCAAAAGCTTGGATTGACGTCGATGGGTGCACTGGATGCGAATGGTGCGTAGACTTTTGTCCCGTCGATTGTATTGATAAAATTGACGATCCCAATTACGCCGGCGACGGCACACATCAGGTGGTTATTGTCGACTGGGACATCTGCACTGGCTGTACCATTTGTGCCAAGGAATGCCCCTGGCAGACCATTACCATGATCTCGGGTACTGAGGTCGAGGAACTCCTGAACGAAGAGGTCGCCTAGAGCGTTAGTGGCCCCTGTTGCTGGACAGCAGGGGCTTTCTGTTATCGTAATAGGCGAGTACGCGGGCGATGATGTCCTCGGGTTCGGCCAGCCGTCCAACCCCCTGGCCTTCAATGGTGCTGGCCAGCCGGCCATACTGGGGGGCAATGATGTCCACCCGGCGCTGGCGTAGCGTGGCAAGATGCTGTTGCACCACGCTATTGGTATACATGTGCGTGTTCATGGCCGGGGCCACAAACATGGGGGTACGCGCGGCGAGCACCAGGCACAGTGTACTGAGTAGGTCATCGGCAATGCCGAGGGCAAGTTTAGCGATAAAGTTGGCGGTCGCTGGTACCACAAGCACCAGTCCCGCGCCATGTGCCAGGGCAATGTGCTCCATCTCCCACGTCTTCAGCGGCGCAAACAAGTCCACCGAAACCGGATGGCCGGAGATCATCTCACAACTGGCCGGGGTGAGGAAATGCGTGGCATGTTCCGTCATCACGACATAGACATCAGCCCCATAGTGTTTGAGCAGGCGCAGGACACCCAGTGCCTTAAAGGCGGCAATACCACCGGTAATAGCCAGGATCGTCTTGACGCCATGCAGTGACATAACCCCTCGCGTTGTGCACTGCTACCCTTATTACCCTTAATATCTTAACGATACCACGTTTCTTCAGACACGGGGTACGAAAAATGGCCAAAATTTCGCCTTTCCTCTTGCAAAATGTCGCGGGCTTTTATAAGTTTATTAGCACTCTCCACTGTTGAGTGCTAATAATGCCTAAAAGACTTATGGGTCCAGCGTGTAACATGTATACAGAGGAGGAGGAGTATGGCCTTACGTCCACTACATGATCGCCTCTTGGTGAAACGCCTTGAGGAAAAGGAGCAGGTGCAGGGCGGGATTATTATCCCTGACACGGCGAAAGAGAAACCGCAGCAGGCCAAAGTGTTGGCCGTCGGTCCTGGGCGGGTGACGGATGACGGGAAGCTCCAGCCAATTGAGGTGAAGGTCGGGGACACAGTGGTCTTTGGCAAGTACGCCGGTACCGAAGTGAAGGTTGATGGGGACGACTTGTTGATCATTCGGGAAGACGATGTTCTGGGTGTTCTGGAAAGCTAGTGGCGTAAACGAGGGAGAAGAACTCTATGCCAGCAAAGCAGATTCTCTACAGTGTCGAGGCGCGCAGTGCTATCATGCGCGGTGTCGATCAATTAGCCGAGGCCGTAAAGGCGACATTGGGCCCGAAAGGGCGGAATGTGGTCATTGATAAGAAATTTGGGTCGCCTGTTTCTACCAAAGACGGTGTCACGGTTGCCAAGGAAATTGAGCTCAAAGACCCCTTCGAGAATATGGGCGCGCAGATGCTGCGCGAGGTCGCCAGCAAGACCAGTGACGTGGCGGGCGATGGCACGACCACCGCGACCGTTCTGGCGCAGGCGGTCTTCCGTGAAGGCGTGAAGAACGTCACCGCGGGCGGCAATCCGATGGATCTCAAGCGCGGTATCGATCGCGCTGTCGAAATCGTGGTGGAAGAAGTCAAAAAGCTCAGCCGGCCCACCAAGGACAAGAAGGAAATCGCCCAGGTTGGGACGATTTCGGCCAATAACGACCCAACCATTGGCGATCTGATCGCTGAGGCCATGGAAAAGGTCGGCAAAGACGGTGTCATCACGGTGGAAGAAGCGAAGAGCATGGATACTTCGCTGGATATCGTTGAGGGCATGCAGTTCGACCGTGGCTATCTGTCGCCGTATTTTGTCACTGACGCCGAGCGCATGGAAGCCAATTTGCAGGATGCCTACATCCTGCTGAACGAGAAGAAAATCAGCAACATGCGTGACCTCCTACCCATCCTTGAGCAAATTGCCAAGATGAGCAAGCCTCTGGTGGTCATTTCTGAGGATGTCGAGGGTGAAGCCCTGGCCACCCTGGTGGTCAATAAGCTGCGTGGCACGCTCCAGTGTGCAGCGGTGAAGGCACCCGGGTTTGGCGACCGGCGCAAGGAAATGCTGCGCGACATCGCGGTGCTGACGGGTGGGAATGTGATCTCCGATGATCTGGGGATCAAATTGGAAAACATCACCCTCAACGACCTCGGTCGTGCCAAGCGCGTGACCATTGACAAGGACAACACGACAATCGTTGAAGGTGCCGGGGCGCCTGAGGACATCGAAGGACGCGTGAAGCAGATCCGCACGCAGGTCGAGGAGACGACCTCTGACTACGACCGTGAGAAGTTGCAAGAGCGTCTGGCGAAGCTCGTCGGTGGTGTGGCGGTGATCAACGTGGGGGCTGCAACTGAATCGGAGATGAAAGAGAAGAAAGCCCGCGTCGAGGATGCCCTGAATGCCACGCGGGCGGCTGTTGAAGAAGGTGTCGTCCCCGGTGGTGGGGTGGCGTACCTGCGGGCTTTACCGGCGCTTGAGAAGCTGGAAGCGGAGCTCGAAGGCGATCAGCGCATTGGCGTGCGCATCGTGAAGCGGGCTCTAGAAGAGCCGCTGCGCTATATTGCCTCGAACGCCGGTGCTGAAGGGTCCATCGTGGTGCAGCGGGTGCGTGACCTGAAGACCAATGAAGGCTACGACGCCGCGTCAGATACGTACGGCGATATGCTAGAAAAAGGCATCATCGACCCGACCAAGGTGACCCGGAGTGCGTTGCAGAACGCCGCGAGTATTGCCGGGTTGCTGATGACCACCGAAGCCCTGGTGACCGAGTTGCCGGAGAAGGAGGCGCCGGCAATGCCAGGTGGCGGCGGTATGGGCGGTATGGGTGGTATGGAAGGCATGTACTAAGCCGTCTTGTAGGACAGACAGCCCTCGCCAGTATAGCGAGGGCTGTTGTGTTTGGAGAGCATAGGGAATATTACGCTGCAGCAATCATATCCAAAAAGTACTGATGCACACGGCGGTCGGTGGTGAGTTCAGGATGGAACGAGGAAACCAGTACACTCCCTTGACGTGCTAAGACAATTTCGTCTTTCCACATGGCCAGTGCTGTGACACCCTCGCGCAGTGCGACAATTTT
The DNA here is from genome assembly GCA_048594805.1 of Candidatus Entotheonellaceae bacterium. Taxonomy (GTDB): domain Bacteria; phylum Tectomicrobia; class Entotheonellia; order Entotheonellales; family Entotheonellaceae; genus SXND01. The sequence continues at coordinate 8,880 of JBMDXC010000271.1, read as the reverse complement.
AGGAGCGCGAATAAACACCATTTCGAGCGGTGCAGGACCGAAGTCCTCCACTAGAGGCGTACCCAGACTGATAAAGCTGTCGATCTGGCGCCCGTAGGCGTTACGCTCGGCTACGATGTTAATGAAACCCAGGCTCTCCTGCTGTGGCCGAATGGTCTCCTGCGCCAGGAGGATCAAACCGGCGCAGGTCCCAAAGATCGGGCGTTCCTCAGCATGAAACTGCGCGAGCGCGGGACGCATGGCAATCGGGGCCATGAGTTTGAGGAGCGTCGTGCTCTCTCCCCCAGGAATAATTAACCCCTGCACCTGGGCAAGCTCGCTGGGGGTTTTGACCAGCTGCCACTCCACACCAAGCTCGCCGAGAACCTTGCCGTGCGCTGCAAAATCCCCCTGCAGCGCCAGAACACCCACACGCGACATTACCAACCCCTTGTCTGCAACAGCTCACTGGCCTCTAACGTGCTGATATTAATACCGACCATTGGCTCACCCAAATTTTCGGAAACACGTGCCAGCAGATCGGCATCGAGATAGTGGGTGGTCGCCTGGACGATGGCCCTGGCACGGGAGGCGGGATCACCAGACTTGAAGATACCCGACCCCACGAACACGGACTCTGCCCCCAGTTGCATCATCAACGACGCATCTGCCGGCGTGGCAATGCCCCCGGCCGCGAAGTTGGGCACCGGCAGCTTGCCCGTTTTCGCCACTAACTTCACGAGTTCGTAGGGTGCTCCCAGCTCTTTCGCCTCAGCCATCAGTTCCTCATCACCCAGGACGGTCAGGCGCTTCATGGCGCTCTGTACCGCACGCATATGCCGCACGGCCTCGACGACGTTCCCAGAGCCCGCTTCGCCCTTGGTGCGGATCATGGCCGCACCCTCACCGATACGCCGCAGGGCCTCACCCAAGTTGCGCGCACCACACACAAACGGTACCTTGAAGGCGAACTTGTAAATATGATGCGCTTCGTCCGCTGGGGTGAGCACTTCGCTCTCGTCGATATAATCTACCCCCAGCGCCTCCAAAATCTGTGCCTCGGCAAAATGCCCAATGCGTACTTTGGCCATCACGGGAATGGACACGGCCTTCATAATTTCTTTGATCTTCGTTGGGTCGGCCATGCGTGCCACGCCACCCTGGGCACGAATGTCGGCTGGAACGCGCTCCAGTGCCATCACCGCCACCGCGCCCGCGTCTTCAGCAATCTTGGCCTGGTCGGCGGTGGTGACATCCATGATGACGCCGCCTTTGAGCATCTCTGCCAAGCCAGTCTTTAACGTGAACTCTGTTTCTGCCATGTCCGACGCCTCCTGCGATTGAGCAACGTATGCTGTGCGCTACCGCACATGCTGCATATACCTACAAAACAGCTCCCCTTGCCCCTCTGGCGGACAAAGGCGCGCTGCCATGCTGAAGAACCAGAGAGCATCCTCGCAAGGAACACTAGATTCTACCGTTTTTTCCCGCCGCATGCGAGCGAGTACAAGCCAATTTAGAGGGAGCGGTTCATGGATGTCAAGGACATTTTAGCACCCACACGCCGGCACGGCTTGACGCTTGTGGAACCGTCTGTTATCGTTGTACTTAGCACGATTTCTGACGTTGTTGACTGGCCTCAGGGCGCCGTGATGGACACGTTCTGAGGCGCAAGAACTGCTTGTAACCTCTACGAGCCAACGCTATGGTGAGTTATCAAGATGCTCTAGAGCGTATGCTCAAGGTCGTACAACCGCTGGCGAGTGAGCGCCTGCCTCTCACTGCTGCCTACGGACGGATTGTCGCCACGCCTGTCGTAGCTCCCCACCCTATGCCACCCTTCGATCAGTCGCTCGTGGATGGCTATGCGTTGCGCAGTAGTGACACGCGGACTGCGACCCCCGCACGACCGGTGCGGCTTATGTTAGGGCAGACCCTCACTGCTGGTGAGCAACTTGAGCAGCCTTTGCGGCCTCGGCAGGCTATTCGTATTATGACTGGAGCGCCAGTACCACCAGGGGTAAACACGGTCGTCAAGATGGAAGAGAGCGAGGTGGAGGCTGGGGCACTGGTCATACGCCAACCCCTGCCGCGGGGGTTGTACGTACAACGATATGGGGCAGAAATCCGGCGCGGCACGGTGGTGTTACACCAGGGTGACCGCCTGATACCCCAACGCATTGGGGTGGCTCTGTCACTTGGTCTCCACAGTGTTGACGTGATGCGGCGCCCACGCGTGGCCCTGGTCGCGCCTGGTGACGAGCTCTTGCCGCCAGGGGCCGCGTGGCAGCCGGGAAAGAAATGGTGCAGCAATATCTATGCTCTCGATATCCGAGTGCAGGAATTGGGGTGCACGAGCCTCAACCTGGGTATTGTACCTGATACACTCGCAAGCCTCAGCACGCAGCTCAGGTGTGGCTTAGAGACCGATGTGGTGGTCATTCTGGGAGCATCAGGCAGGGGCGATCACGACTTTGCGGCGCGTGCCATGGCGGCCATTGGTGCTGAGATGGTGTTTCGTGGTGTGGCCACCAGTCCCGGACGGAGTGTCACGGTGGCCCGTTGTGGGCAGACCCTCATTATTGGGCTGCCAGGCTCCCCGTGGGCGGCCTTTGTGGGTTTTGAAATTTTCGTGTGGCCTGTCCTGCGCGCCATGCTCAGCCAGCGCCCGGTCTTACCCATGCGCCAGAGGGCCACCCTGGCCACACCATTGCAGGTACGCCCTGGGGTGACCTCTTTCATCCCAGCCCGCTTGCAGCCGCGTACCACAGGCTGGTTGGCTCTGCCAGTGGAGAATTTGCTGGAGTTAGCTCGTGCTGAGTCACATCCCCTCGGCTTAATCGTTGTGCCACCGCATCGTCGCTGTCTGCCATCTGGCGCACGGGTCCATCTACAGCCGATAACTCCCTGGTAGATAAAAGGTTATTGCAAGTTGCATTTTTAGGGCAAATTTTCTCTTGACATCTTTTATTGCAGCTTGCATTATTGTGTACATGTCGATCACAAATTTACGGCGAATCTGGCCATCAAAGAGGACATGGGCCATGATGAAGAAACCGGGAGGGACACGCTCTTGAACGCATCCACACCCTCATACACCACGCCGACATATATCGCTAGTGAATCTCCCGGAGGCAGTGCCACATCTCCAGATGCGGCCAAGGGGCCGCGCCGAGACCAGCAACTGCCAGGCCCAAGTCTGGTCGTGCAGCGCTATTTCACGCAGGCCGGGGTCCACCCCTATGACGAAGTGGTATGGGAGAAGCGCCTGGCGCTCATTGCGGGTGAAGATGGGCGGCCGGTCTTCGAACAACGTGATGTGGAATTCCCGCAGTCCTGGTCACAGTTGGCGACGAATGTCGTTGCTTCCAAATATTTCCGGGGTCCGCTCGGCACGCCGCAGCGCGAACACTCCGTGCGGCAGTTGCTCGATCGGGTCGTGCAGACGATCACGGTCTGGGGGCAGCGCGGTGGCTATTTTGCTACGGAGCATGATGCGGCGGCCTTTGCTGACGAATTGACCTACCTGCTCTTACACCAGATGGCCGCCTTTAATAGCCCGGTGTGGTTCAATGTTGGGGTTGAAGAGCGTCCACAGGCCTCGGCATGCTTCATTATTGCAGTTGAGGACTCCATGGAATCGATCCTGGAGTGGTATCGCCAGGAAGGGATTGTCTTTAAAGGCGGTTCTGGCTCTGGCGTGAACCTCTCAAAAATTCGCGGTTCGCACGAGCAACTCTCCAGTGGGGGCATTGCCTCAGGGCCTCTCTCCTTTATGCGGGCGGCCGATGCCTCGGCCGGGGCCATCAAGTCCGGCGGTAAGACCCGCCGTGCCGCCAAAATGGTCGTGCTGAATATTGATCATCCTGACATCGAACAGTTCATCTATTGTAAAGTCGTGGAAGAGAAGAAAGCCTGGGCACTCATTGACGCGGGATACGATGCCTCGCTCGACGGGCCGGCGTATGGCTCGGTGTTCTTTCAGAATGCCAACAATTCTGTCCGGGTGCCCGATGCCTTCATGCACGCCGTGCTCACCAATGGTGTATGGCAGACCCGTTATGTGACGACCGGAGCCGTGTCACAGAGTTATCCTGCCCGCGACTTGCTGCGCATGATTGCTGAGGCGACGCACATCTGTGGTGATCCGGGCATGCAGTTCGACACGGTCATTAATGACTGGCATACCTGCCCCAATAGTGGTCGGATCAACGCCTCGAATCCGTGCAGCGAATTCGTGTTCCTCGACAATACAGCCTGTAATCTTGCATCGATCAATCTGTTGCAGTTCCTCAATGCGGATGGAGCCTTTGCGGCTGAGGCGTATCGGCACGCCGTGGACATCCTTATCACAGCGCAGGAAATCATCGTTGACAATGCCAGCTATCCGACGCCAGGGATTACGCGCAACAGTTATGATTTTCGTCCCTTGGGATTGGGCTATGCCAACCTGGGCGCGCTGCTCATGGCGCGCGGCTTGCCATACGACTCTGATGCTGGACGCGCCTATGCCACAGCCGTAACTGCCCTGATGACCGGTCAAGCCTACCTGACGAGCGCCAAGATCGCCAAAGTCGTCGGGCCTTTCGCTGGCTATGCGGTCAATCGCGAACCGATGCTGCGGGTGATTCGCAAACATCGGGATAGCCTGCAAGGCATTGAGCAGCGGTTTGTCCCCAGCGATGTCATGCAGGCAGCTATCGACGCCTGGGACGATGCGCTAGCGCTCGGCATGCAGTACGGGTACCGTAATGCGCAGGCGACGCTCCTGGCGCCAACGGGGACGGTCAGTTTTATGATGGACTGTGACACGACAGGCGTGGAGCCAGACATTGCCCTCATTAAATATAAGAAGTTGGTGGGGGGGGGCATGATGAAGCTGGTCAATGCCACCGTCCCTCTGGCGCTCACACAGTTGGGATATTCGCCACATCAGATCAAGGAGATCGTCCAGTACATTGACGAGCACGAGACCATCGAGGGCGCCCCATTCCTGCAAGAGAGTCATCTGCCGGTGTTTGATTGCGCCTTCCGGCCTAGTGGTGGGACACGGGCGATCCATTATACGGGGCACATCCGCATGATGGCTGTCGTGCAGCCCTTCCTCTCTGGGTCCATTTCCAAAACCGTCAACATGCCTACAGATGCCACGATCGAGGACATTGAACAGGCGTACATCATGGGCTGGCAGCTGGGGGTGAAAGCACTCGCGATCTATCGCGATGGCTGCAAGCGTACGCAGCCGGTCAACACCCGTAGCATTGCTGAGGCCACTGCGTCAGTACCCAAGCCAGTACGGCGGCGGCTCCCTGACGAGCGCCCAGCGATTACCCACAAGTTTTCCATCGCTGGCCATGAGGGTTACATCACGGTGGGCATGTTCGAAGACGGCTCACCGGGTGAGATCTTCCTGGTGATGGCCAAGGAGGGCAGTACCATCTCCGGTTTGATGGATGCGTTCGCGACCTCAATCTCGTTGGCGCTCCAGTATGGTGTGCCCCTCAAAGCCCTGATTGATAAGTTCAGCCACATGCGCTTTGAGCCGGCGGGTTTTACCAACAATAAGGAAATCCCTATTGCCAAGTCGGTCATGGACTATATCTTCCGCTGGCTCGCCTCCAAATTCCTCGATCAGGAAGACCGGGCGCGGGTTGGGGTCGTTGAGCCTGCTGACGAGGGGACAACGCAGCCCCTCCTGCCAGGGCTCCTGCCGCAGGGTAAGGCAGCATCAGGAAACGGGCATGTCACGGCGATTGCGGAAGAGCGCTTTCCATTCCGACTACAAGAAGATGCGCCGTCGTGTGCGGAATGTGGGGCGCTCATGATCCGGAACGGTTCATGCTACAAATGCCTCAATTGTGGGGCAACGAGCGGTTGTTCGTAGGCTGTTAGGCAAAAAATTGAGGACTGCGCTTCGACCGCAGTCCTCAATGGCTGGATGTCCGGGAAGGTTCCCAGGGGAATAGCCACCCCTCAGTATACTCCTTCCGCCACTCCTCTCCAAGATGTTTCTCACCCCTACTCCTCTCCGCTCCCTTCCCGGACATCCGCGGAGTAGGGTCCTTTACCTGTCTCTCTTACTTCGATGCTGGGGCTGTTGTTGATGTACTAGAAGCCGGAGCAGCAGTACTCGCTGCCGGAGTGAATGTCGTGGGCGCAGGGGCCTGCTTCACCGCCGCAGTGCTGGGGGCTGACGTGGTCGGAGCGGCAGAACTCTGAGCCGCTGCCGGGCGACATTCCATAGCATTATTTTTGGTTTCGCACTCGACCTTTGCCCCAACTTTCCAGCCTTCTCCCGCTTTCACCTGATGGTTTTTGCCATCACTGGTGTGCACCGTAGCCATCCCCTTGCCATCAATGGCACTCACGGTGCCTTGTAAGCCACCAGCCATTACCAGGCTTGAGCCAAGCAACAGGGTGCCAAGAGCCATAGTGGTGTTTCTCATGAGTTTCCGATACATGTGTATGACCTCCGTCATGTGTTGTCTATACCTCCCCGTCTCCATCGGGGGTGCAGCAGCTCCTGCAGGTATCTCAGGTATGCTGCCTATGCCCATGGACTAAAGCAAACCCTATGCCACAGACATACCGATCTCAGGCATTTTTTGTCGGGCCCTGCGCTGATACTCTAACATGCCTAATTCTCGGCACTTACGTGATGCGTAACGGTTTGCCCCTGGCGCGCATGCCCGGGCTCTGTCGTGGGCATGTGGCGAAGGATTCTGGGACAGGAGCAAAGGCTGTCGGTGCGCAACGACGCCTGTTATCCAGCCGACCTGTGACCAGTATGGGGCAATGGCGTTAGACCGCCGTGGGGAGAGACATACAGGACTAGCGGCGCTGTCGGTTCCCAACGACACAGTGGATGCCAACCCAGGCATCTCCCCGTGGTATGGCCCCCAGTGCATCTGACAGATATGCCGACGCTAGAGCCTCATGTCGTTCTAGCGCAACAGCGTATTGTCATTGGCTTGCAGACATATGCCACAAGGTCTAGGATACACATCGTACAGACGACGTAGCCGCAGAGCAGCGCCCATGGTGGAGGTGACCCTCATGACCGAGACGCCCTTACACTGGTTGACTATGAGTGAATTATCACAGCGCATACGACAGGGTGCGCTTTCCCCAGCGCAGTTGACGGAGCATATGCTGTCCCGCCTTGAGGCGCTGGACGGTACCTTACACGCTTTTAAACTGGTGGCGCGTGAGCGTGCCCTGGCCCAGGCGCAGGCTGCGGAGTTGGCCCTGAAGGCTGGCCAGGATGTGGGCCCCTTGCACGGGATTCCCTATGCTGCCAAGGACCTCTTCAACGTTAAAGGCTTGCCGACCACCGCTGGCTCCAACCTGCTGGAGGATAACATCGCTGCTGCAGACGCAACGGTCATCCAGCGCCTGACGCAGGCTGGTATGGTCCTCCTGGGGAAAACGCATACTGTGCAGTTTGCTTATGGTGGTGTTGGCATTAACCACCATCACGGCACACCGCACAACCCCTGGCACGCCGTACTACACGCCCCGGGCGGTTCGAGTAGCGGCTCTGGCGTGGCAGTCGCAGCTGGTATGGTGCCGATGGCGCTAGGGAGCGATACGGGAGGTTCCGTCCGCATCCCGTCCTCCTTGTGCGGTACAGTAGGGCTCAAAACCACGGTGGGTCAGATCAGCCGGGCTGGCGTGTTCCCCCTCAGTTGGTCTCTCGACTCGGTGGGGCCCTTGACCCGTTCAGTCGAAGATGCCGCGCTGGTCTATCAGTACCTACGGGGTAGCGACCCTCAGGATCCCTCCACTCAGGGCATCCCACCGCAAGACGTCCTGACCCATCTCAAAGACGGCGTGCGCGGCCTCCGTCTTGCCTTTGCCGAAACCATCTTCTGGGATCAGGTCGACGCGGAGGTAGCCCAGGCCGTCCGGTCCTGCGGTGAGGTGTTTAACGGGTTGGGGGCATATGTAGAAAGTATAGAGTTTCCAGAAGCGGCAGAAGCCCAGGAGCTGAATCCACGTGGACTGGTGGTTGCTGCAGAGGCCTATACCATCCATCAAGCGCGCCTTGAGGCGCACTTTGAGCACTATGATCCCATTGTGCGCCAGCGCCTGATGCAGGGCAAGGACGTCAGCGCCACCGAGTATCTCAATACGACACGTGCCTGGATACCACTCCGTGCCAGGGTGCTTGAGACCCTACGCCAGGTGGATGCTCTGCTTGTTCCCACCACGATGATTCCCCCGCTGCCAGTCGCTGAGATTGATGCCTCTATGGACATGTACAGTAGACGGAATATGCAATATCTCCGCAATACGGTCATTGGCAATATCTTGAATTTGTGTGGCCTATCTGTGCCGTGTGGCTTTACCAGGCAGGGCCTGCCGATTGGTTTGATGATCTACGGCAAACCCTGGCATGAAGACATGGTCTTGCGGGTGGGATATGCCTTTGAACAGGCCACTGATTGGCATCGCCGCACTCCTGATCTTGCCTGGGTGAGGAGTGTATAATAGGCCACCAGGGCAGGACGGCAGGCCTGATAAGGCCTGCATGGCTCGGCGCCATGCGCCGCCGACCTCACTAGTGCAGCTTGCGTAGAAAATAGGCCCACATCTGTTGGCATGCCTCTGGGTGATACACACGGGCTTGCTTCTGGAGTGCCTCAGCGTCTGGTGCCCACTCTATCGCACCATATTGCCTGGCCAGGATTGCATATGCGCCGCTTTTTCGAGCAGGATTGCAGTGACGCAGGCTTCTTCTACTGACGTGCTGACGACGATGTCGTGATGCTTCAGGAGCAGCGCCCGGGATAATCCGAGCGCTGCGGCCACAGCCTGGCCGAGGGCTGGGGTGACGATCAAATCACTCGTTTGCGTGAATCGCGGCAGAGTGGGGACAAACAGTGCCCCGTCGTGATT
>JBMDXC010000270.1:0-1913 GCA_048594805.1 Candidatus Entotheonellaceae bacterium | reverse complement strand
TGCAGGTGAGTTCGTGCTCAATCCCTTCTACCGTCTTCTTTTGCAGCTTCCTGCATTTTTGTTGCGCAGCTTCGGTGCTTTCACTCGCGGCTGGCTGTCTGCGCCGCCGGATGTTATGCACGCCCTCTATCACCAGACTCTGGCAAAATGGAATGGATGGAGCCTATTTCACAGTCTCGAAGTGCCCACAACCATCATCCGCGGCCATCTGGACATGGTCTTCGCCAGGCCGCTCTTCGAAGAAGTCAGGCGTGCGATCCCCCACTCTGACGAAGTGGACGTGGGTGCATCCGGCCATCTGGTCATGCTGGAACGCCGTGAGGCGGTCAACCGTGCGATTCAGCGTGTCCTGGAAGAAGCCTCCCGTACAGATCGAGCCGGTTCGGGTATGCCTGGTTTTGCTAACCAAAGCGAACTGGCTCGGGAGCGTCCCTGGGTATCCCGGTACGACAATGGGGTTCCCGAAACGATAGCCGTACCAAGGATCAGGCTGCCTGATCTTTTGGGTTCCGTCGCGCACCGTTTTCCCCTCCACACCGCGCTCATCTTTGAGGGGAACCGGATCACATACCGGCGGTTGAACCAGGAGGTGAATCGTTTCGCGAATGCGCTGCTCTCTCTGGGGACCCAGCCTGGTGACAGGGTGATGCTGCTCCTACCCAACCTCCCCCAGATGGTCATCGCTTATTTCGGCGCGCTCAAAGCCGGCGCAGTGGCTGTTTTCACGCTACCCTCAACCGATCCAGCGGAGTTGATCCATCAGATACGGACCTCAGGCGCGCGGGTTCTGGTCATCCTCACCGAGTTCGATAGCCTGATCGAGCGAATCAAATTAGACCTGGGAGAAGAGGCCGGTTCACCACTTGAACATATCATCTTCACCCACGTTGCCGACTACTTGCCATTCTTTAAACGTGTTGCGTTGTCCCTGTCATCCGAGCAACGAAAACGGCACCTGCTGGATATCTCCATGGACGCGAGCATGCACCGCTTCAACCGCATGCTGTACAGCCACAGCACGCGCTCGCCCGAGGTCGAGATTGGGCACGAAGATCTGGCTGTAATCCAGTTCACAGGTGGGACTACAGCAGCTCCGAAAGGCGTAATGGCCTCCCATCGCAGCCTGGTCGCCAATACCATTCAAACCCGCCATTGGATACCGAAAGCCCGCGAAGGAAAAGAAAGATTCTTATGCGTGGTGCCCTTCGCCCACAGCTATGGGCTGACCACCGCCTTGAACCTTCCTGTAGCCTTAGGCGCGACGATGATCCTCAAGCCATCTTTCAACGTCTTCGATATCCTTAAAACGATTCAGCGTTACCGCCCGTCTATCTTTCCGGGTGTGCCGCGCATGTATATGGCAATCAAGGATTTCCCTGGCGTTCGGAAGTTCGGGATTAGCTCGATCGACGCTTGCATCAGTGGCTCAGCTCCACTACCTATCGAAGTCCAGGAGGCCTTTGAGAAGCTGACCCGTGGCAGGCTCGTGGAAGGCTATGGCCTGACCGAAGCAGGTCCTGTTACGCACGGGAATCCGCTCGATGGCTTGCGGAAGATTGGCTCGATCGGGATCCCCCTGCCCTCTACGGACGCGCGCGTGGTCGACTTGAAGAAAGGAAAAAGGACGGTCAAAACCGGGCAAATTGGCGAGCTGGCTGTGCGCGGCCCTCAGGTGATGATGGGATATTGGAACCAGCCTGATGAAACACGCAAGGCGTTCAATCCGGATGGGTTTCTTTTAACCGGGGATGTCGCCCAAATGGATAGAGACGGCTACTTCCATATCATCGCCCGCAAGGCTGACCTCTGGTACCCGGAGAAACCCGGAAAACCGGCCTTCCCACGCGAGGTCGAAGAAGTCCTTTACGAAGTACCCCAGGTGAAGGAGGCAGCCGTGTTGGCGATTGCGAACC
>JBMDXC010000027.1:0-2620 GCA_048594805.1 Candidatus Entotheonellaceae bacterium | reverse complement strand
GCGCTGACTGATCAGAGTGCCGAGGACATTGTCGACGGTCACAATATGCTCACAGATAAGGATCCAGCCGAGGAGCCCGAGCGCGAGGCCAAAATACCCGGCCGCCACCCGGGGGTCCGTCCGGAAACGCCAGTACACCACAAGGAGGATGAGCACGGGGACGAGGACGACCACGTAAAACGCGCGGGTCACCGCCGTTAGCAGCAGGATCAGGCCAGCCAGGAGCAGGGCCACGACGTTCACAACATGGGTGAGCGGGGGGATCTCTTGGTTGCGCGGTATCATGGCATCATGCACCTTTCTCTCACACCACACCACGTGCGGATTTCATGGAGGAGAACCAGGCCATGTACTCCATAATGGCCGTTATCAGATCCTCGGAAGCATGCCAATGCCAATACAGAAGACACGTCAACAGCTCTCCTATACTCTGCTGCGCGTTCAGGGGGAAAATAATTGACACTTGTCTACACAAGACCTAGAATCGACTCATTCACGACTGTCCCTGAAGCCGCTCTGCATAATCATAATACACGTTCTTGAAAGCATTTTTAAAACCTATTATAGTTCGACTCCTACTGGGAAGCCAATAGGTATGAGGTTTTCCAATGCACTACCCAGAGCTCATCACACAACTTCACGAAGCTGCTCAAAACAAGGTGCTGCAGCTTGCCCTGAGTGAGCACGAACTCACAGCGCTCCCTCCCGAGATTAGCCACCTGACAGCCCTGACAGCAGGTGCCCTCAAGGCTGGCTTTAACACGGAGCGGGGGACACTCTGTCGTATCCGCGCCTTTATCAAGCCAGTGGGAGGTCCCCACGTTCGATGACTGCACAGAGCCGTCTACCGAGTTCCGACCCTTTGCGGGCGATGGCCTCTGTCTTGGCACTGCTGTTGATCTGTGTCCCGTTCACGATCGGTGCGATCTGGGCCTTCCCCATTTGGGATGACGCGTCTGTATGGTTGCTCATCAAAGAGCACGGCGTAGGTGCACTCATTCCTAGCCACACTGACCGACCTGTCATGGCACGCGTATGGTTGCTGCTTGCAACATCCGAAGCCGCCTTGTGGTGTGCCGCGTTTGTCGCACAGGCTCTTCTATGGCCTGCCTTGGGTATACTCTCAGCGCTCCTCTGGAACCACCTCTTCCCCGATTTACGCCAACACGCCTTCGTCATCGCCTGTGTGGCGAGTGCGCCGTTCGTGACCAAAGTGCAAATGGTCACCCTCAGCATAAGTCTCGGAGCGCTGTTGAGCGTCATTCTGGGCTACTGCGCACTGCTCTTGCTGCTGCGTTTTATAAGGGCCGATGATCGCGTCGGTAGGGTGGCACTCGCGCTGAGCTTGCCGCTCCTTGGCTTTGCGATAGTCTTTACCGAATATGCATTACCAGTCGTGATGATAATGCTCGTGCTTTTTTTATCGTACATGCGAGATCCAGTTAATCCAGCGGCAAGGGTTCGAGCCATGCTTGCCATTGTCACGTCGATTATTATTGCGAGTGCCGCATATACAGCATATTCCCTCATGGCTGACCCCGGTGCCAGGCCCGATGTCCAGCCGCTCCATTCTCTCACGCTCCGCGGATACCATGTTTTACGTCTACCCTTTGAATTGACATCAGCGATGTGGCGGGGTGTGATAGGTGGGCTTGGTACCTCGTTAGGGCAAGTGCACTGGACCTCGAAAGCCGGCCTTGCGGCGACGGTGTATGGCGCCGTCGTAGCCGCTTTGCTGGTCTATGGGTGCCGCAATCGCCGGAGAGATACTCCTACGGCAACAGGCTCTCAGTATGGACGAAGCGTGGTCCTGCTCGTCCTGGCGCTCGGGGTGGGCCTTATACCAGTACTCGCGATGAATCGCAGACCTTGGGATTTCGATGATGGGATGTCCTCGAGATTTGGACTTCCTGTGCTGCCGATCACCGCTGCGCTCATGGGGCTCATCGGCATAGGTTTGGTTCGGGAGCGGTTTGGGGCCATTCCCATCATCATCTTGGGTTTCGCCGCGGGACATGCGACACTGACGGAAGTATGGTCAGCCGTTCAGGAGCGGACAGCGATGACGATGGTCGGCAATGCCCTACAAGCCCATATGTCGTCCGCCGACGGTTATACCGTGGCGGTGATTGCGGTGCCAGCCCGCCCGTTGGGGCCACAGCACGCCTGGGAACTCACAGCTCGGCTCGCGGCCACGTGGCCGGCAGAATTGAGGGACAAATTTTGGGCGTACCGCGAAGCTCGGGCCGTGTCCAGCTTCGGAACTCGCGGTGAGTGCCGCCGCCCCTCTGAGATCGATGTGGCGATTAGAATGAGCCCGACCTTGCACAGGGGCGTGACGCGCAAAGGGCGGTTGGATCGGCTGCTGTGGGTCGGCCGGAGGCGTGATGGGACGCCCGCTATCGAGCCCTACTGTCTGCGCGATTCGTAGGGACGCCCGCCGCTCAACGCTAGCCCATCTCAGCTCAAAATATATACTTAGTGGGCACTAGTTTTTTCCCACGCTCATTGGGACTTGTGAAGCTGCTCGTCTCGTCGTCTCTTACGGCTCTCGTTCCCCCTTTCAGTAGGAGAGCCGGCGATGCGCTTTGTGCATTATCTCCAGCATTGGTTGGGCGGT
>JBMDXC010000269.1:0-18825 GCA_048594805.1 Candidatus Entotheonellaceae bacterium | reverse complement strand
TAAGTGTTCTGGCTAGCCCTATGCTGGGCTTTTGTCGAGTCTCCCGGACTGAGTCTGGAGGTGGACCACCTTGGGTGCAGGGAATAGGGCCATACCTGCCAGAGATTTTCTCTGCTCGAAGTCCCAACTGAGTAGGAGGATTTTGAGGAAGCCTGGGGTGTCTGACGTGCTGGTATTGGCCTTGCTCGGCTACGGCCATAGGTGTGTTGACCGCAAAAAGCCCACCTGACAGGATGGTGGAGGGGGAGTTTGTGCTGGGGCCAAGGTCAGCGGAGAATAAAAAACTAAGACCCGGTATGGGTTACAACCAGGTCTCGTACACAGCATACTGCATAGGCGAATGAGGTCCTGCTGTTTGCAAAGTTGGCAAAGACAGGGCCTCAACGCCGTGGATATCCTGAGAGAAGCTTACTGCCACCTCAAGGCTATTGACAGAGGGAAAATCACTGTTTGTTGTGTAAGGGAGTTTCTTCCTAGAGAATCAGTGAAGCCCCGCTTCCAGTCATCACAAGTACCTGCTATTGGCAATGACGCGGAGCTTCCCACTGGCTACCTGTTTGGGACCATCGCATAGGTGAAAGAGAGTGTAGACGGGACAAATCACTTCTTCAAACTCATCTTTTTGATAACCTTGATGAGAGAAAAGAATATACCTGTGAGAGGTTGATGTGTTGGGTGGAGAATAGCTGTGTCCCCTCGGTACGACGGGTGCGGTATACGTTGGCCCTTCCCCGCTCTTCTTGTTAGATATGTGCTCCCCGCCTGTGGTATAAGTATCCATAGGAGGAACATGTGATGAGAAGGATACTGTACGGTTGCTTGTTGACGCTTGCCCTCATATGCCACCCTGCTGTTTCTAGGGGAAATGAACAAAGCCATCGCAAGGCTGCTGAGACCCTCCTGATCGTCATGGAGGTCGATAAGAGTCTGCCACAGATTGTCGATCAAGTCGTTGAAAACCAGCTTAAGCAAAATCCCCAACTCGCTCCTCAGCGGGATATTCTGCAGAAATTTCTGAACAAATATCTGAATTGGGAGAGTGTCAAGCAGGACACGATCACCGCCTATACCCACGAGTTCACTGAGCCAGAGTTGAAGAAGCTAACGGAGTTTTACAAGACCCCTCTGGGGAAGAAAGCCAATGAGAAAATGCCGCAGCTTGCGTTCATCTCAGGCCAGATTGGCCTCCAGAAAGCGCAGGCCAATCACGAGGAACTGCGGCAGATGATCGAAGAGAGAACGAAGCAGTAAGAGACGCCATCAATACAGTGGGTGTGGTATGGCGGCATAAGGACAGGCACACAAAAGCCCGTAAGGTAGGTCCCTACGAGCTTGTAGCATTTATCTTCTCCCATGTCGCTCGTCTGCGTCGATGGCTAGATGTTGATGGATCGGTTGCCGTTCCTCTGGGGTGGCCTTCTCCCACAGCCGTACGACCTGCGTGACGAGGGACACGGCTTTAATAATGCCTGCCTCTCGGGCTGCCTTCCGTACGCTGGGGAACTCTCTGACCTTCATCCGCTCCAGGATGTCCGGCTTGTCGTGGGCTATCCGAGCTACTAGATAGTCATTCCGGTTACCTGCCTTGGCTTTCTCGTGGGGTTTCTTGGAGTGCCCTCGGCCAGGGCCTGGCACTATGGACCTGACCAACACTCCCCACCCTGCCGCCGCACGGCCCGGCTTGGACTACAGGGCTTGGCCCATGGCTATACTCCCTCTCACAATACGGAGTACCTCCTCAAGGCTTCCAAGACCACATGTGCTTTTAACTATCCCCCTTCTGGCTTAAAATGTGCTATGCTGCGTACCGCAGACCACACGCGAGAGCACGCGGCGATGCATCCTGACCAGGAAGGCGCATTGTGGCACGGATCGGATTTTCCTTTGCCATGCCAGCGAGGATAAAGCCCAGGTCCGTGAGGTCTATCACCGCCTGCGGGCCATCGATGGGTTCGAGCCCTGGCTGGATGAAGAAGACCTGTTGCCGGGGCAGGAATGGGCGCGGGAAATCCCACCGGCGTTGCAAACCTCCGACTTCATTTTGATCTTCCTCTCGCATAACTCAGTGAACAGACGTGGCTATATCCAGCGTGAGATGAAGCTGGCGCTTGATGCTTGGGAAGAACTCCCAGCGGGGACGATCCACACCATTCCCGTGCTGCTTGATGACTGCAAGGTGCCAGATCAATTCCGACGCTATTATTGGGCCAGCTTGTCCGAACGAAACGGGTTTGATCGCATTGTTCGCGCCATCCGTGCCGAGATCGCCAAACGGCCTGAGCCAACACCGCCACCGAGCCCAAAGCCCTCTCCACGACCGATTGACGCTGCGCCCCGAGGCGAGGAGGTACAACGCCCCCTGTCAGGGAGAAAGGCTGGCCAGAGGTACACCGCCATACGCCCAGCGACAACTGTGAGAGAACCGGGCTGTCTCGGAGCCAAAAGCGCCGTCTTGTGCTGGTTGGAGAAGTGTTCCTGTGTGTGCTCGTTACGGTGTTGTCGCTGGTACTCTTGGGACGGACGCCAGGCGCGTCATCGTTGACCAATAGCATCGGCATGCAGTTTGCCCTGATTCCCGCTGGGAAATTTCAGATGGGCTCGACGAGCGGAGCCGATGATGAGCGCCCGGTACACACGGTACGCATCAGCAAACCGTTCTATCTGGGAATCCACGAAGTCACCCAGGGCCAGTGGGAAGCGGTGATGGGCAACAATCCCAGCCAGTCTAGGGGCGATGCCAACCAGTCAGTCGAGATGGTCATCTGGGCGGAGGTACAAACGTTTATCGACAAGCTCAACACCAGGGAGGGCGGCACGCAATATCGCCTACCAACAGAGGCGGAGTGGGAGTACACCGCACGTGCCGGTTCAACCACCGCGTATAGTTTTGGAGACAACAGCAGCCAATAAGGCCAGTATGCCTGGTTTAGAGATAACGCTGGTAAGATGACGCATCCGGTTGGCACACTGCAGCCGAATGCCTGGGGCCTGTACGACATTTATGGCAACGTGTGGGAGTGGGTCCAGGACTGTGGTATGACAAGTATGCTACAGGGCCTGTGACAGATCCGCAGGGGCCAGTATCAGGCTCGAAGCGGGTTATCCGAGGCGGTAGCTGGCGCACCGGCGCTGGGCTCTGCCGGTCGGCGTCTCGCAACAGCGACGCCTCCGACCTGCCTGGCGACAACTTAGTACCTTGTCAGCTTCATTTTTGGAGGTTAAACGGTTCCTATGCCGTCTGAGAGAATAATGTGTGCTCAGACGGAGTGTGCCATGAACAAGAAGTACATCCTACGGCTTTCTGATGAGGAACGCCGCGCATTAACGGAGCTAACCAGCAAAGGGAAAGCCGCCGCCTCCATCCAAGATCCACCATGCCTTTATCTTGTTGAAAGCCAATGCCGATGGGCCGGCCTGGACAGATCAAAGGATTGCGGAGACCGTCTCCGTCAGTGTCAACACCGTGCTGGGCGTCCGACAACGTTTGGTCGAACAGGGGCTAGAGGCCGCACTCAACCGGAAGAAACAGGACCGTCCCTCCCGTGCGCCCTGCTTGGATGGCGAGGGCGCGGCACGCCTGATCGCGCTCAGGTGCAGTGCGCCCCCCGCAGGGCATATGCGATGGACCCTACGGCTCCTGGCCGACCAAGCCGTGGCCTTGGACATTGTGGAGGCGATCAGCCATGAGACGGTCCGCCAGGCGCTCAAAAAAATGCGTTGCAACCACATCTGCGGAAGATGTGGGGCATTCCGCCCGAGCACAGTGGGGAGTTTGTAGCGCATAGGGAAGATGTCGTGGAACTCTACCATACGCCATATGATCCACAGATCCCCATGGTATGCATGGATGAACAACCCTTGCAGTTGATCAAGGAGACCCGGCAGCCGCTGCCGGCGGCAGCGGGCAAACCCGAGCGCTACGACTATGAATATGAGCGGAACGGCACCGCCACTATCTTTCTCTGCACCGAGCCACTGCGGGGGCAGCGCTTTGTCAGGGTCAGAGAGCGCCAGACGGCCATGGACTGGGCTACAGCCATCCCGTCTCTCCTGGAGGTCCAGTATCCTGAGGCGGCACGGCTCCGTCTGGTCTGTGATCAGCTCAATACCCATGGACTTGGCTCACTCTACGAGGCATTCCCGCCATAGCAGGCCCGCAGACTGGCCTCACGTCTGGAGATCCACCATACGCCTAAGCATGGCAGGTGGCGCAATATCGCCGAGATCGAGCTCAGTGCCCTGACCCTGCAATGCCTGGATCGCAGGATCCCAGATATGGAGACGCTCACAGAGGAAACAGCACAGTGGGAACAGCGGCGAAACGCGTCCCAAAAAGGGGTTGACTGGCAATTCTCCACTCGGGAGGCCCGCATCAAACTCAAATGCCTCTACCCACAGATTCAAAGCTGACAGGGTACTAGCGCTGTGTCCCTGAAGCAAAAGTCGGTTTGACAGCAGTTTTGACAGCAACCCAGCATACCTTAGCCTCTAAGGAGGGTGTCTATGGCTGTCATAGCCTGTTGCTGCATATTGCTTGCCTTGTCTGGCGACGACCTCGCAGCGTGAGCTGTGGCACGCACTGCGCACGGCGATGTACATGATGCTCGTGGCAGCATGGTATAATTTCCTTTTGATCTATTTGGACAAGATGATCCGAGTCCATAAAGGGTGCGGTCCAGGCCGGGACCTCTCTGGAGCGGACCGTTGTCAATCTATGAGTTATGAAGATGGCGTCTTGAGACGTCTGCAAGGAATACGGAAGAGAAACTCACCATATCCCCAGGCTGTTGGTGAACTGCTCCAAGCCGAATCCTCTCAGTGCCTGCAGAGGGAAGATTGGACGTCTGGGCGTGTCTGGAAAGAACAAAATACCCTACTGACCGAGAATGGCTGGTCTGACGTACGAAATTTTGCACTCTTGGCCTACGCATGTTAACTTCGTCATCCTCGAAACAATAGGAGACATTGCGCTGCTTGTGGTGTATGCCTTTCGGGGACGAGCACGCTTCGTGCCACAGTGCCGCTGGAGGATGTCGAGCAGGCCGTACGAAGTCAAAGACGGGCATGGCGTGTTGAGAATGGAGCGTATGTCAGCCAAAATCCCAGGGTTGAAAGGCAACCACACAGGAGCGAGGGGCCTTTTGTATGGCAGAGAGGTGTACAAGCACCTCTGGCAAAGACCACCGGCCCCTATCACTCTTGAACTCGTGCGCTACACGTGTGTTGGTGGTCTCGCCTCCCTCGTTGACGTTGGCATATTGGTGGGGCTGACAAGTTGGGTAGGGATGTACTATTTGCATGCGGCTGCCATCGGCTTTGGCTTGGGCCTCATCACCAGCTATCTGCTCAGTATTGCGTGGGTGTTTCAGGAGCGCAAATTTCACAATCCCTTTGTGGAGGTGGGGCTCTTTACGCTCATCGGCGGTCTAGGTCTGCTGGGCAATGGCATATGTATGTGGCTCTTGACAGAATACGCGCACCTGCATTATCTCTGCTCCAAGCTGGTGTCAGCGCTGTTGGTGTTTCTGTGGAATTTTGTAGCCAAGAAATATGTGTTATTTCACCGATAAACAAGGGGACCCCTGTTTGGCAGGGAAGCGAGATGCCCCACCGCCCTCCTGCACCATGCTCCGGCACAAGCTGAGCGGTCGAACCTAGGGATGGTCCTGCCTGTCTGGGCCAGCGCTGCCATGTGCGAGGCCCCGACTGCGGCATACACGGTAGGCTTCGGCCATTGCCTGCCGAGAGAGACATGGGCTATGCCCCGAAGAGGGGCGGGCGCAGATGGAACCCCATCGCCCCAGCCTTCGGGGGTGAGAACGCGAGCGCTAGATGGGTGCCGCCCTCCCAGCAGGGGTCAGCATGAGGACGACTGCTTGGTGAAGGTTTCGACGACTGCCGTTTTCTTGCGCCGCTGGGCCTCCTTGACAGATATGAACCGTCCGGTTTTGATGTCTCTTCCCACCTGGAAGGTCTTGGACTCGTGCCGTGCTGTCTCGGGTGTTTTCCTTGTCGCCATTTCGATCTCCTCAGAAGCATATCCACTCTGCATACGTGTCACGACATAACTTCTCGGTAGGATCATGGCAGCACTTAAGTCCCAGAACTCCTCTTCCACTGGGGTTTAACCTACCTGCAGGGGGTAGGAGGGTGACATGGACTGCACATGTCTGAGAAAGAAAGGCAGAAAACAGCACTGCCGTGCGAGTCTCCCTTCCCCCGACTCGGGCAAAGTCAATGAGGGAGCACCGCCTTCATTTTGAGGAGATTCGCTCCCTTACTCCCTCTATGACCACTTCCCCTGCTTTTATCTCACAAAACCAGCCTTTTTGATACAGCAGCGGTACATGTATAATGGTCAGGGAGCGGTCGCTGTCGTCAATCGCAGGAAGGCGATAGAGAAGAGCAAATACCAACCTCTCCCTTTTTGGGACATTGTGTCACAATACGCATCATCATCGACGATGTGCCAGTGTAAAAGACGCTCTCTGCTCCCATCGGGAGTACAGGTGAATATCCCGTGAAGATGCTGCTCTGGGTTGGGACCTCCCGTATTGCAGGCCGAGGCCTCTTTACGGCGCAACATATCACACGCGGCACTCGGATCATCCAGTACACGGGCGAGAAGATTACCAAAGCCGAAAGCGACAAGCGCTTGGCCCAGGGGAATGACTATATTTTTCAATTCAATGGGCACTATGATCTTGACGGGAAGGTCCGCAGCAACAGAGCCCGTTACATCAACCATTCGTGTAATCCCAACTGTGCAGTGCAGCGGACCACCCGTACCATCTGGATTGTCGCGCTGCGGGACATCACTGCAGGCGAAGAGCTCACCTACAATTACGGCTACGAGCTGGATGACGCTCCCGCCCATCCCTGTACCTGTGGGGCGGAAACCTGTTGCGGGTTCATTCTCGCGCCTCAATATCAGGACGTGGTCAAGCAAAGACGCACAATTGCCCGCGGTTTGTAGCAGATGAAAGTGATCAAAACCCTGGCTTGCGCGTGGCTGTCTTGAAGCGGTGAGGAAGAGGATAGAGTAGTCCTGACTATCTTAAAAAACCACCGTTTTTTGCGACAGGGCCCTTCTCTCACCGCTCACAAAACAACACGTTTGAACTACAGCGAGGAGAGCCAAGCGCGACATACCCGCCGTTATCCAAAGTTATGTGTGCAGGCATGGCTGTGATGGTCTGCGTAGAGGTGGAAGCCGAGGCGAGCAGCCTTATCGGTCGTGCGGACGCCCAGCATGAGAGTCCCGCTGCCTTCCCTGGCAGCTCGACCCACACCTGTACGGACATCGTGCCTTCTGAAGCTGTGGGGGCGGAGCGGCCACTACCGCGTGAGTTCTTTTTAAGGCCCCTCGCGGTGGCCGTGCATGAAACAGCTTGAGAATAAAGCTGATGGCGTCTACACGGACGCGGCAAGAAGAAAGGAAAGCGATGGCTGAAGACGTCGACCGACCCACGCGACAATACCTCCTGGCACGTTTCTGGGAAGCAGCTCTGGGCTTCTGGCGTAAAGGGAGCGGGTCCACGGCCTGGTTGCTGACGCTCACAGTGTTTGCGATTGTACTGGTCGATCTCGGTGTGCACTACCGGCTCAACGTCTGGCACCGCGCTATGTTTGATGCGCTCGACAAGCGTGATGGCAGTGGGGTGATGTACCAATCGATGCTCTACTTCCCCCTCATCCTCGCGAGCGTGTGTGTGGGGATCGCGACGACCTATGCGAAAATGACGCTGCAGCGCCGGTGGCGCCACTGGCTGAATGCGCATGTGCTGAATCAGTGGCTCACCATCGGCCGTTATTATCAACTCAACTTGATTCCGGGCGATCACAGCAACCCAGAACATCGCGTCGCCGAGGATTTGCGCCTGAGCGTCGATGCGCCGGTCGAGTTTGCGATCGGCGCCTCCTCGGCCGTGCTCTCGGCGATTACCTTCATCGGCGTGCTCTGGTTCATTGGTGGTGAGATCGCGATACCCGTTGGCAGCCTGAGCCTCCGCATCCCAGGGTTTTTGGTGATCGCCGCCTTCATTTACGCGGTGCTGGCCAGCGGAGCGATGGTCAGCATCGCCCGCGGCTTCGTCGTTGTGGCTGAAAACAAGAATGAAGCCGAGGCCGAGTATCGGTATGCGCTCACGCGTCTGCGCGAAAATGGCGAGAGCATCGCGATGCTCGGCGGCGAGAACGAGGAGCGCGCCGGCCTCGACGCAGCGTTCACGACGGTCTATGAGCGCTGGCGCGAGCTCATGATGCAGTACATCCGCACCTCGATTGTCTCGCAGACCAGTAGCGGCCTCGCGCCCATCATTCCAATTCTTCTGTGCGCCCCCAAGTACATCAATGGGAGTATGACCCTGGGCGAAGTCATGCAGGCTGCCTCCGCATTCGCCACTGTACAGATCGCCTTCAATTGGCTAGTCCAAAACTATCCGCGTCTGGCCGATTGGACCGCCTCGGCGCGCCGCCTCGCCTCTTTGCTGGTGTCCCTGGACCGCTTGGAACGTGCCGACCACGAGGAGACGGCCGGGCGCATTACTCGCAAGCCAGCCGAGGATAGGGCGCTCCGGTTGAGGAATCTCTCGGTGACCTTGGATGATGGTAGCGCAGTGGTCCAAGAAGCCGATATCGCGATCGATCCGAGCGAGAAGGTGCTTATTGTCGGTGAATCCGGCACGGGCAAAAGCACACTCGTGCGGGCGATCGCGGGCCTGTGGCCGTGGGGTGGGGGAGAGATCCTGATCAAAGGCGATGGGCTGTTCTTGATGCCGCAACAGCCGTACGTGCCGCTCGGCACGCTGCGCCGCGCCCTGACCTATCCCCTGTCGCCCGAAGCGGTTGACGATGCGGTCGTGCGTCAGACAGTCGAGGAAGTGGGGTTAGGCCAATTGCTCGACCGTCTTGATGAAGAAGACACACGTTGGGAACACACGCTCTCCGGCGGAGAAAAACAGCGGCTGGCCTTTGCTCGTGTGCTCATCCATCGTCCGAGCATTATCGTGATGGACGAGGCCACCGCTGCCCTCGATCCCCTGAGCCAGGATCAGTTGATGCGATTGGTCCTGAAGCAGCTCCCTGACGCTACCATCGTTAGCGTCGGGCACCGCGCCGAGCTCGAAGCCTTTCACACACGCAAGCTCGTGCTGGAATATCATCCTGAAGGCGCACGCCTGGTGAGTGATGAACCGCTTCAAAGAACGTTCCGTCGCCCGGCAAGATTCCTCGCCAAACTGCAGGCACGCGAGAAACCGCCGAAGGCACCCAAGATGGCTCGTACGCCTGAGCGTGCACGTTAGAAGGGCCTCTGACCATGACATATGAAGCGCAGTGGCTCATTTATGAGAGGGGAGTGTTCTCAAAGTAGAGATGGGCTACGAGTGATGTCACACTGGACCTTGTATGGAATTGTCCAGATTCCCCAGAGGTCGTGATAAACCCTCAATCCGTTCATAGTGCTCGGGCTATTGTGCGACGGATTGTACGACCAGATGTAGGGTACAGGACACGAGGGATACCTCCAGGGACCACTGCCCCTTCACGACCTCCTAAGCACAATTTGTGACACAACCCTCCTGGCTCCATCAGGCTCAAGGAAGACCTGGGAGAGGAGACCGCCAGCCTGCGTCCCCCACGCCATGGCGGTGCTACGCCCGTCTGGCATCTCTCTTGCACTATCTCGCAGTAGGGGATGGCCTGCACGCGCACCCTCCTGATCTGAACCCTCTCCTCTGTACTGAGGAGTACACTATATCCGTGCTGTGGATGCTTGTCGCGCTGGTGTGGGTATCGAGCCCAGCCCTGGTGATGCAGGGCGAAGCGGCCTCGCCAGACATCGCGTTTGCTCTCTATAAAATGCACGATGTTGCGTATGTGGTCCTGGCCTTTCTGGACTTTCCCTGCATGAAAAGTGGTTTGCCCTGCCGTGGCAGGCCCTCCAGCAGTCCAAAGGTTTGGGCACGTTCATCGTGGCGGTGGACGCGAAGGAACTCGACGAGGCTCCTGGCTTTGATCGGGACCGCTGGCCTATGCAAGCGCAGCCCCTCGGTGGAGCGGGCAAGTAGCCGGCGCGGGGCGCAGCTGGGGAGCAGACCGCCCGGGGCTCTGCCCAGAGCGTGGGCATGCGCGCGAGGTCAGCTTGTGCCATGGCCAGCATCTTTGACCTGCGACACACTGCGAGAAATTGAACCAAACGATTGTATCTCTCGAACACTACCATAATGAGAGGCACGGTTCTCTCGGCGTCAGAAGTGTGAGGTATGCCAGCGGTCACTCGCCTTGACGACAGCCCGCGTGGAAGGGGACAGCAGCCCCACCGCGCGGCATTGCAGCCTGCCTTCCCGCGCCTCTGCTGACCTCTGGCATGCTCTTTGCTCGCTTTTCCCTCGCGAGAAGCTCTTAGACCATTAGTCACACGGGAGGTCATTTTATGGGGGAACTCACGGCGGCGGCCCAGACGGTTACCCGGCGCGTGCACGAGGCGCCGGCCCACTGGGTGGCAACGCTCGCACGGCTGGGCTATGCGACGATTGGCGTCGTATATGTGATGATTGGCACGCTGGCGACGCAGGCGGCGCTCGGGACGGGCGGCGCGATCGAAGATACCCGGGGCGTCCTGGTCACTATTGCTCGGCAACCGTTCGGGCGTCTCCTCCTGGGAGCGACTGCGCTCGGCCTGAGCGGCTACGTCCTGTGGCGATTTGTACAAGCTTGCTGTGATCCCGAGCGCAAAGGCACGGATGCCCGAGGCCTGCTGACACGCCTGGGGTTTGCCATCAGTGGCGTCGCCTATGCTGGGCTGGCGGTGCTCGCGGCGCGGATGGCGCTGGGCGCGGGCGGGCGGGGTGGCCATGGGGCGGAACAGGAATGGACGGCGGTGGGGCTCGCACAGCCGTTTGGGCCATGGCTCGTCTGCATCATAGGTGGCATCATTATTGCGGTGGGGTCGCCCATTTTTACCGGGCCTATACCGCGCACTTTATGCAGCAGTACGCTACGGGCGAGATGAGTGCGCGGCAGCAACGCTGGGCGAGGTGGCTCGGGCAGTGGGGCTTGGCGGCGCGCGGGGTGACGTTTGGGATTATTGGCGGCTTTTTACTCTATGCCGGGGTCTCGGCGGATCCATCCGAAGCCCGAGGCCTGGGCGGCGCTCTGGTGGCAGTGGCGCAGCAACCGTACGGTCCCTGGCTGCTCGGGGTCGTGGCCCTGGGGCTGGTAGCGTACGGCCTGTTCTGTCTGTCCCAGGCGCTCTATCGCCGCGTGGTGACCCGCTGAGGAAGGGGCGGGTGCACGAGAGCGGTTCGCCTTTGGGTGTCAGGAACACGACCGCTCGCCCTCGCCGGACAGGGGTAATTGCTCTCGCCCATACTGCCCTGGCGTGATCCGAGCAGCGTGCGCCTGACGTTCTGATGGCAGACCATCATGGCAGTGCTGGGTCTCGGTGTCCACAACACACGTCTTGCTCCTGAACAATCACCCATGTGAAAAATTTCTTATGTTTCGATTGAGCCTTGGCTATCCTGAGGAGGAGCTATGATTGAGGATCTGTGGTACAAGAACACCGTTATCTACAGCCTGGACCTGGAAACATTCATGGATGCCAACGGCGACGGCGTGGGCGACTTCGAAGGGCTCATGCGGCGTCTGGATTACGTGCAGTCCCTGGGCATTGGCACACTCTGGCTGTCTCCTTTTCAGCCAACGCCGAACCGCGATAATGGGTATGACATCTCTGATTTCTACGGGGTGGACCCGCGGCATGGCTCCAGTGGGGATCTTGTGGAGTTTATGCACCAGGCCAAAAAACGGGGGATCCAGGTGATCATGGATTTGGTGGTGAATCATACCTCGGACCAGCATCAGTGGTTCCAACTGGCGCGTCGCGATCCCTCTTCTCCTTACCGGGCGTGGTATGTCTGGTCAAAGAAGCGCCCTGCAGACTGGCAGTCAGGCATGGTATTTCCGGGCGTGCAGCAGTCGACATGGACGTACGATAAGGAGGCGGGCGAGTACTATTTCCACCGCTTTTACCATTTTCAGCCGGATCTGAATATGGACAACCCGGCGGTCCGGACGGAGATCCGACGCATCATGGGCTACTGGCTGGAACTTGGGGTGGCGGGATTTCGCGTGGACGCATTGCCCTTCATCCTCGAAACGCCAGCCCCAGGCAGGAAACCCCCGGCCTTGAAGTTCGAATATCTCACCGAGATGCGGCAGTTTCTGCAGTGGCGCTGCGATGCCGGCATCCTGCTGGGCGAGGCAAATGTGCTCCCTAAGGAGAGTAGGGACTATTTTGGACGTGCTGGCGACGGCCTCCACATGATGTTCAACTTTTTCGTCAACCAGCATCTGTTCTATGCGCTGGCAACGGCGGACATCGCGCCGCTCGTCGATGCGCTGCGTGCCACCAAAAAGCTGCCACCGACGGCCCAATGGGCGCAATTTCTGCGCAACCACGACGAGCTTGATCTAGGACGCCTTACCGACGACCAGCGGGCGAAAGTGTTTGCCAGGTTCGGGCCTACCCCGGAGATGCAACTGTACAGCCGGGGGATCCGTCGCCGCCTCGCGCCGATGTTAGGCACCCAACGCCAACTCGAGCTGGCGTATAGCGTCATGTTTTCGCTCCCCGGCACGCCGGTCCTCCGTTATGGCGATGAGATCGGCATGGGCGAGGATCTTGCGCTCAACGAACGTGATGCCGTGCGCACACCGATGCAGTGGAACAACGAGCCGCAGGCCGGGTTTTCCACGTCTCCGCACCTGGTCCATCCGGTGATCAGTACAGGCCCCTACACGTATGAACAGATCAATGTGGAGGCGCAGCGGCGTGACCCCGGCTCTCTCCTGAACTGGACGGCGTGCATGATCCGGCTGCGGACAGAATGCCCAGAAATCGGCTGGGGTGACTGGGAGATACTCCGGACCGGTGCGCCGAGCGTGTTGGCGATACGCTACGATTGGCGTGGCAATGCGCTCGTGGTTGTCCATAACTTTGCCGATAAGCCGCAGGAAGTGCGTATCAAGCCAGGCGTTGCAGGGGGCGCAAGGTTAGTGAATCTTCTCGTGCACAATGAATCCAACGCTGACGAGACGGGCGTCCACAGAATTGCCCTCGAAGCATATGGGTATCGCTGGTATCGTGTCGGCGGCTTGAATCACATCCTGAGTCGCACAACAGAGTAATGCATGCGCCGTTGGTAACTGGCACATGCCAAAGGGGCGGGCACTGCGCTGAGGTCCGCTCCAGCAGCGGCGTTTGATCGTTCGTCAACGCCTGTGCTCCCCGCATGCGTGGGGCGCACTCAGGCAGCCGGAAGTAAGGGTGGTTGAATACGCTCAACACTGACCGACTTTGCCCATGAGTCAGTCGAGGCTGGCTGTCCCATCCCGACCGCGCCTTCCGTACGATCGCGAAGTGCGTTGCGCAAGACAGGCGTTGATCCCTCCTAGCTCTCTCAGATTAACACATCTCTCTCACTTTGAGAGGGTGGACGACACGTCGCGGGGGGTGTCTGACTGGTGGCACCCACAGCACACCCGCACAGCGCTAGCCTGTGCCAGAGCGCGCGTGGTCTCGGGCCGTACAAACCTCAGGTGGTACGAAACTTGCGGAGAGCCAGGGCCAGACGCCCGTGTGGGGCGGCGCGCGTCACGGCCTACTGCAACGCCGTGGGGCGTACAAGGCGTCTCGACACGAGACGCGGCCACGCGGGGCCAGAGCACCGGGTGAGGAAGGAGTCAGACCATGCAACTGAAAGACGTGATGACGCCTGGGGTGGAAGTGATTGCGCCCGAGGCGAGTATTTATGAAGCAGCCGAGAAGATGAGTCACCTGGATATCGGTCCGCTCCCCGTCTGTGATGGCGAGCGCCTGGTCGGCATGCTGACGGACCGCGATATTACCGTGCGGGCGGTGGCAGCAGGTCACGATCCTCGGATGACCCATGTACGCGACATCATGACTCCCGACGTGGTCTATGGGTTCGAGGATCAGGATGTCCAGGACGCCGCGCGCCTTATGGAGCAGTACCAGATTCGGCGCCTCCCCGTTCTCAACCGTAGCAAACAGCTGGTCGGCATGGTGGTCCTGGGCGATCTGGCCGTACATGCCGGGACTCGGCCGGTGGCAGCTGAAGTGCTGGAACAGGTCTCAGAACCGGGGACATCAGGGCGGAAATAGCAGCTCACGCCAGGCCGTTACGTAGGGAAAGGTGCCGTCCAGGCCTGCGGGTGAAGACGCGTGCAGGCTGGCGGCACCCTCCGCAGAAGGCACTATACGTCTAGAAGCCTCTACCGCCGCAGCGGTCCCACAGGTCATTGTTCATAACCGTCACCGGGACGAGCACCGAGGCGTGACCCTTATGGCCCTAAAGTGGGTTAAGGCCCTAACACACATCGCGCACATACCCTTTGAGCACCTCCTCCTGCACCTTGCCGCCAATTGCTAGAGCATGGAGAGTTTTGGGCCCAGCGCCGCGGGGCTCACTTGGCCTGATAGGTGAACTGCTGCCCACCAATGGCGGCTTCCACCATCACCCCCCCGATGGGTTGCATCACCACTGCCACGCCGTCAACAAAGTTGGGGGTCGTGGCGACACCAGACTTCAGCACCACGGCCGAGGCACCCGCCGCGAAGTTGACCTGGCCCGCCTTGAAGCGGTCCAGGGCGGCCTTGTTTTCGAACACGAGCAGCTCACTGAAACTCTGGCCCCCCGCTTGCACGCCCACCGTGCCCTGTGTCAGGTCGCTGTAGCCGATGTGCTGGCCCCGCTCGTACACCACTCCTCGACCGTAGGCCCCACCCACGCCGAGGCCCCCCTTCCCCACATCGGGAAACAGGGCATAGCCATAGCCGCGCTGGACCAACGTATCCAGCGACGGGTCGGCGGTGCGCATCTGCTGCCACCGCGACGAGGCCTCGGCGACTAACGCGGCCCTGTCCTCGCGGGAGGCTGGCGCGGTCGCACAACTTACCAGCAGTCCCATGACGACAGTCAACAGCAGCGCCATGACCGTCGTCGACATGGTGCGACCTCTTTCCTTGCCAGGTCGACCGAGCGATGCACACGCCTCGGCCGGTCGCTTCGAGTTTCCGTAGGATTTCCGCATTGTTGATGCTCCTTTCTGAGGACCATGGCGCCTCTGGAGAGGCGCCATGGTCCGTTACGCCCAAAAACACCTGAGAGTCGGCCACGCTGCTCTTCCCGGGGAGAACAATCCCCTGCTGGGACAGCGCCAGACCCTGCTGCCACAGGCGGGCATAGAACACGCACCCGTCGCGCTCGGGCATGCGCAAGTCACCCAGGATCATAGTATAGCGCGGCGTCAGGAGCGCGGTGCGGGCGTGCCGGCCATTGCTCGCCGTCGCCACCACCGAGCCGTCCCGCTGGAGGAACCGGGCCAGCGCGGTCCAGGCTTCGCTCATCGAGGCGAGGCCCCCACTGGCTCAGCGCGGGCACAGTATGGAAGAAAACACGGCTTGCCTGCGTCTCAGAAGAGAGACGGTAGGCAGCACATGCTCTGCCTGTGCCAGAGGTGCCACGCCAAGGGTGGGGCACTGCCCCACAAGACAGGCGAAAGCGGCCTTGTCATGCGAGGGCACCTTCCCTCTACCAGAGCAAAGATCGTACCAGCAGGTCGTGAGTCAGACGATTGTTATGTGATCCATCGTGTCTGTCCGCAGACATGAGAGGCCTCGCCATAATACCGCTGTTTGCCTTGATCGACTGCAACAGAGGCATAACGCCTGCAGGAGAAGTTGACCGCTCAGGCGCACTGCCTTCCTGGCTCCCAGGGCGACCTAAGCACTCCATCTTCACGGTGGCCACGGAAGCACAGGCACCAGCAGGAGGAGTATTGCCCTGAGCCTTACCAGAAGGCCTCTTCGGGCTTTGGCGGTTGTGAGGCTTCCCGCGTCGACCCATTGGCGACCTGGAGCAGGCATGATGCGCCTACGTGCAAGCGCGCGAGGGACGCCGAATCCAGGAACAGCATGAGCCGTTGCCCCTCGTCCGTCTGGACCGTGATCTGGTTGATCTCCTCAGCGATCGCTAGCACCGTCGCCCGCACCGTCCCCTGGGTTTGATCACTCAACTTGACCTTTTCGGGCACCAGTGCGCGGACACGTAGTCTCACGAGGGGGCCATGCCGCTCCTGCCCACGGGAGTGCATGGAGGTGGCGTGCACGTGCCCCGATGGTGCGCTGGACGGCTGCCCGGCAGGGGCACGCACGGCCAGACCAATCGGCGTCATACTGACGGTGAGACTCACTGCGACGACAAACGGGATACGATGTATGGCATACATTGTGTATGCTCCTTTCCCAGAGGCATGCAGGCTTCAAGATACCACTCGACGCTCCCGTGCCCCAGACCGTGTGTCCTTTCTGAGAGCAAGAAGCATGCCATCCTCTCTCCTGCTGCCTCTGCGTCCCCGGAGCACAGCCCCCAGAGGGAGACGAGACAGGCACGCTGATCACTGGCTGAGGATTGGTGCAGGAACATGCCAGACCTCTCTCATGCTGAGATGGTGAACATGGGGGGCTAGGGTGGCATGGCAGGCAGACTCTGGCCCCCCAGGCCCCTGGTCGGCCTGCTCGCGTACACACCCTTATCGCCCACACGACCCTCGCCAGGCCGCACGCAGGGCGCCTACGCTGCGATGTAGGCGCCGCTCGCAGGCGGTGAGGATGCCGACAAGGCCTGTGGTGAGGAGCCAGAGTAGGATGCACGCGCCCTGTCTTCTCGCTCCTAGAGGCCTGGTAGCCCTATGGCAGTCTCCTGAGGCAATGGTTGCTCACGCTCTGGGACAAGGCGCACATCAATGTGTTCCCGTGCATACTCGATAGCACTGGACAGCGCCTCTTCGGCTGACAGACATTGCCTCTCAAACGGAAGCTGCAACATCTTCGCGTCGGTTTCGCCGTGTCGCTTCACCCGGATAAGCGGGGCGATCTCTCCAGAAGGAAGCCCCTTGAGTGTCACGATGACTTTCCATTGCCTGTAGTCAACCGTTACAGTCTGCGGTTCACGATACCAGGTAGGCACGAGCCAGCCGATTAATCCACCGCTACACGCTGCTGAGAGGATGACACGAGCAGGTGGTGGGACGACACAGTCAGGAGCGGCTGGTGCCGCACACAATTTGTGCAACTGCCAATAGACAAGCAGTGCCCCGACTCCGCCGACCGCCGCCTGCAGGGTGGCCTCCACCCATCGTCGTTCTGGCCGTGCGTCGTTGTCCATATTGTACGCGGTGGCCGCCGCCATGAAAGCCGCGAGAAAGCCCCACGGCCATAACCGGGTGGACCACATTGTGATAGCAATGGTGGGGTCTCCCGTCGTAAAAGCACTCAGGCCGAGCGAGGCGACTGTGGCAAAGACAAAGCCAGTGATGCCGGAAAACACGTAGCCGCGAATGGACCTCCCTGCGTCATTCGGGCGTGCCCAAGGCCACCGTTTCGGATAGAGGGCCGACAGAATGGCGCCTATGTAGATGGTGCCAATCACGAGCCCCGTGAGCGTCGGCCACGGTCTCTGGGCGTATGACAATACCCCGATATACCCTCCGGTCAGCATGATGTAGAGGAGCAGAACCCGATCGAACATCCGATCGGGGGCCACATTCACGACGAAGCCCATCGCCTCACACTCTTGCCATCGCGTTGTCTTCGTCAGCGTGCATTGCAACAGTGCCCGGCTGATGACGTCATAGAGGTCCTTTTCCAACCGTGTGGCTTTGGCCACAAACTCCTGCACGAGTTCCTGATGGACCTTGGCCAGTGTCGCATCCCCCTGCAGGGACCGCAGCAGGTCGAGCATGGGAAAGACCCTGCGCGCCACTGCCGCTAAGGCCCTATAGTCCTCGGACAGCTGTTGAAAGTCAGCGAGATAGCGATAATAGAAAGCGACAAATCGTCCCTTCTCTTGACTGCCCCACCTTTCCACACAGTAATGGAGGGCGGAGACCTTGGTCCAGAGTGCCTGCGGGCTGTGGTCATCCTCAAAGGAGATGTCCGACTCCTTGAACCCCTCGTCCAAGAGCGCGGTCTGGACCTGTTCTTGCAGGGCCTGGGTCGGCAGCCACGAGGTGGCGCGGAGCGTGGCATGCAGGCGTTTGGCTTCCCACGGGATGCACGCTAACTCCTGAAAGAAGAGCCGGAGCGTCTCATCAACCTTCTGGAATGGCTTGAAGCTCGAGACGACGACCGTGAGCACCAGGGCGGCATAGAGAGGCGGGGCAAACCGGGCAACCGGCGGGTCGAGTTTTGCCTGCCCACCAAGGTAGGCCAGAATGTCAGGCGTCAGGGCGAGCGTCAACCAGCCGAGGATCGTCACGGCCATATACAGGATCGCCGCAGTGTGATAGCGCCCATACGTGGTGGACGATCGACTCGTCGGTGGGACGTTGAACCTTTTGTAGGAGCTCAAGGCGATAAGGAGGAACCCAATAATCCAGGCGTGATAGTCCTTCCAGAATTGCATGGGATTGTCAAAAAGCTGTTCCATAACTCACCTCCCGCGTAAATCTCCTGGGATCTTTGACAACGCTCAAGGAAGGAACCTGGTCTGCCAACAAGGCGTCAAGCCTGCATGAGACCTCAAGGCATCCAAGGTTACTTGGAAATCCACCGTCGCACCGCCGCGGCCCTGCACAGGTGGCTTCATCCATCCACCCGAGATGCATACCCCCATGTCACGCGCACACCGACCTCGTAGAGTTACGTGTGCTTCCAGTCACAACATTGTGGTCATAAGCATATGTATACCGCGCATCCACTGCCTGATTTCTCCCTGCAAAATACCTGCAAATTCG
>JBMDXC010000268.1:0-8464 GCA_048594805.1 Candidatus Entotheonellaceae bacterium | reverse complement strand
AAACTTCCCAAAGTTGTACACGGTAGTACCTTGCAGCGGGGGCCATTGCTGCACACGGTTCCAATACCCCATGGCCGATTTCCAGTAAAATCCACGGTCATCAGGGATGTCCCGCAGGAGTATGTGCTCCATCTGGCGGGTGATTTCGGCCCGTTTCTGGACATCAAACGTCTGACTCTGTGCCTGAAAGAGCTTGTCGAACTCCGGGTTACAGTATTTCCCCAGGTTCGAAACGGAATTACAGACCAGGCGGGCGTAATAGAGATCCGGCTCATCGATTGTCACCGCCGACAGGACCGTATAGGACTGAAAATCACCCTTCTCGGTGCGGTCGCGATAGCCCGCCGTATCGAGCAGGGTAATCTTGATATTGATGCCTACCTTTTTCAGATCATCCTGCCGAGACAGCGCTCCACGTTCGTACATAGGGCCGCGACGCAACACCAGCTCCACGTCCAGGCCTTTGGCATAGCCCGCTTCCGCTAAGAGCCGTTTGGCCTCCGCCTGGCGCTTGGCCATATCATCGCCAAACTGCGGATACTTCTTCAGCTCTTCCAGTGGCAGCCCATAGGGCGTATGGGGACCGATATAGCCACCCAGCACACCCCAGCTCTCGGCACCAATTTCGATCATCTTCTCTCGATCAGTGGCCAGCGCCACGGCTTTGCGCACGCGAGCATCATTGAACGGGGGCTTGCCATGGTGCATCACAAACGAATCCCACCCGGCACGTGGCCCGATCGCCACGACGGCGTCGGGGAAGTCTTTCTGCAGGATGTCGGCCTCAGGTTTTTCGAGATGGCGGCCAATCCCCGTCATGGTCAGTTGCCGCGCCCGGAAGGAGGCAAAGATCTTGGTGAGATCAGCCATGACCACGGCCTGGTAGCCGTCAATGTGGGGCACGCCAGGCTTCCAGTAGTTGGGGTTGCGCTCGGCCTGAAAATCGACCCCCGGCGTATAGGATTTGAATTTGAATGGCCCGGTGCCCACCAGAAATTTGGGATCCTTCCGGTCCACTTTCTCGGCAATGCCGGCCTTCATCATGACGGTGTGGGCATCCGCCAGGAAGGTCAGGATAGCCGGTGAGGGCTGTTTGAGCGCCATAACCAGTGTGAAATCGTCACGACAGGTGGCGCTGACGAAGACGTTGTTCATAATCGCCGCGTGGGTGCTGAGGGAGCGCTTCGGATCAGCGAGTTTTTCGAGGCTGTACTTGGCATCGAGGCAGGTGAAATCTGACCCGTCGTGAAACTTCACGCCCTTGCGTAACGCGAAGGTGACCTCCTTGCCGTCAGGAGCAACCTCCCAGCGCTCAGCCAGTTCACCCACAATTTTCTGGTTGTTATACAGGTCAAAGGCCAGAAGGCTATTGTAGAGGGGTCCCACGGGCTGTGCGAGGATATAGGAGCCCTCAACGTGAATGTCAAAGTGCGGCATACCCTCATGTACCGCCCAGACAATCGTCCCGCCTCTGTCGGGCTGCTCAGCTGCGCCTACGGGAGCGCCAGCACCCAGAGTGAACCCCAATACCACGAGAAACAGCAATGTGGACCCCCAGAACCGTTCATAGGGTAGAACAGACCACAGTCTTGCATGGACACAATATCGACGCACCGATCATCTCCTTCGTCTGCAAATAGCACCTAATATAACGCGGCCAATGTATATACTCTAGCCACGCATGAGAGTCAAGAATCGGGGGCAAGAGTATGGCAGTACAACTCCATAGTTGCAGTGTGCATTGAGTTCAGCAAAGATTAGAGGGCTGTTCCTGGGAGGAGTCGGAGTCCGCCATGGTACTGCATACCAGCCGTGCTCCCAAGCGCATACGACAACCATGGGTTGTGAGGAAACAGGCATGTCCACTACCGACATTTGCTTCATGCCCGCCACCGAACTGGCGCGCCGTATTCGCGCCAAAGAGCTATCGGCGCGTGAAGTGATGGAAGCCCATCTCACCCAGATCGACCGCGTCAATCCCGCGGTGAACGCGATTGTTACCCTGCTACCTGAACGCGCTATGGCTGGCGCGTGCGCTGCCGATGAAGCGTTCGCGCATGGTGCTGTTGTGGGCCCCTTGCACGGCTTGCCTATCGCCCACAAGGATCTCATCTTGACCAAAGGCATCCGCACGACGTATGGCTCACGCATCTACGCCGACTTCGTGCCTGACCAGGATATGCTCATCGTTGAGCGCATGCGCGCCGCTGGCGCCATCACCATGGGCAAGACCAACACGCCTGAATTTGGCGCCGGGTCGCAGACATTTAATGAAGTGTTTGGCGCAACCCTCAATCCGTATGACCTCACCAAGACCTGTGGCGGGAGTAGCGGCGGCGCCGCCGTGGCGCTCGCCTGTGGCATGGTACCGCTGGCCGATGGCAGCGATTTGGGCGGCTCGCTGCGCAACCCGGCGAACTTCTGCAACGTCGTCGGCTTCCGCACGGCCCCAGGACGTGTGCCCGTCTACCCCGTGCGCGATGCCTGGTCGCCGTTCTCCGTCGAGGGGCCAATGGCGCGCACTGTGCAGGATGTGGCGCTGTTTTTGAGTGTGCTGGCTGGTCCTGACCGCCGCGTGCCTATCAGCATTGCCGAACCCGGCAGTACGTTCCTGCAACCCTTAGATCGCAACTTCCGCGGTGTACGGATTGCCTGGAATCGTGACTTTGGAGGTTTGCCTGTTGACTCACGTGTGACTGCTGCCATCGACGCGCAACGCCACGTCTTGGCGGCACTGGGATGTATCATCGACGATGGTTCGCCTGACTTCAGCAATGCCGACGAGATCTTCAAAACGTGGCGCGCCTGGAGGTTTGAACTGAGCTACGGAGAACTCCTGAAAACGCATCGCCATCTGATGAAAGATACAGTCATCTGGAACACCGAGGCCGGTCAGCATATTACCGGACCGCAGCTCGCACGCATCGAAAGCAAGCGCACTGAGCTCTATCACCGTGTCCGTGAGTTCATGGAGACGTACGAGTTTATGATTTGCCCGGTCAATCAAGTCCCGCCCTTCGACGTGCAGCAGCGCTATATTACCGAGATCAGCGGTGTGAAACTGAAGACGTACATTGATTGGATGCGCTCGTGCTATTTCATCACTGCCACCGGACTGCCGGCCATTTCTGTCCCTTGCGGTTTCACGCCTGAAGGTTTACCTGTCGGTGTGCAAATTGTTGGGCGACATCAAGATGAACTGGGGGTATTGCAACTGGCCTATGCGTTCGAGCAGGCAACGCAATGTTGGCAGCAGAGGCCGTCGATAGCGGCATGAGCCGTCGTCCTCTTGACAGCCTGTGGGCAAGTTGGTAGGAATGCCTGTACATGCGGCTGGCTCGGGAGGCGCCATAGGATGGAGAGCTAGCGAGGGAAGGGAGTGCAGACCGTGCGTGTCAGTGTGAGTTACTTCCAGCAACACAAAACACAAGGCATCCCTATTGTCATGCTCACGGCGTACGACGCCACCACTGCCCGCATAGCTGAGCAGGCCGGTATCCAGGTTTTGTTAGTGGGCGATACCTTGGGGATGGTGGTCCAGGGGCATGACACTACCGTGCCAGTCACCCTCGACGAGATGCTCTACCATACCCGTTTAGTGGTGCGCGGCACAGAGCGCGCCTTCGTCATTGGCGATCTGCCGTTCATGACCTATAACATCTCGAGCGATCAAGCCCTGGCCAATGCCGCACGCTTTCTGCAACAGGCAGGGGCTCAGTCTGTCAAGCTGGAAGGGGGCCGCCATATGGCACCGACCATCCACCGCCTGGTGGAGAATGGTATCCCTGTGATGGCCCACATTGGTCTGACGCCCCAGAGCGTGCATCAGCTCGGCGGGTGGCGTGTCCAGGGCAGAACGAAGGAGGCTGCTATCCGTCTCATGGACGACGCACGCGCAGTTGAGGATGCCGGGGCGTATGCGGTGGTGCTCGAGCTCGTGCCAGCGGAACTCGCAGCCTTAATCAGTCAACGCCTGCAGATACCGACTATTGGGATCGGCGCAGGGCCGGGGTGCGATGGGCAGGTGCAGGTCATGCACGATATCCTCGGGCTGTTTGAGGCGTTTGTTCCCAAACATACGCACCAGTATGCCAAACTGGGCGAAGCGATGCGTACCGCCATTACGACCTACAAAACTGATGTTGAACAACGCTTGTTTCCCACCGCCGCGCATGCCGCAAGCATGGATGCAAACCTGTTAGCTGAACTCTAGCGTGTCGCAATGCGTTGCGGCGTTGCACCACGCTGCAATTGGTGGAGCTCGAGGCGTTGCTCTAGGCGGACGACACTGTTACGGTCCCGGATCTGTAAGGTGATTGCAGGGCTAGCGTTCCACTCAACAACTACCAAGCCAAAATTGAGTTCTGTCCACCGTTCCCCAACACGGTGGCGGTTCGGCTCTGGAGGAGGTTGCCGCCAGGAGTGTGTCAGACCACTGGAGGTGATGTCATAGAGGGGATAACCCACACTGGGCTCCTCTATACGTGAGATTTCGGCGAAGTGGCGGTCGCCGCTCAGCAGGATCACGCCCGGTACGCCCGTCTCACCGATCAGACGCAACAGTCGACGGCGCGATTGTGGAAGGTCCGCCCACTTTTCGTATTTGTGTTCCTCCGAAAGGACTTGGATGCTGGAAACAATCAGGTTGATCTGCGCTGTACTGCTGCGTAGCTCTGCTTCCAGCCAGCGCCACTGCTCTGCACCGAGCATATCTCCCGTCGCGCCCGGGGCATCGCGGTGAAAGCGCGTATCGAGCAAGAGCACTTTCACTTGTTTGCCAATGGGACCGTAGATGTAAGAGGTATAGACGCCCTGGCGCGTACGTCGCGGATCAGTGGCGGGCACGCCGAGGAAATCAAGGAGGAGCTGTTGACTCTCCACCTTTCTGGGGTACTTCTTCCCCGCATTGTTGGCTCCGTAGTCGTGGTCGTCCCAAATGCCAATCACCGGGACGCTGTCGCGTAGCCGTCTGTAGCCGACATTTGCCAGTTGCTGGGCATATTTCTGGCGCATTACCCCCATATCCTCGGTGTCGGCGTAGATGTTGTCCCCGAGCCACATCCAGAGGTCCGGGTATGTGTCCAGAATGGGACCCCATAAGGGCTGGGGTAGCCCTTCCTGGTTACACGACCCAAAGGCAATGCGTTCGAGCACCTGTGCAGACGAAAGCTCACCGGAAGCGTGCGGAACCCGCGGTGGGCTGGACTGTGGCGCCATGGCACAGGCCGCCAACACAGCAAGAAGACAACATGCTACAAGCAGTTGGCAGCGTCGCAGAAAGCTACCTCATAGCTCTGTCGTGTCCCGTGTGGCTATGTAAGACGCGTGAGCAGTGTATCTACATCTAGGAACTCTGATGCCTTGATAGCCACCGTCAAACGTGACGTGTTCTCGCGCATATGCTCCACCTCGACCCGCTGCCCAGGATACAAGGTCGCCAGAAACGGTGCAAGATGCTGACAGAGCTCATCGTACGCTGCGGTTGTGTTTGGCGCTCGCAACCGATCGTTGCAGCGCAGGAGCAGTTCATTGCCCCGAAACTGGAGCCGTCCGTGCAGCACCGGGTGCGCCTCAAGACGCTGGCATGCCGTCAGCGCGCAGTGCCAGACGGAGCGCAGACGGTCCTCGACACTCTGAATAGCGCACCGGCTGGGATGCGTCTCGCGCCGGCGGCTGTATAAGAGTCCGAGCCGTGCATCAGTCAGATCTATGACATAGTGCGCGTCGTGTGCAACCAGCACCACGCCTGGCCCCTGCGGGACGTGGCGGTAATCCGCCACGTCAATGAGGAGTTCTGCGAGCTGCTGGGTTTGAATCCAGTCATGAAATACCGGAATGAACTCCTCCAGCTCCACATCAGAGGCATCGTCAAGGAACCATTTTAACTCGTACTTTACTGTGTCCATGAGGCGGCGTCCTCTGCTCGTGGTAGCTTAAATAAGGGCCTGTTGTTGGCCAAGCCGGTTGTAGCAGGCGTAAGCGGCCTCGATGAAGAGGCTGGCCTCCTCGATACGACGACGTACCGCAGCAGGATGTGGATCAGTCAAACCCTCTTCGTGGGCCTGGAACAGGTAGAGAGCAAATTTGGGGCCGGCAAAGGGGTCATAGAACAGCTGGGTGTCATAGAAGCGCTCCCGGAACTCCTGTACGATGTACTC
Organism: Candidatus Entotheonellaceae bacterium; assembly: GCA_048594805.1. Classification (GTDB taxonomy): domain Bacteria; phylum Tectomicrobia; class Entotheonellia; order Entotheonellales; family Entotheonellaceae; genus SXND01. The sequence continues at coordinate 2,306 of JBMDXC010000268.1, read as the reverse complement.
TGGATCGTCTTTGACGTCGATGTATTGCACCTGGATTAAGGCTTTGGCGGCTTGTAGCATGGCGGCGTAGGCGGTGGAGGCCGCTTTGTGCTCATCGCCGTTGTCTAGCAAGAGCTGCGCCTCAAAAACCTGCCGTTCGCTGGCAGCCAGGCCGAACTGCGTCATGGACACCACCTCGCCGGCACACTCCCCCACACCCATGTCGCCCAGGCTATACTCCCTGGGATTGCCCCAGTCGGCGTAATAGGTCCGATCCTCGGTATACGCCGGTACGCGCGTTAAATCTTCGAGCAACGAGCGCAGGCGCGCTTTGCCCGTACGCTTGATAAACGCCTGGAAGGTTTCACCATCCCGCCGTTCTTTGGCATAGAGGTCGGTGAGACGCGTCATGACCTCGGGAATGCGTTTCGACGGGATTGCGACCGTGGAAAGGCCGTAGGCCCCGGCATTGTCCGTGGCCTGCCCGCCGAGGACTACCTGAAAATGTGGCACCGCATGGTTCCCCACTTTGCGGCTGACGCCGTAGAAGCCGATGTCGGCAATGTGGTGCTGGCCACAGGAGTTAAAGCAGCCGCTAATCTTCATGTTCAGGGGTTTGACGGAGGCGTCGAGCGCGCCATTGCGCGCCATGATGCGCTGGCGCAGTTCCGCTGCTAGCCCGCGAGAAGAGGAAATGCCCAGCTTACAGGTATCTGTCCCCGGGCAGGCGGTGATATCCGCCAGGGTCGCTGCCCCGCTCTGCCCCAGACCCGCGGCGACAAGGTCCGCGTAGAGCGTTGGGAGATCAGCCTGGCTAATCCAGCGCAGCACGATGTTCTGCGCCACCGTGGTGCGCGCCCGCCCGCCGTTGTAGCGCCGGGCAATGGCCGCGAGCGCGCGCATCTGCTGGGCTGTGATGTCGCCCAGAGGCAGGCAGACGGTGACCACGGCATAGCCAGGTTGCCGCTGTGCATAGACATTAGTCTCGAACCAGGACTGAAATCCGGCAGGGTAGGGGGCTGGCCCGAGAGGAGCACCAGGGCGCGTGGGCTGGTCGTCAGTGCCGTGGAGTGTGTCGAGATAGGCTGTCCAGCGCGGATCTTCGGGCAGGATCGCCCGTTCTTCCTGCACGAGCCGCCGAAACTCTTCGATGCCCAGCCTGGCGACGAGGAACTTGAGACGCGCCCGGGCTCGGTTCTTCTTCTCTCCGAGACGCGCAAAGACCCGGCAAACTGCCTGGGCCAGCGGTAAAAGTTCCTCTTCCGGGACAAACGCCTCCAGTAACTGTGCCTGGTGTGGTACGGCTCCTAAGCCGCCACCCACATAGAATTGAAAACCGCGGCGCAGCTCTCCGTGCTCGAGACGTGTGCTGGCAATGAGTCCCAGGTCGTGCATGTTGGTCAGACCACAGGCGTGTTGCGCACAGCCAGAAAAGGCCGTTTTAAATTTGCGTCCAAAATCCTGCGTGTCCTTGTGGCCCAGCAGGAAGTAGGCCAGGGCATGCGCGTAGGGCGTGATGTCAAACCCCTCATCGTGGCACACGCCTGCCAGGGGACATCCGGTAACGTTGCGGACCACATTGCCACAGGCCTCCATGGTGGTGATACCGACCGCCGCCAGGCGGCGCATGAGGTCCGGGGTATCGTCAATATGGACAAAGTGTAGTTGAAAATCCTGGCGCGTCGTGACATGACAGATGGCGTCAGAATACTCTTCAGCCAGATCAGCCAGAGTCTCCATTTGCTCAGCGGTCAGGCCCCCAAAGGGAATTTTGATGCGCTGCATCCCTGGCGCATCCCAGACCGTCTGCGGTCCCTTGGTCAACTCCCCGGAGGGGTAGTGCAGTTGTTGGACACTTACGCCATCATGGCGCTGGCCGTTGTCGTAGCGCTGGCCATAGACCCCACGACGCAGGCGGGTCTCGGCAAAGACCCGCTCATCGATTTTGCCCTGACGCTTCAGTTCGATCTGGGTGGCATAAATGTTGATTTCTGCTTCAAGCTCAGGAGAAAGGTATCCCGGCAAGGCCTCTTTCCATGTAAGAGCGTGCGGCATGTGCGTTTCCTTTACTATGGCTATGGGGAGCACTGCAGTCGCCAGAAACGTTTCCATCCACATCCCACTTCAGCAACGGGGGCCTAAACGACAAAAGCCCACCCCCTCAGTGTTGAGGAAGTGGGCTTTGCTCCAAACTCTCTAAATAACAGACCGCGTCGACCTAGCTCATCCACTCCCTCCGGTGTTGCAGCAACAACACGCGCAACAACAGCAACAACAGCAACACAGAGCAGAAAAGCGAAGGGCCGACATGGAGAGCATCACCAATG
>JBMDXC010000267.1:0-4066 GCA_048594805.1 Candidatus Entotheonellaceae bacterium | reverse complement strand
ATAAACGTCACCGACCCCGGTTGAACCTTCTGCCGCTCGACGCCACGCTTGACCGCTTGGTTGACATAATACTGCGAGATCGTGGTGCGGAGAATCGTAGGGATCTTTGCCGTTAATTCTTTTGATGAGGACATCATAGAGCACCGTGCGGCTTGGATCGCATGGTTCGTAGGCGGCAACAGCAGGCGCCATGCGTGCACCCAACGTACAACATCGAGGTTATGAAGGTGACAGAGAGAGCCGTCGACTATACTGTACATGCGTGCACTATTCAAGCAAGATATTTTTAGTGAGGACAAGGAAAGCAAAAGGTACGCTGCCAGCTCGAGCTCCAGCCCTGCTGGCTTCCGCTTCCCAGCCTTCCCCTCCAGGGCATGGAGGCTGGAGAAGCTGGCAGCGTTCGTGCCACTGCCGCGGGTCCATCTGGTGCGCTCTGGTGGGTGTGGCACCGCACGCGGCGCGCCATCCTCGTTCCCACAGCGCGTCAGCAGGGCGTGGATGGAGATGAAGCCAGCAGCGGAGCAGCGCGCTGGAACTGTGCCCAACTGCGCCAGCGGGTCTTTCCCTCGCCCTGGCAACTGGGCCTGTGTGTCAACACGGGACGCGACGCCTCATCGCCGCCATCACCCGTGGACAGGTGATCCAGAAGATCCTGCGCCGTCTGCCACGCTGTGCAGACCCATCTCCCATCACCCCCGCGTGTGCCTGCCAAGCCACCGTCGCGGGGGTCTCTCCCTGAGACCCGCAGCCTCTGGGAGGGCTTGTGGCTGGGGTGGTGTGCCGTGGTGCGTCCTCTCAGAGCGACGGTAGCCTGCGCTCATGGCAAGCAGAGCCTCTGCCGGGGCGGTTGCGGACCCTGCACCAGGGGCTCATGGCGCGTCTCACGCCTGCAGGTTACAGGTAGACACCGAGGAAAACATGCAAAATTCCTATCCACTCTGTGGGGTCTCCACGCGTTGGTGGAGTTGTGTCCGCTCGTCTTGCAGAGTACGCCGGAAAATTGGACTGCCGGTAGGATCTGGTTCCAGTCCTGTATGGGGAAGGAAAAGGCAACACGGCACTAGCGGTGTGCCCTTCGAACGAGGCCGACGCCCCTACGCATGCCATCTAGCGGAGCATAAGCGATCACAGGGGGTCAAATTCATAAGCCATTGATTTTGAAAGGATAGCAATTTACCCCATTTTTACAGCAAAAATGGAAAACACTGAAAAATCAAGCGCTTAGCAAAATCTATGGGCAAAACCTAAGAAATTAACCCATTGATTTTCAATGAGTTTACCCCGTGATCGCTTACAGCGGAGCAGCCGCAGCCCTAACCCTTCTTGCTTCCTCACTACGCGTAGTACATATATGCCAGATATCTCTATATCCCCGTGGAAAGTCCAACGCTACCTTACTTCTTGCCGACATTTTTGCTTGCCGCCGCAAGGTATCTTCGCTACATTGACATCCTCCCCAGCCTGAAGTCCGGGGATTCCAGACTGTGCCAGAAAGAGGTTCACGTTCTTGGTCCACGACCGGCCATCAGCTAGCCGTGTCCCGTACCGTGCTCAGGGGCATGCCATGTGCCCCGTCCGCTGGAGCCTCAAGAACCAGCGGACAGCACAGGCCGTGCCAATCGCGGATATTCTGCGCTGCGTTGGCATCAGCGTGTGCATGATAGTGGCATCGTGGGCAGAGCAACGAATGCTTTTTTCTCGTGCCGAGTGCCCCGCAGCGATGACAGCTCTTGCTGGTGTACGCCGCAGGCACTTTCTCAACCGCCACACCGGCCAGGTGTGTCTTGTAGGTGATGAAGTGCTCCAACTGGAAGAACGGCCAGTAGTCCCGATTCTGTCCGGCATCCGTTTTCGTAGTCTGCCGTTGTCTGCTCCGCTGGCGGATACCCGAGAGATCTTCGAGACGGATGCCGGCATTGCAGCGGTGCGCAAGTGTCACCACGTCTTTGGAGAGGCAGTGGTTGATATGCGTCACAATCCGCCGTTCACGGCATTCAAGCTTCTTGATGGCCCGATGCTTCCCAGCTACTTGCAGCTTCTTTCGACGTGCAGCATACACACGGCGCACATGACGGATACGTGCAGCCTTCCAGAAGACGATCGGCCCATCGGGCCTCGCCGCAGTGAGCGGGACGTTTTGCCCACGGTCAATACCAAGCCAGCGGCCTGTAGGCTCAGCATCGGGAACCTCCAGCGACACCGAGAGACAAGCATACCAGATACCCTTGCGAGAACACCAGAGTTTGATCGAACCAGGAGACGCAGTGCCATCGAGCACTGCATCCAACCAGCGCTGATGCGCCGCATGATGGATGGCCAGCGACACACGCTTCTTGATGCCACGACGCAAGCCAAAGGATACCGAGTACGTATCACCGACTTTGTGCAGTGTCCAGTTCTGGTTATTGGTCTCCAGGGGCAGACACCGAAACTGTTTGACCTTCGTGCGGGCATTGGCATTGCGGATCGTCTGATTGATCCACGCGGAGCCAATCTCGATATGGGCAAATGATTTACTGGTCAGGGTCCGCCGTGCGTCTTTCGGCATGGCTAGAATGACGTTTGCAGTTGCGGTATTGAGAGTCTGCAAACGGGCAAACTCATCGGCTTTCGTACGATTCAGGCGGAGGAAAGGGAGTTTGAGAGTCTTGGTGGCAGTGCTCATATGAGCAAATATAGGAAAGCTTACGGAAGTCTGCAAGATGTTTGCGCAGTATTGAGCCGCTCAAATATCCCTCTTTATATCCCCGCCCTGAAGGACGGGGCTTTACGGAGGATCCGGTAAGGCCAAATTACAGAAGAGGAGCGAGGACATGAGCAATGCTGCCACCATTTGAGGCGATCCTGTTCGATTATGATGGCACCCTGGCAGTGCTGAACCTGGATTTTGCCGCCATGCGGCAACAGCTACACACATTTACTATCGCCCAGGGCATCTCTCCCCAGGAGTTACATGACTTAGATATCCTGGAGATACTTACGTGGGCCACAGGGTGGCTACGTCAACACTCTCCAGAGCAGGCAGACCGCTATACTCGCGATGCCGAGCAACTCATCCAGGATATAGAGGTAGAGGCCGCGCGCAGCAGTGGCCTGCTGCCCGGTGTGCCAGAGCTCTTAGCGGCCCTACGGCACGAGCAGATTGGTGTGGGCATTGTGACCCGCAACTGCGATGCTGCTGTGCGCGTGACGTTCCCGCATATTGATACGTACTGCCAGGCTTTCATGCCACGCAACCGGGTCGCCCAGGTGAAACCCCACCCGGCGCACCTCCAGGCGGCGCTGGACTGCCTGGGGACGACCCCTGCGCGGGCCATCATGGTTGGCGATGGTGCTATGGATATCCAGGCCGGCAAGGCTCTAGGCATGTTTTCTATTGGCGTCCTCTCAGGGAACAGCTCGCATGCGAAATTGCTGGCGCACGGGGCAGACCTGGTGTTAGCAAGCGTTGCGGACCTGCTGCAGTACATCGGTCGCCAGAGCCGGACCGTATGAGTCCAGATCCTTTCCCACCGGGCAAGCTGCCGGCTGCCCTCCTCGCTGCCTTGCTGGCGCAGGACGTGCCCACAGATCCGCGTGTGCTCATTGGGCCTCGTGTCGGTGAGGACGCCGCCGTGATTGACATGGGCGATCGCCTGCTCATTGCCAAGTCTGATCCTATCACGTTTGCGACCGATGCCATCGGGCACTATGCCGTCACGGTGAATGCCAACGACATCGCCGTTATGGGAGGCACACCGCGTTGGTTTCTGGCCACGCTGTTGCTGCCAGAGACCAGGACCACTGCTGCCCTGGTGCAGGACATTTTTACGCAGATACGCCAGGCCTGTCGAGCCCTGGATATTGCCCTGGTGGGCGGACATACCGAGATTACAGTGGGCCTGGAGCGCCCCATCCTTTCCGGACACATGCTGGGCGAGGTGCCGCGTGAGCGTCTCGTGACCAGTGCTGGTGTCCAGGTCGGGGATGCCATACTCCTCACCAAAGGTTTCCCCATAGAAGGTATATCCATCATAGCCCGTGAGTGCGCCACCCAACTGGCCACCCTGGGCCATGCACCGGAGGA
>JBMDXC010000266.1:0-16161 GCA_048594805.1 Candidatus Entotheonellaceae bacterium | reverse complement strand
GATCCAGGCGCCGCCGCTCCGGACGACGCAGAGGCGGTAACAACCACCAGGACAGGACAAACCCCAGCCCACTCATGGGCAAGGTGACGGCGTACACCACACGCCAGGAAGCGACTTCGAGTAGATTGCCACCCATGAGCGGACCGAACGCCGGACCGACTGACCACCCTAGCAGGGCGAATCCAAGAGCCATGCCGCGCTGGCTCGGGGGAAAGATCTGGTAAAAGATAGCCTGCGAGAGCTGCGGAATCATCCCCCCGCCTATGCCAGCCAGGATGCGGAAGAAGACCAGCGCCGGCCAGTCCCAGGCGAGCATACTCCCCAGCGACCCGATGGTCATACTCCCAATCGACAGCAAGTACAGCGTGCGCGGCCCGCACAGGCCACTGAGCCAGCCCGTGGCGCCAATAGTTACCGTGCGCGCAATCCCAGGGGCCGTGAGGACCCAGTGGATCTCATACAGTTCGACGCGCAGATTGGTCATGATCTGGGGCAGGATCAGAGTGGTATTGGAGGCATCGACGGCAAACGTGATCAGCCCTAACCCTAAGAGGGCAGTGGTGAGCCAGCGCTCACGGACACTGAGGGGCAACGACGTATCAGCGGAAGTCTTCATGCAGTATACTCTACCGTATTTTTGGGCACATGGATAGACAGTTTACCCGACAGTTCCTCAGCCACTCTTCATTGGCATCGCTTGTCCTGTCGTCCCTGTGATCTCCCAAGCACAGTGAATATGAGAAGATATACCCAAGACATTATTTTGTACAATATATGCATGACATGCCTAGACTTCAAGGTGGTTGGCAGGAGAGAAGAGCGCTCTCACCTTGCGCAGTGAGGCCCGCAGAGATACCTTATCTGGGCTCAGGAAGTGCGTAAACTCCATACCGGAGTATAAGTGCGGGTTGACTTCTTAAACTGGCTGGGACGTGTCTATGGCCGTAGAAGGCCGCGCTGCCGCGCGCGGCTACAGATTGCTGCGCTGCCCCACCTGTTATCTGCCACCAGACGTGTGTATCTGTGCCTGCACTCCAACGATTCACACGCCAGCGCAGTTCTGGCTGCTCATGCACCCCGAGGAATATCGCAAGCCGACCAATACTGCCCGTTTGATCGGTGCGAGTATCCCGCATACGCGCTTCTTTCCATGGTATCGTACCGCCCCTCCGGCAGGGCTCATGACCCTCCTGAGGGCGCCCCGATTCTTGCCTTATCTGCTTGTGCCTCAAGGCGATGCAACGCTCTTTGAAGGATTACGTGAACATCCATGGCTGCCTGACAGTGTGCCGGCGTTCGTGCTGCTGGATGGCACGTGGAGCCAGGCCAGAAAGATGTTGCACAGGAGTCCGTATCTGCAGGGTATCCCAAAGATGGCCATTCAACCTAGGGCTCCTTCTACGTATCGATTGCGCTGCCAACGCTGTACCCAGCATCTGTCCACCGTGGAAGTAGCTATTGCACTCCTGGAACAGCTCGGCGAGATGACTGCTAGCCGCGTCCTGCACGCCTATTTTCGCCTGTTTGCCGAGGCGTGCATGGCTGCGCGGCACGGGCATCCACTCACAAAATCCCTGCCAGAAATGGCGCAGCTCCTCGCCTATAATAATTCTGTTCCTGCGCCAGGCCCCAGCCAGCTTCCTCTTGCGCCTGGCGAGGGTTGTATCATAGGGTGAGGGGCGTCATGGAGAGAACATACCTATGGGACTACGCATCGTGCAAGTAGATGCCTTTACTGATACCCCCTTTGCCGGTAACCCGGCCGCCGTGTGTGTCCTGCCGAAGCCACGCGAGGCCCAGTGGATGCAACACGTGGCACGTGAGATGAACCTTTCCGAGACGGCGTTTTTGTGCCGGCGCCCAGATGGTTTTGATTTGCGCTGGTTTACCCCGGCTGTCGAGGTTCCCCTCTGTGGCCATGCCACGCTGGCCAGTGCGCACGTCCTCTGGGAGGATGGCCATCTGCCGGCCGGTACGCCTGCACGATTTCACACGCGCAGTGGCCTGCTGACGGCGACGCGCCAGGACACATGGATTAGCCTGGACTTTCCTGCCTTACCAGTCGAACCAGTGCTAGCTCCTGAGGCGCTCGTACAGGCCTTGCAGGTCACGCCTCTCTCTGTGGGTGAGAGCCGTGCGTCTGGTGCCAGATACCTCGTCGAAGTGGCGTCGGAAGCCATCGTCCGCGCCCTGCAGCCTGATTTCGCCCTCCTCAAGGCGCTCCCGGTACAGGGCGCCATTGTCACGAGTCGTGCGACCTCGGCCGGCTTTGACTTTGTGTCGCGCTATTTTGCGCCGCGCGCCGGCATCGATGAAGACCCCGTAACTGGCTCCGCCCACTGCTGTCTCGGTCCATTTTGGTGCCAGCGCCTCAACCAGGATACCTTCGTGGCCTATCAGGCATCCGCACGCGGCGGTATCATACGGGTCCAGGTCCAGGGGGACCGGGTCATCCTCAGCGGGCAGGCCGTGACGGTGCTACGTGGCGAACTCACCGACTGAGGAGCGGCGCTCCCCGCTCCTCGTACTCTCTCACCTTGCCAGTAACGCAGCGCCTTAATAGCTGCCGTAGAGTCCTAAAGGCGTACGCAGGCGCTCTTGCATGGGCTCTTTAGGATCGATAGTCACGTCTACCACAGCGGGTTTCTGACCGCTCAGAGCCTCTAACACCGCCGGTTGAATATCCTCAGGACGACTCACTTGCAGTCCCACGCAGCCATAGCCACGCGCCACGGTGGCCCAATCGGTCCGCACGAATTCTGAGGCAATGGGCTGGTCGCCCTGGCCCTGTCGCACCATGCCTAACTGCGCGTCATTCATGACCACGTAGGTCACCGGCGCATCGTACTGCAGGGCCGTGGTCAAGACGTGGTTCTGCATGGCAAAGCCATCGCTGCAGACCGAGACACACTGCCGGTCGGGGTTGAGCAGTTTGGCGGTGAGGGCCGCTGGTAAGGACCAGCTCATACCAGCAATGCCGTAGGTGCCGAAGTATGCGCCGGCCTGTTGGGTCTGGAAGTAGCGCAGCATCCAGACGCGGTTGTTGCCAGCATCGGCACACACAATGGCATCTGGAGCCAGGCTATCCGACAGCTCCTTGACCAGACGCTGAGGCAGGATGGGCACAGCACCGGAGCGGCTGTAGTCATCGACAAAGTAGAGCAGCTCATTTTTGTCCTGCTGCAGCTGCGCAAAACGCGGCTGCTGGGTGTATAGGGGACGTTTCTTAACGTCGTCGGCGAGAGCGTCATTAAGCTGCTGCAGGACAGCCTTGGCATCTCCAATGAGACCCAGGTTAATCGGAAACACCCAGCCAGCATTGCGGGGCTCGACATCCACCTGAATCAATGTTTGCCGCCTTGGATCGATCAAATTGGGGCTCTCCGTGATGGTATCAGGAGAGGTGAGGCGACAACCGACCACGAGGACCACATCCGCCTCTGCCACAACCTTGTTTGCCGCCGGGGCACCAAACGTACCCATGGGACCGATAGCCAGGGCGTGGACTTCCGGAAAGGTGCCCTTACCCAGCGTACTGGTCGCGACCGGTACACCAATGCCCTCCGCCAGTGTTTGCAGCTCGGCATAGGCTTTTGACGCGTGTACCCCATTGCCAGCCACAATCACTGGCCGCTGGGCCGTCAGGAGCATGTCGGCAGCACGTTCCACGTCACTGGGATAGGCAATGCTGACAGCATGGTGCAGGTAGCCCCGCGTGTCGTAGATGCGTGGGAACGTCTCATCGGTAATCTCACCCCGCAGCGCGTCAATGGCCAGGACGGCCGCGGCTGGGCCAGGACGGCCCGTCATAGCATGCTTGATGGCGCGCTGCACCGCCTGCACACCTTCGCCCGGGCTATGCGCCACCGCGGTAAATTTACAGACAGCTTTGAAGATGGCGGCAATGTCAAAATTGCCGTATTCTCCACCGCCGCACTGGATGGACCCGTGACCAGGTGGCACGCCATAGGTCGTAATGTCGGTGATGATCACCATGGGCGAGCTGCCCAACGCCGCTTCAATAGCGCCAAAGAGGCCGGTCGAGGCAGCATAACATCCCTGCGCCATAAACACCCCCGGTCGGCCTGTCAGACGGCCATACATCTCCGCCATACACGCCGCCGTTTGCTCGTCGCGCGCCACGACAACTTTGATCTTATCCTGCTTGTGATAAAGGGCTTTAAAAATACGCCCGGTGTCGCCACCGGGGATGCCAAAGACATGGTCAATGCCCGCTTCCTCTAGCACTTCTACGATGCGGTCAACGGTCTGCATAGTGGCCTTTCTCCTAGGCTTGTCCTATCCCTCATCCTGCGATAAAACCCTCTCCCCTTGGGAGGGGCAACAGAGAGTACCTGTCAGCGATCATAGCACGAGGTCAGACTGTGAAACCATGGCCTTGCATAATCACGCTGTGCCATTCTTTCCTGTAGCGCAGATCCAGGGCGGAGGCGACGCCAGGACTCAGCGGGATTAACACCGTGGGGATATCGAGATCGCGCCCCAAAGCGTTAGCAGGCAGCGGGCCGGCCCCACCAAAGGCCACGAGTACGAAGGAGCGCGGGTCGTAGCCACGCTGTACAGAAATCAGGTACATGGCCCCGACCATGTGCGCATTGGTAATCTCCACGATGCCATGCGCTGCTTAGAGCGGGTTTAGCCCTAGGGCTCCAGTACACTGCCGTACGAGGGTCTCAGGGCTAGCGTCTGGGGCAAGCCTGATTTCCCCGCTCATCGATCATATACACAGGCTTGTGCCTGGCCGACTGCACGCTCATCACCCCATCGCTCGGCGGACGGATCCGGTGGCGTACCTGGCACCTCGATGATCTGGTCTGTCCCGCTCTGCTCGTCTACAAACGCTGCATCCGTAAACGTCCCGCCAATATCTATACCCACGCAATAGGTGCTCATATATCTGCCTCTGCGAGAAGAGAGTCACCACTGTATAAAGTATTTGACAGAGGCAGGCAAGGCAAGTTGCTGGGACGTCTGGCTGCACGGATACCTGCAGCAGGCGCAGCCAGACGTCCAGCAAGGCATCAAACGCAACGCAATGGCTGCTATAGCGAGCGCAGGAAGTTGAGAAGGGCCTGCTTGTCCTCCTCGCTGAGCTCGTCGAAGTTCTCGATCACCTGGTTGGCCTCTGACGGGCGGAATCGTTCGTTACCCTCGCTCTTGTGGGCCTGAATTGCCTCAAGGAGGTCGGTCGTGCGCCCATCGTGGAGAAAGAAGATGCGCTGACCGAGGCCCCAGAGTGGTGCTGTCCGGAACTCGTCAGGATCGGCCATGCCCTGCATGACGTCGTCGGCGAGTCCTGGCCCCATATGGTGCAGCAGCAAGTCGGAGAACAGATTGACGTTCTGGTTGCCCAGGGCCGCTACCGTGGTATAGGAATGGGTCTGCAGCCTCGGCGTGTGGCACAGGTTGCAGCCGATGTCTGAGAACTTCTGACGCCCCCTGTGGATCGATGTGGCCCCACCCGGGGTGTGGCGTGAGGGCATGGGCGGGGCCAGGAAACGCTGGAAGTTCGCGAAGTTTTCGATGGCGCCGATCTGGCGAACGCTCGGAGTCACGTCATTGGGCACCGGGGCGTACTGGCAGTTCGCAGTCTCGTCCCGCTCCTGCTGGAAGCCCTCATTGGTGATCCCCATCTCGACGTTGTAGGCCTCTGCGGAGAAGATCCCTAGTGACTTGTTCTGCGCCTTCCAGCCGAACCGGGTGATCGTCCCGTCGTTGCCGTTCCGATTGGGACGGCCGCTGATACCGAGGGCTTGCTTGAGAGACGAGTCGGCGTTCTGATTGGCCATGATCGTGCTATCGAGAATATGTTCGATCAGTCCGGCACCAAAGGTTGGTGTGGGAATCCGGAAGATCATGTTCGGGTGGTCATCTGGGGTCCCGAAGTCCTCCTGCCCGATGTTGCAGCGTCCGGCATCCCGGTGCCCGGTGATCACGAAAAGGTTACGGACACCGCCGTCGCGGGACCCATCGGAATGATACTGGAAGCGAGCCTCCCGAATAGGACCGTCCCGGGTGATGAACCACGGCATGACGTTACCCGTGAACCCAAGCTCTTCCGTCACGCGAAACAGGGGGTTCACCGCCGGGCTCGTCCCCCCGATGGCCGGCTGTGAATGGCAGCCCGCACAACCTACAAAGTTAAAGCGTGGGCCAATGCCATCGGCGACCCCCTCTTCCTCCGAGAAGTCTGCCAGCCCCACTACGAACATCTCCGCCTCATCGTCGGTGAGGCCAGCAACGGGCCCACCCGCTCCGGGATGCCCGTCCCGTAAGCCGGGGTCGCTGGCGCGGAAAGACTGCGCCTGGATAGCATGAAACAGCCCGAATGCTAAGACAGCCACCATCGTAAGTAGAAGCTGTATCTTCCCGGTCTTCTGCATGATTCTCTTCTCCGAGTGTTGATTGGGCTTGCATATACCAGTGGAAAGCCCTCCACAGCATATGTACTCACTCTCCATCTGTGCGTCGGCTTCGACGTGTTCTCCCCTCATCAGGGGCTCTACCAACAAAAAAAGGCGCACCCAGACCCTCCTTGGGCTAAAAAGAGAGTCCGTGCGCGCCCTCCCGTGGTAGCATACGCTAACTAGACATACCATGAGCATACACCTCGTGGAGAGGACTAGCGACGGTTGCCGGCCAAAGCTGCATTGCTAGCCCTGCGGTTTTCTCGACCTTATTACACTCTAGACAGTCCTGCGCATACCTCCTTTCTTTCTAGTGTAGACATTATCCACTAGCCGGTTTTGCTCCACGAGCATATATCGTCCGCTTTAGGCTGGCATGCAGCATGTGAGTCGACTAGTACCGCGACGCTCGTCGTGCAGGCAGAGTTAGGGTTGAGCAGTATTGCGGTGTAGCAAACCTCGACATCATGCACCCCATGGATTCGCTCGTATACTGCTCTCAGGCTTTGCTAGGCGGTGTGGTTTTCCCCATGTGCCGTATTAAACTCTAGAATTGTCACAAAAGTTTGTCACAGCCCTGGACGAATGTCGCAGAGTGTCGCATCATAGAGACTTTGACAGAATTTGTTATAACTTCGGGGAACAAGGATGCGAGCAGGACGTCATACTCGTGAGATATCAACCGAGGATACGGCTATGAACGCACAACCACACCTGCTAGTGGTCGACGACCACCACGACATACGCAATTCGCTCAGTGCCTATCTCAGCAAATGCGGGTACCGGGTTAGTACTGCGAGCAATGCCGCGACGGCACGCCAAATGTTGACGACCTGGGCTATTGACCTGGTTGTACTCGACATTATGATGCCCGGAGAGGACGGGCTAGCACTGTGCCGCTTTCTGCGCGAGACTACAGGCGTACCGGTCATTCTGCTGACGGCTATGACGGAGGACACCGACCGCGTGGTGGGGCTAGAGATGGGCGCAGACGACTATGTGACCAAGCCGTTCAATCCGCGCGAGCTGCTGGCACGGATCAAAGCGGTGCTGCGCCGGACCCTCGCCCTGCCGCCGCAACGACAGGCGTGGGCGCATGATACGCTACGCTTCGACTGCTGGACGCTAGACGTGCGGCGGCGTGAGCTGACGGATGCAGACGGCGTGGCAGTCCCACTCAGCACCGCTGAGTTTGTGCTACTTAATGTGTTTCTGCACCATCCACAGCTGGTCCTCAGCCGTGACCAGCTTCTCGACCTGACCTGTGGCCGTGACGCGGACGTGTTTGATCGCAGTATCGATAACCGGATCAGCCGTCTACGCAAGAAAATTGAAGCCGATCCCAAACGACCAAAGCTCATCAAAACGCATTGGGGTGGCGGTTATAGCTTCACGGCCAAGGTGATGCGATGAGGCGCTCCTCCTGGCCGCAAAGTCTGCGCGGTCAGATGATTGCCCTGGTACTCATCGGACTCGGCATTGCCCAGGGGCTGAGTTTCGTGATGTCCCGCCTGCAGCATCCGCATGCCATGGAGGCGATGCACGATGAGAATACGCTGCCGCGTATTGCCTCCGTGGTCCACCTCCTCACTGAGACGCCAGCCGATTTGTCTGAGCGGATGAGTCATGCGATCAGTTCATGTGAGCTGCAGTTGAGCATCGCCCCTGAACCAGGGTTGAACACGAGCACAGTGACTCGTAACAGCCAGCGCTTGCACCAGCGTCTATCAACTCTGCTCGGTACTGATAGCACTGGCATGCGTATTGAGTTCGGCTCCATGAAAAGACCTGATGAACATGGACGTACCTGCCGGCATGGCCCCCGCGATACGCACGCCCAGGGAAGGTGGGGTCCCACCCCATGGGGGGCGACCGACCTGGTCGTCGCGGTGCAACTGGGAGATGGCCGCTGGCTGAACGCCGTCAGCTTGGCGCCGCCCCCGGAGCCCTTCTGGCGGTGGTCAACGCTCCTATCCCTCGGCTTGGCAGCCGTGGTCCTTTCCGGGCTCATGATGTTTATGGGACGGCGTATCACCTGGCCACTGGCACGTCTCGCCCTGGCAGCGGACTGCTTTGGTCGCGGCGAAACCGTGCCACCATTGGCTGAGCAAGGTCCGCTGGATGTCCAGGAGGCAATCCGGGCGTTCAATCACATGCAGGCTCGCTTTGAACGCTTTGTGCAGGACCGCACACATATGCTGGCCGCCATCTCACACGATCTCCGCACGCCTATCACTGCTCTGCGCGTGCGCGCGGAACTGATTGATGAGCTAGACACGCGCGGTAAAATCCTCACTACTCTCGACGAGATGCAGGGTATAACCGAGGCCACTCTCGCGTTCGTGCGGGAAGAGGCGGTTCAGGAAGACACCCGTCTGCTCGATCTTGACGCGCTGATCCAAAGTGTGTGTGATGACTTGAGCGACACGGGCAAGGACGTGACCTTTACAGGGCCTGGGAAGACGCTATATCGCTGTCGCTCGGTGAGCCTCAGGCGGGCGCTCAGCAACCTGATCGAGAACGCTGTCACCTACGGCCAGCGCGCCTGGGTGAAGCTCACCGAGGAGCCGGACGTGCTGTGCATTACCATCGACGACGATGGCTCTGGCATTGCTGCGTCGGACTTGGAGCGCGTCTTTAAGCCGTTTGTACAGCTTGAAGACGCGCGCCGCTGCAAGACGGACGGTGTCGGGCTCGGGATGACCATCGCACGTTCGATTGTGCGCGGGCACGGTGGTGATATTACACTGACCAATCGCCCTGAGGGGGGACTGCGTGTGGCTGTGCGTATGCCAATAGTACTGGCATACTGACAGCAGAACGAGCTTCAGGCGTCAGTTCTCCTGTCACGCTACGGGCAACGCCTTCTCGGTCGGGTGTGCTGGTGCCTCTACCTCATACGTATTCATGTTGTAGGCGAGCACGGCGTAACAAGCGATCAGGTTCGTCAAAGTCATCATGCCACGTTGCCCGAAGTGAGCCATGGCCGCATCGAACGTGGACTGACTCACCTTGCGGTTTTGCAGGAGCTCCCGCGTGAAGCGCACGACTGTCTCCTCGTCAGAGTCCAGGGTGGTCAGTTCACGCTTCTCTCTGATGTTATCCACAATATCGTCCCGCACCCCTACCTGGCGTGCGGCGGCGGCGTGGGCATACCAGATAAAGGCACAGTCCATCTCCCGGGCCACGGTAAGCATGACTAGTTCCTGGAGCTTCTGCGGCAGGCTCGCTTCACCACGGATGTAAAGCCGCAGCGCCTCGAGCCGTTGTGCCATCTCCGGCATGTGCAGGAGCAGCGAGTAGGGTCCTACATTGGGGCGGTTGCC
Source organism: Candidatus Entotheonellaceae bacterium (assembly GCA_048594805.1). Taxonomy (GTDB): domain Bacteria; phylum Tectomicrobia; class Entotheonellia; order Entotheonellales; family Entotheonellaceae; genus SXND01. The sequence goes on along the minus strand of JBMDXC010000266.1, from coordinate 6,407 downwards.
TCGGCTCTGCATAAAGGCGTCGTATGCGCCCTTTTCCCCCTCAGCGATGTCGTCTCTAGTTACGAGCGGTATCCGTGCCACATTGCCTCCTTGTACATGCTATAAACGGTATGCTGAGCGAAACGCAGTTCTTATACTCTCTCAGATACACCTATGCAACACCGCGAGAACCGGTGCGACAAGCTCTCTTGCCCTGCCAGAGTCATCCTGGTACATTCTTGGGTCTATACCAGGAGGGCTCTTGATGCCATTCAGTGCTCTCACAATGCCGCAGTGATAGCAGCACAGCAGAAGGAGAGGCGCGATGATCACACGCTTTGGCAGTCTGTATGCAGGGCACGTCGACCTGGAGAACATTGGGCTGGAGGGCACCCCGGTCAATGAGCGGTGGCTGTCTGACGAGCATCTCGCCACCGTGCTTGACAAAACCGAAGCCATTGTCACGCTGATGGACCGGCTCGGCTACGACACGTTCTGGGCTGCCGAACACCGCTTTCAGCGGGAAGGATACGAGTGTATCCCCAACCTGCTGCTGTTGTTTGTGCACCTGGCCCATCTCACCAAACGCATCAAATTTGGCTGTGGCTTTAACGTCGCGCCGATGTGGCATCCCCTGCGGCTGGCGGAAGATTTCGCCGTCGCCGACCGCCTCACCGGCGGCCGCATCATTTTTGGGGTGGGCCGTGGCTACCACTCCCGGGAGTGCGAGGTGCTCGGCGCCCCCAGCACGGCGATCGACAACGAGGCCAACCGCGAGCTGTTCGAAGACCAGGTTGACATCATCTTCAAGGCGTTCAACAGTCGCGCCTTCTCACACTATAGCAAGCACTACACCATTCCGCCCCGCATTCCCTATCGGAGCTATGAGCTGGAGAACATCACGCTGGTGCCCAAACCCCGCACCGTGCCGGTCGAATGCTGGCAACCGATCGTCAGTGCCAGTGCGCGGGCCATGGACTTCATGGCCAAGTACGGCATCAAGGGCATTATTGGCGGGGGGGCAGCACCTGGGGGCGCTACTGACCAAGTGGTGCACGCCTATCGTGACGCCCTGGCCCGCCACGGCCACGCAACGGAATTGGGCACCGATCTCATCATTGGCCACAGTTTCCACATTGCTGAAACCGAACAAAAAGCCATCGAGGAGGCGCGCCCGTATTTCGAGGAAAATATGAAAATGTTCGGCCCGCTGGGGTTTGTGCGTGGTCTTACGGAAGCGCAAATATCGGCCCTGGGGGATCCCAAGCGAGCGCGCTCGGCGGGGCTCCCCACACTCGAACAGGCGGTCGCGGCCGGCTCCTGGCTGGTGGGGCCGCCGGAGGTGATAATTGAGAAGATCCAGGCGCTTCAGGAGCGCTATCCAGGGCTGGAGGAGATCAACGTAGGATCCGTCATCGGCACGCCACAGCGCGTCATCTGCGAACAACTCGAACTTTTTGCCACCGAGGTGATGCCGACGTTCAAAAATCAGGTCAAAGTCGCCGCTCTGGCCGACTGACAAACGGCGTCATACGCTTTACGAGGCCGCCTCAAAGCCGCCGGCATGCCGTCCAATACGAGCGATGCGTAGGAGATTGGTGGCACCCGGCGTGCCCAGGGGGACGCCAGCAGTGATGACTATGGACTGCTCAGGGGCCGCAAATCCTTCGCGACAAGCAATGCGACAGGCGCGCTCGACCATGTCCTCGAAGTCATGGGCATCCTCGGTCACCACACAGTGTAAGCCCCAGGCGAGGGCGAGCCGGCGCCCGGTGCTCTGCACCGGCGTGAGTGCAATGATCGGCACGCTCGGCCTTTCACGGGCCGCGCGTAAGCCGGTCGATCCCGAACTCGTCCAGCTCACGATGGCAGCGGCTTGCAGCGTCTGCACAACCTGGCGCGCCGCCGCCATGATGGCGTCGGGTGTGGTGGCCTCGGGCTCGTTGCGCTGGGCATCGATGATTGAACGATAATAGGGGTCGCTTTCGACCGAGCAGGCGATCCGGTCCATCATCCCAACCGCTTCGACCGGATATTGTCCGATTGCCGACTCGGCTGATAGCATCACGGCATCTGCGCCCTCGAACACGGCGGTGGCCACATCTGATACTTCAGCACGTGTCGGCATCGCGTTCGTAATCATGGACTCGAGCATCTGGGTCGCCACCACCACGGGCTTCCCGGCCCGGCGTGCGGCGCGAATAATCTGCTTCTGACGGCCGGGCACATATTCAAGCGGCAGTTCCACACCCAGGTCACCGCGCGCTACCATCAGCGCATCCGCCTGCTCGATAATAGCCTCAAGCTGGTCGATGGCTGCGGGCTTCTCAAGCTTCGCCAGGACCCCAGCACGTCCGGCTACAATCTGCCGCGCCGCTGCAACATCTTCGGGCCGTTGCACAAAGGACAGCGCAATCCAGTCGACCTGGAGTTCCAGGGCACGGTCGAGGTCCGCACGGTCTTTCGCCGACAGCGCCGCAAGCGGCAACACCACGCCGGGGACATTCACACCCTTCCGATCCGTCAGGTGCCCGCCGAGTTCGACCCGCGCCACGGCGCTCTCCGGCCCAGCCTCTGTGATCCGCAAACGCACACGTCCGTCGTCGACCAGGAGCGGACTGCCCGGCTTGAGGACTGCGAACACTTCCCGGTGAGGCAGACATAAGCACGTGGCGTCACCGAGTCCCTGGTCGAGGGTGAGCTGCACTGTAGCACCCGTTTCGAGCGTGACCTCACCACCCGCCAGTGCACCAATGCGGAGCTTCGGTCCCTGCAAATCAGCGAGAATGCCAATGGGCCGCGCCACGGCGCGCTCGACCTCGCGGATCGCCTCCACATAGTCGGCAAGGGTAGCATGGTCGGTATGGCTCATATTAATGCGGAAGACGTCGACGCCCGCTTCGCATAAGCGGTGGATCAGGTGTGGCGCCCGTGAAGCTGGCCCCAGGGTTGCGACGATTTTTACACGGCGGCGGCGGCGCATGCTCTCTCCATTACATAGTTGGTCAGGTGAATGCGACGCGCTACGCGTGCAGCAGACTTGGAAATGTTTGTGTGTATCGTTTGGGGTAATGTGTACATGCAGCTAGTATGCCACACACGCCAGAGTCTGTATAGATAGGGCAAGTAAGTTGGTCGAAACACTGGCCGAGACAAGGGATGCGCTCCAAACATGGAGCGCATTATCCCAAGGCATACGCCAAAATGGTCTGTCCGCGTTTGTAATGGACGTGCGGTTATGAGGCAAAATACTCCTGAATCTGCTCCGCAGATAATACAATAGGAAGGGCTGCAAGCCGTCCTTTCCAAAGCTCTGCCAATGCCTCTTTGATATACCACGAATCAATCTCTAGTTGTTGTAGAAACGCTCCCAACTCTGCCTCGTCAGTACACTTATAATACTGGTGGTCCATACTGCCAGGATTATTCGACGCATATTGTACCTTGTAGGTGTTCTCCAGCCGTACGATCCCCAGAGTGCCTTCTTCAGTCATCCTCTTACCCTTTCTCCACTTGGACTTCCACGAGCGATAGACCTGCTCTTCGCCCTGTAAAGATAAGGGGGCAAGAATCATGCCACATCTGCCTGAGTCATACGTACTCTTTTATCGCCTTAGTATAATGACACCTTTTTTTTCGTCTATCAAGAGGGTGACTAAATTATTTTCAGCATAAAATTACATTTTTTGACGCTTCAAACAGTACATTAAGGTTACATATTTTGAGGAAGGGGTGTTGCTCGAAGAGGATCTAGGCTCTTGCTGCACAACCACAGCAGAGGAATATTCTTGTCGATTTCTACGCCTCTTCAGACATAAATGTCGGTGACGGCGGGATTTTTCTGTACAGGCTTCTGTTTTTCCTCTCTTGCCTTCTGTTCTCGTACCGTAAGGTTCGCATGCGTCATACAAAGTCACCTGGCACGTATTTTGCCAAGGCTATTTAGCAAATAAGAATGGAAGAGGGAACTGGAGCCTTGGCCCTGTAGCAGACACACTCTCTCTGCACATGTGCAGAAGTATGCCTCTGACGTTAATATTCTCACACTGCTCTGCCGAAAAGGCTTCTAGATTGTCACCTCAACTCGGTGACTCAACGTATAGTATAATTGGCCTGAGTCTGACAAATGTACCACAGGAGATCTGTTAGCAATCAATACCTAGGACTGCTAACAAGTGACACAGGGAAAATTTGACTGTGAGGTGGTAGCATTTCTATAATGTCACTAGCCTGTTGGTAGGTGCTTTTCCATGGAGAGTACAGACGCTATGTTGCCGCAACTTGCAAGACCACAGCCCATACCTGAGAATCATCCGCTCCGCCACCTCCTGCGTAGCCTGACCGCAGCGAGCTTCGAGCAAGTTGGCCACACGGATCCGGAGCTTACAGTCTACGTGACTGGGCTACTCGTGGATTTTACCCACATAGATAACCTGTACCGTGTGCGCGATGCTAAAGGTCGGCGTCTGGAGTACCTGGTTGACTTCCAGCTCGAGAGTCAACGCGGTGATAAGGCGCACGCGCGGGACACCCAGAAACACCTTGGCGATTATGCACTGTTTATCGTGGGCATGTTCCCGGAGAGTCTGCAGCGCCGGCGGCGACCCATCAGTCCCGATTATTATGTGGCCCAGGGCAAACAAGCGTATGCGACGGTATCAACCATGGACGGTCTCCGACCGACGGCGGCGTTATTTCGCAAGCTGGCCGCTCATTTTGAGACCTGTGTCTATGCCTTGAATATTGAGAAAGACTGGCTCCGGGATGATTTTTATCAGTATCTTATGCGGCAAGTATATGCGTAAGGACAGCGCTCGCCTTCTGGCCTCGCCGCTGTCCTTCTCCTGCATGGTTGCCCTACAACACCGAGCGCACGAGACCTCCATCCACGAGGATCGTCGTGCCGGTGATGTAGCTGGACTTGCCCGAGGCCAGGAACGCCACCAGATACGCCAATTCCTTGGGTTCCCCAATGCGTCCCACCGCGGTTTCGGCAGCGCGCTGGGCCAGTCCCTCCTCTACTGAAATGCCTAGTTCCTTGGCCCGTGCTGTGACATTAGAGAGCATACGTTCAGAGAGAATGGAGCCAGGGCAGACGTTATTGACCAGAATGCCATCCCGTCCCACCTCATCCGCTAAACTTTTGGCGAACGCCACGACACCCATGCGCGTAGCCCCTGAGAGCGCCAGGTTGGGGATAGGCTGATACACGGTACTGGCCAGAATGTTGATAATACGGCCTCCACCTTGCTGTTTCAAATGGGGAATGGCCTCTCTGGACATACGTGCAAAGAACAACAGGGAGCGCTGTACGGCAGTCGCCCACTGCTCTTCCGTGGCGTTATAAGCCCTCGCCAGTGGGGGACCACCGGAGTTATTCACCATGATATCGAGACGTCCGAAGCGAGCGACCGTGGTGGCGATCAAGTCGCGAATGGTGTCGTAGTGGTCGAGGTCCCCGGCAAAGGTCAGCACATCCGTATCGGTCGCGTCACGAATCTCTTGGGCCGCCTGCTCCAAGTCGGCCTGGGTCCGGCTACATAGAGCCACCTTGACCCCTTCTTCGGCCAAGATATCAGCACAGGCCCGGCCCAAACCCTTGCTTGCTCCACCCACAATGGCCACCTTGTCCTTCAATTCCAGATCCATAGCGAATGCGCGCCTCCAGCTCTCCGACTGTTTTCCCGCCTGCCCGAGCGTCCCACGGTGAGACCCCAGGCCGTCTGGCGCACATTGTAGCCGAAACTCCAGCGCCGGGCCATGGCTCTGGTCGCAGAGGGATAGAGCCAATTTGTGGCCTTTCGTAAGGCAAGGTTGCCAAGGCGGCAGACTATGTCTGCGATAGTAGCGTCCCAGTTGGGACAGTCTAAGGATTCGTGTAAAATGTAGGATGGGGCGCGGGCGGTCTGGAGGGTAGGTTCATCACCAGCTCTGACGATGGCCAGATGCTCTTGCTCGCCAGATGCCTAACCGCCTGTAATATAGCGTGATTTCTAAGAGGCACGACCATGCAAACCGTCTGCGATGCCTGTCAGCTCCAACCCAATGCGCTTTCCATCAAGCTCAGCGACCAGATCGAGCAGCTTGACGAGCTGATTACTGTGGAAGGTGACGGCACCCAGTTCTTCGAGAAGACCTATATCACCCAGGGTATGCAGGACCTCATCAGCGAGGGCATTGCCCGGCTCGCTGGCGTTTCGACCCAAGGTGTTTTTCACCTCAAGCAGGCTATGGGGGGCGGCAAGACCCACCTGCTCGTCGGCTTCGGCTTGCTTGCGAAGCATCCCGCACTGCGCAAGCAGTATTGTGGCGGCATTCCCCACGCGCAGGCCTTCGAGGTCGCTGACATCGCCGCCTTCAACGGTCGCAACAACCCCGACCACTTCTTCTGGGGTGAGATCGCCAATCAGCTTGGCAAAGGTGAGCAA
>JBMDXC010000265.1:0-1981 GCA_048594805.1 Candidatus Entotheonellaceae bacterium | reverse complement strand
GATGGTTGGAGTTAGTCTATACATAGAGGTATACGCCTCTCTGAGGCCCTCCTTTTTGCACGAGATTGACTCGAAAACGATGAAGAGTGGCATAGCGTCTCAGCCAGTATTTACGAGCTACAAACTGCTATAAATTGAGCGGACTTGGTTGGCACATTAACACAGCATTCGTGGAGTGGATCAACCTCACCCTCCGGCAGCATGTCGCTGCGGTCGGGCGACGGGTCAGCACGCTGTGCAAGGGCGAAGACGGGTTGCGGCAGCAGGTGGCTGTGTTCCACTGCTATTATAATTTCTGCTTGCCCCATGCCAGCTTACGCCAGCCGCTGCCACAGCCGGTCCCCACCAACGGCACGGGTTCAGCCAAACTGGGGCAGCCCTGTCCTCCGGCGATGGCAGCGGGGCTCACCGACCATGTCTGGACGCTGCGCGAGGTGCTCTTTCGCGTCCCCCCCGTGGCCACAGCTAGTAGGGGTGTGAGCACGCTGCGGTGGTGGGAAGCGGTCAGGGAAGCTGGGCTGAGCAGGCGACGTGCGTCCGCACAGCCGGCTGCGAGGGCGTCACCAGGAGGGCGAGGGCCGCTGAGATGTCATGATGGCCTGATGGACGGCACCTTTTTGCTACGGTGACGGTCGCTACAAAGCTCGCCATGGTTTCCTTTACATATATGCGGAGTGCAGCCGACTGTGTCTGGAGGGTCTTCCCAAGAGCCTCTGAGGCTGCAGACTGGCGAACCAGAGGAGAGACACGCACGACCACCTTCATAGCAACTATGTGGTTTTATGTATTTTTTCTCTTAATCACAACTTCCTGCCAACAGAGCGGCTCGTTTTTGCCCTGTTGGTGTGAGGACCAGGGATTCCGCCTGGCCTCCCGATGACCGTCCAATGATCAGTAAGCCGTGGCGTTCCAGCGTTTGCAGGCTATGACTTATATTGCCTTTGTCCCGCTGCAAAGCACGCACTAACTCGTAGTGACTGCTCGCGATTACCCCCTTGCTCCGTTGATAGTCAGCAAGCAACCATCGGAGGATGTGTTTCTGGAGTTGCGATAAGCGCATAGCAGCTGTCCTCTGTGTTGCTTCTCCTCGCGCAGGCCTCGTGGCGCCCCTCGTAGTAGGCCTGTGGTGCCCTGTTACCCTGTTGACATCAGCTCAAAGAGCACCAATTGCTGTCTGGGAACACATTGGGGCGCCTGGCGCCGCGGAGCCCTGGGGCGATAGAGCCCCAGGGATTCCTGCGGATTCAACGGGATCAGGGCCTCTTGGGGCGAGGCAAAGCGTGTCGCGTAGAAGGTCCCCGTGTGGATATCCCTCACTTTGCGCGCGTGCCCATCATACCGACAGTGATATTCGGCGAGGACCACATTATCCAAGACGGCGCGGAGTTGCTCCCCGTAGACCCAGAGCAAGACCTGGCTCTTGGGGATGCCAGCCTCTATATAAAAGTGGTAACTATGCAAGCAATACCGTCGCCAGTTAAGCAGGATTGACAGCATGGTTAATCCGCCCGAGTGCAGCCATTTGGGCCACGACCTGATCAATAAAAAGAGAATCGAGCGGTTCCGGAAGCAATGGTAACGTTTCGACGACGTATTTCTGCCCACGAAACCAGGCTTTGAGGTCATTGACACTGAAGGCCGGCCACTGTGCCCGCATCGGGCGCATCAAGGCATGGGAGACATTGACCATAAACATCGCGAGATTGGCACTATTATACACCGGTCTTTCTTTGACGCTCATGAAGTCCTCGAGACCCCAATATTGTTTCGCATCTCTCAAATTGAACTCCAGTTGGAAGCGCAACCGAGAGTAGTCGATCACTTGCGCATAGCCTAGCCCTACGTCACTGCTGAAAAGCACCACATGCGCCGTTTTTTTGGTGTGCAGATTCGTTTTCACGATCACGACAATATTGAGCAAATCAGCAAACTTCTTATGCCAGAGAGCCATCTGGTCTATCTGTGTTTTGATCGCCTTGTC
>JBMDXC010000264.1:0-3346 GCA_048594805.1 Candidatus Entotheonellaceae bacterium | reverse complement strand
GATGTAATTGTAGGGCAGGAGAATAGAATCAAAGTCAAAGCGCTCCAGACTGCGCTTATGCATGGCAGCAATCGTCCAGCCATGCCCCGTGACCCCGATGAAACGTACGAGACCCTGCTCCCGTGCTTCAATCGCCGCTTCGAGCGCTCCGCCTGGTCCCACGGCCAGGTCCCAGTCATCAGGATGAAACAGGGCGTGCAGCTGAATCAGGTCAATCACATCGACCCGCAGGCGTTCGAGCGAGCGATGAATCTCATCACGCGCGTCCCGGTAGAGACGCTTCCCGGTCTTGGTAGCGAGGAAGAAATCCTGGCGGTGCCGTGCCATCCATGGGCCAATACGCAATTCAGCGTCCCCATAGCGGGCCGCGACATCGATATGATTGACGCCATATTCCAGGAGGATATCGAGCACACGGTCCGCTTCTGCCTGGGTGGCGCGGCTGAGTGCCGCCGCACCAAAGAGCGTGACCGTACTCAGGTGGCCAGTGCGTCCAAACGGTCGTTTCTCAATCATGGGCTGTGCCTTTCCTGTGCATGCTTGTGCCACATGGTCTCATACTTGCAGACTACCGGAGACCTGAGGGTAGGGTCAAGAGCAGCTCACTCACTTACAGGTGTGTCAGGCAGTCAAGATGGAAGTGTGAAGGGGCAACACGAGCGGTATTATACGCCGAGTGCGTGCAGAGGTCCCGTACATCAATAGCCGATCCATACAGACGGGGCCATCCACCAAATAGACACACGGTCCTCCCCACACTGCCTCACCCACGAGCTGGAAGAGCGGTCCGATCATTGCGAAATGCCACTCCGAGGCATAAGCTACTGAGGAGTGTCCATCTCACTTGCGCCGGGTCAACACTCCCGTCCAGATCAATTCCTCATAAGCCATGCAGAGATCATGAAGTCTAGGAGCGCTGGGCCTTGCGTTGGGAAATCACGACAGGGCGCGTGCGCCGCACCTGGATGAGTTCTGCCAAGATGCTAATGCCGATCTCCTCGGGAGACCGGGCATGAATATTGAGGCCAATCGGCGCATGTACCCGATCCAGCCACTCCCGCGCAATGCCCTTGGCTTCGAGGAGTTGCCAGATCCTGGCAATTCTGGGCTTGCTGCCGAGCATACCCAGGTAGCGGGCGGGACAATCGTAGATCTGCTCCAGGATGGTATGGTCATGCGCATGGCCCCGGGTCATCAGCACGACATAATCGTCCTGGCCAAAGTCGAACACCTCCCCCACGCGTTGAAACGCCATAACGATCGTAGCATCGGCGTCTGGAAAGCGCTCCTGGTTGACAAAGGCAGGATCGTCATCGATGACGCGGACTCTGAAGCCGGCCAGTGCTGCGGCGCGCACCAGAGGCGAGACAATATGCCCCCCACCAAACACCGACAATCTTGGTGTGGGCAGTATCGGCTCCAGCAAAAGCCGCAATGTGCTGCCATCCTCAGTGCAGTATGCCTCGATGATACCCTGTTCCCTGAGCAACACCTCTTGTCCGCGATGCCTTACCATCGCTTCGAGCCGCCCATCACCCAGCCTACCAACCAGCGTGCCGTCGTCACACACCAGGAGCTTGCGTTGACCTGTGGGGTACTGCGGATGCTCCGTGAGGATGGTCACGAGCGTGCCACGATGTCCCGTGTCCTCCAGAGCAACGAGCGCGCGTAAGATTTCGTGCCCCTGTTCTTGGAGAGGTTCAATGACTAGTTCAGCCGTCCACGCACGATACCATCCACTGGCCGCAGCCTCTTTGTCTAGCCTGCAGAATTGCCTGAGACTATGAGGGCCTTGTGCCAAGACCCGCTGTGCTTCCGCACGGACGTCTGCATCCAGGATATCACTGCCTGACCGCCCCAGGAGTGTGCCAGTTGACGTCACCAGCAGCTTGCTCGTTGCAGAGACGGGGACGAAGCCCTCCGCAGACACGATGGTCACCAATACAGCATGCCCTCCTCCGTCCAGCATCTCGAGGGCGGCCCGAAAAATATTTCTCACCACAGCGACGCTCTCCTTATACAAGTGATGTCATGCTTCGCAAGGCCAGCGTGAGCGAAGGGCATTCGCTCACTGCGCCAGAGATGAGTGACGCATCCTCTCTATGAGCCATGCGGTAACACTTCTCCATGCGAGTGTACGTCGTCTCGTCCTTCCTGCACCTTATGCGCCCGATGTTGCTCTGTAGTCCCAAGCGTGGCCGTCCCTCGCATCAAGTGGGAGTGCACCCCATAGCTCCAGGAGCCGCTGATCACGGTCGCAGGCGGCGCGGCAAAGCTTATAGCACTGTGGATGCATACGATAGAGGTGCTGATAGCATGCCTCTGCCTGGTAAAATGTCCCCAGGGGAGCGATCCTGGTGACAATACGTTCGGCGAAGCGCTGTGAGGCTGCTATGGCCTGTTTTGACGCCTCGGCCGAATGCTTTTGGGTCTCATCGTGGTAAAAGATAGCAGCGCGATACTGCGCCCCTTTGGCACAGAATTGCCGATTGGGTACGGTAGGATCGATGATGTGCCAGAAGATGTCCAATAATTGACTATACGACATCCGGCGCGGATCGTAGAGTACCTGCACGGCCAGCGCATGTCCTGTGCGGCCGGTAGTCACGTCTTCATAGGATGGATGCGTCTTACGCCCTCCAGTATAGCCAACGACTGTGGCAACGACCCCATCCAGGTGGTCAAACGGCGGCTGCAGGCACCAGACACAGCCACCGGAAAATGTCGCCGTGGCGCAGCGGTTACTATCCGTCATGTACGGCATCTCATGGTGGGACATCTCCCGCAGTTCTGCGCCACTGTCTGTAACTGGTGCCTGGAAGAGATCGAAGCACTGGGAGACATCAGCCCACAAACCCTTTCTCTTCATGGCTCCCATCGCAGAAAGGCTTATTGATTGAATAGCCACAACGGCACAGGTACACGGTGTCTTGTCCAAAGCAATCAACCTCATTTCCCTGCGCGTCTTTCACGATGAAGATTCCTGAAACACAGTAGGGCCCATTTTGCTCCCAGACGATACTTGTCTCACTCATGCTGGCGTTCCTCCCATGGCCTATTGACGCATCTTCACGCCTGGCGTTCTCCTGGGGCGGCGATTGTGGATAGCACTTCTCTGGCGAGAGCTTCGTCCATTATATACATCTCCCCATTCGCCCTATCAATTTACCATCTCCTGAAGGAAGCGTAACAAAAAGGTTGCTGTGCCTGTAGTCATGATATGCTCTCCTATCAGAGGAACGCTGGAGGGAGCTAGGCATCATGGACCACCCCTGTTAAGGTCCTATTAGGAAAGCATTGATTTTAAAGCCTGTTTTTAGAAAGACTTCTTTGTACTATAAACTCT
>JBMDXC010000263.1:0-12556 GCA_048594805.1 Candidatus Entotheonellaceae bacterium | reverse complement strand
CCATTGCCGTACTGGCGATCATTTCCATCATTTACGGGGCGCTGGTCGCCATGGTGCAACCAGATGTGAAAAAACTGGTGGCGTATTCGAGCGTGTGCCACCTGGGGTTTGTGGTGCTGGGCATCTTCTCGCGGCAGACGGCCGGGATCGAGGGCAGCGTCCTGCAGATGGTGAATCATGGTCTGAGCACGGGCGCCCTGTTTTTGCTGGTGGGGATGATTTATGAGCGTCGGCATACACGCCTGATTGCTGCCTACGGTGGCCTGTGGCGGCAGATGCCGATCTTTGCGGTGTTTTTTCTGGTGATCATGTTCTCGTCCATTGGTCTGCCCGGCCTCAATGGCTTTGTCGGCGAGTTTCTGATCTTGCTGGGCACATTTGAGTACCGGCCATCCTTCGCGGTCTTCGCAGCATCTGGTATTATTCTCGGGGCCGTCTATATGTTATGGATGTATCAGCGGGTGATGTATGGCGAGATCACGCATGAGGAAAATCGCCACCTGAGCGATCTTTCGCCGCGTGAAATAGCGCTGCTTGTGCCCGTGGTGCTGATGATCGTGTGGATTGGCGTGTACCCATCCACGTTTCTACGCCCTATGGACGCCTCTACCGCCCATCTTCTGGAGCAAATGCAGGTGCAGAAAACTATGTTAGCACAACCCTGTGAGGGCATGCAGCAGGCAGCATGCGGCAGGCAGAACGTCACTATCTCTGCACGTGAGGAGCGACGGCCGTGACCATGCTGCCTCTCTTTATTACGTTCCTTCTTGGGGCTGTCGTGTGTCTCTTACTGCTGAGCCTGTCACGCTTTGTGGGACCGCGACGGCCAACGCCCGTGAAGGTGCTGCCGTTTGAATGCGGTATGGAGCAAATCAACAAGCCTGGAGCCCAGGTACCCGTGAAATTTTCCGTGGTCGCCATGCTCTTCATCATCTTTGATATCGAGGTGGCGTTTTTGTATCCCTGGGCGGTCGTATTTCGTCAGCTCGGTCTACCCGGCCTGATGGCCGTGCTGGCGTTCCTGGTGATTCTGGCGGTTGGCTTTCTCTATGCCTGGCAGCGTGGTGCCCTGGAGTGGGATTAAGCGCATGGCGATGTGGAGAGACTGATGAGCGATGCATCTATTACCAGCGTCAGGCTGCAGCAACGATTTGGCTCGGCCATTCTGGCGCAGCACGCCGCACACGGGGACGATACGCTGGTCGTGCAGCGCTCCGCCTGGCGCGATATCATGCGATTTCTGCGCGATGATCCGGACCTGCGCTACGATTTTTTGATGGACCTGACGGCAGTTGACTACCTCGCGATGGGGTGCACGCCGCGCTATGAGGTGGTGGCGCATCTGTATTCTCTCCCGCATAATCAGCGCGTGCGCCTCAAGGTACCTGTCCCGGATGACGACCCACGCATCGACTCGCTGATGCCGGTATGGGAGGGGGCGAACTGGTTTGAGCGTGAAGTCTACGACATGTTCGGCATCACCTTTGATGGGCACCTGGATTTGCGTCGCATCTTGCTATACCAGGGATTTGAAGGGCATCCCTTACGCAAAGACTATCCGCAGGACAAAGAGCAACCGCTGGATCACAACGCCTTTGACCCCTCGTTTTATATGAATAAACGCAATGAGCAGGGCACCGAGACGCGCCACATGCTCTTGCACATGGGGCCGTCGCACCCGGCGATGCATGGCGTTATCCACCTGACTCTGGAGCTGGACGGCGAGACGGTGGTCGATGGCGATACGGAGATCGGTTACCTGCACCGCGCCTTTGAAAAAGAGTCGGAGAGCCATACCTATACGCAGGTGATTCCCTACACCGACCGGCTCAATTATGTCTCACCGCTGATCAACAACGTGGGCTATGTGCTGGCCGTCGAAAAGCTCTTCGACGTGCAGGTGCCGGAGCGCTGTCAGTACATCCGTGTGCTCGTCAGCGAGCTGTCCCGCATGACGGATCATCTCACCTGCATTGCGGCCAACGCCATGGAGTTGGGCGCTTTTACGGTGTTTTTTTACTTCATCAAGGCCCGCGAGGAGCTCTACCGTCTCATTGAGACGATCTGCGGTGCCCGGCTGACGACGACATACACCCGTGTTGGTGGGGTGATGGCTGACCTCCCCGAGGATTTTGCCGAGCGCCTGGCGCATACGCTCGCCGGCTTACGCGAGTCTATGCGCGATGTGGCTCATCTTGTTCAGAAAAACCGCATCTTCTACGACCGCATGCGGGGCACCGGCATCATCGGCCCGCATGATGCGATCGCCCTGAGCTTTACGGGACCAGTCCTGCGCTCCACCGGGGTCAATTACGATGTGCGCAAAGCGGCCCCCTATCTGATCTACGATCGTCTCGACTTTGAAGTGCCATTGGGCGAACAGGGGGACAACTACGATCGCTATCTGGTGCGGATGGAAGAGATGCGTCAGAGCATCCGTATCGTAGAACAGTGCATGCAGCAAATGCCGCCAGGATCCGTGCAGCTTGACGATCCTCGCATGACCATGCCATCCAAAGCAGAAGTGTACGGCACCATCGAGGGTTTGATGAATCACTTTAAGTTGGTCATTGAGGGTATCAAGCCACCGCCGGGTGAGGCCTATTTCCCCGTCGAAGGGGCCAACGGTGAGCTAGGTTTTTACATCGTCAGTGATGGGACTGGGCGCCCCTATCGGTGTCGGGTCCGGCCGCCGTGTTTTGCGCTGATGCAGGGTCTCCAAAAGATGCTCAAAGGTGGCATGGTCGCTGATATTGTTGCTACATTCGGGACGATCAACATGATCGCTGGGGAAAACGATCGCTAAGCGAAAGGGTGGTGGGCAGATATGGCAGTGCAGTTCTCGCAGGAAAGCCAGGCAACAATCCAACGGCTGCTTGAACGTTATCCGACGCGGCGTGCTGTGACGTTGCCGGCGCTGCACCTCGCCATGCGTGAGTTTCCCTATATCGACGATGAGGTATGCCAGGCTGTCGCGGATTTACTGCAAGTGCCCATGGTGGACGTGCAAGGCGTGGCAACCTTTTACTCGTTGTTTCCGACTGAGCCACGCGGCAAATACAGTCTGGAAGTCTGTATCAATCTGTCGTGTTCCCTCAAGGGCGCACGCCGTTGTCTGCGCTATCTTGAAAACAAGTTGGGCATCAAGGCCGGTGAGACCACGCCGGATGGACGTTTTACCCTACGGGGCATGGAATGTCTGGCAGCGTGTGATAAGGCGCCGATGATGCACATCAACAATGAGAGTATGCACACCTATCTGACTGAAGAAAAACTCGATCAGATCCTCCAGGAACTTTCAAAGTAAGTATATATCCCCCTCCATCTGGGAGAGGGTTTGCGTGGAGCGAGGGTGAGGGTCCCATATGGAAAAGGTCCTGACGCGGTATATCGGCACTCCTAACCTGTGGAAGCTGGAGACCTACCGTTCCCTGGGTGGGTACAAGACGCTCAAAAAAGCCCTGCGGGAGTACCAACCGGACGATATCGTCACCATCGTGCGTGATTCCGGCCTGCGTGGCCGTGGCGGCGCTGGCTTTCCGACAGGGGTCAAGTGGGGCTTTTTACCGAAGGATGACCGCCCGCGGTACCTCATTTGCAACGGTGATGAGTCCGAGCCCGGCACCTTCAAAGATCGTGTCTTGATTGAGGGTGACCCGCATCAGGTGCTCGAAGGTCTGATTATCAGCTGCTATGCGGTCCGTGCCAGCCTGGCCTTCATCTATCTGCGTGGTGAGTTTTTTCTTGGGGCGCAGCGGCTGCAAGCCGCTATTGACGAGGCCTACGCCGCCGGGTATCTTGGCACCAATATCCTGGGCTCGGGTATGCAGCTCGATGTCCTTGTACACCGTGGGGCTGGTGCCTATATCTGCGGCGAAGAAACCGGTCTGATCGAGTCCTTGGAAGGCAAGCGCGCCTACCCGCGCATCAAGCCACCATTCCCCGCGAATATCGGGGCGTTCGGCATGCCTACGGTGGTCAACAACATCGAAACGCTCGCCGATGTGCGCCATATTGTTGAACGTGGTGCGGCGTGGTACAACAGCATTGGCCCCGAGCGCAATCGCGGTACGCGCTTATGGTGTGTGAGCGGCAATGTGCAACGCCCTGGGGTCTACGAATTGCCCTTGGGTATTCCGCTGCGCGATATCATCTTTGAGTACGCTGGTGGCCTGCACGAGGGCCGCACGCTGAAAGCCGTCATCCCGGGTGGCTCTTCGTCGCCTATCCTGACGCCCGATGAAGCGATGCAAGTGAATAGCGATTTTGACGCTCTGCAAAAAGCCGGCTCCATGGGCGGCTCTGGCGGTATGATGGTCTTGGATGATACGGTGTGTATCGTGCAATCGACATACATCATCGCGGAATTCTAC
Organism: Candidatus Entotheonellaceae bacterium; assembly: GCA_048594805.1. GTDB lineage: Bacteria > Tectomicrobia > Entotheonellia > Entotheonellales > Entotheonellaceae > SXND01. The sequence goes on along the minus strand of JBMDXC010000263.1, from coordinate 8,183 downwards.
CACGACGAGTCCTGCGGCCAGTGCAGCCCGTGTCGCGAGGGCACTGGTTGGATGGAGAAAATTTTACATCGTATCGAACATGGTGAGGGACGACCTGGTGATGTGGACCTGCTCCTGCACATGGGCACGAACATCTTTGGCCGTACCATTTGCCCGCTAGGAGATGCTGCCGTATGGCCGGTGGAGAGTGCCATCAAGAAATTCCGGGCAGAGTTCGATCACCATGTTCGGGAGAAGACGTGTCTGCCGGGGACAGTGTCGATTTTGTAAGGGGGTGAGCTCAGAGTAGAGTAGCTCTTAGCCCTCCCCTTGCAAGTCGAGTTCACTGAAGAGTTCTTGCAGTGGCAAAGTGAACACGGTCGGGTATCGCCAGCACGTCCTCCTCTGGCGCCGTGCTTGGGGCAGGACGGAACCACACCCGGTCAGGAGCAATACCCGCGAGTTGCTCCAGCAAGTCAGCCAGAGTTTCGATGACTGCGGTGGGAGTTGACACGGACGTCATACTATCCTCATTCTCCCCTCTCTTCAGCATTCGTCCCAATCCTCGGGCGTGTCGTTGTCGTCCGCCTCGATCTCGACTGGCTCATTGGCACTGGCTGACTCATAGCAGGCTTCAGCAATTTCCACAGCGCGATAGCCGTCCACGGCACTGATCGGCGGTTCCTCATCGTACTGCAGCGCCTGCACAAAGGCTTTGAGCGCGCTGATCACCGTATGCACAGGCGGGGCGAGATCGAGGGGTGTGGCGCGGCGTCCACGAATGATCATGGCATAGCCATGATCGAAGTCGCCCATGAGCTGCCCGGTCTCTCCTACGAGTTCGATGCGCCCGGAACGCCCGCCAGCATAGCGTGCCACATCCAGGACGCACTGGATCTTGCTATGGCGCAGCCGCATGGTTGCTACGCAGGAGTCTTCGAGCTCCTCGTAGAAAACCCGTGCCGTTTCACAGTAGACGTGCCGGACCTCATCGCCGGAGAGAAACCGTAGCAAGTCAAAGAGATGAATGCCGGTGTTGAGAATGGCTCCACCACCTGCTTGCGCAAAATCGTCCATCCAGTCACGCTCTGGCGGCTCCAGGCGCTGGCTCATACTGATGGTGTGGATGGCCCCGATCTCGTCAAGATGCTGCTCCAGTGTCTGCACGACGGTGTTGAACCGCATAGTGTGCGCCACCATCAACAGCCGGTCCGCACGGCTAGCAGCTTCGACGATGTTAATCGCCTCGCGCGTCGTGCAGGCCATGGGCTTTTCAACCAGGACAGCTTTCCCGGCCGAGAGTGCTGTGGTACAGATGCGTTCGTGCAGGCGTGGGGGAGTAACGACCGCCACTGCATCCACCTGAGGATCACCGAGCATATCTACATACTCACGGTAGTAGTGCACGTTATGTTCACGGGCGAAGGCCGTGCCACGCAGCGGGTCTTGCCGACACACGGCATAGAGTTCCACGCCCTCCACATCATGCATGAGATGCCGGGCATAGCGCATGCCGTGCATGCCCATGCCAATCAGTCCAAACCGGATGGCAGCCATTGCGACTCTCCTCGACAGACACGGGCGCCATGCCGTGCCACACTTACCACATCACCACGCCACCATCGATGTTGATGGATTGGCCAGTAATATACTCTGCGATGGGGGAACATAGGTAGGCAATAAACCCGGCCACCTTGACATCAGCCTCCGGGGCTGCTAGCGCTACTGCGGTTGTGCGCCCAATGCCGCGCCGGCGCCCAGCACCTGTCACAATGGCCACTTTACCGTCCAGAACTCCCACGAGATTCTCCTTTGTCCAGGCATAGCTGAGGGAAGGCTACGAGTATACTTTTATGGTACCAGGGACGACGAGGAGGGAGCAAGCGCGCCATAGGCCCGCGCCAGCACTTCAACCGGATGCAGCACATCGGCGGTGAGCCCATGCTGCGCCACGCCCTGGCGCAGCTGCAGAATGCAGCCAGGATTCCCGGTGACAATGAGTTGCGGCTCCACTGCAGCCAGGTGCCGCATTTTACGGTCGAGCAGGGCCTGCGCTGTCTCGGGATGGAGAAGATTGTAAATCCCAGCGCTGCCACAACACCAGTCACTTTCGGTGACTTCGAGCAATGTGAGCGCCGGGATCTGTTGTAACAAGAGGCGGGGTTGCTCGCGGACCTGCTGGCCGTGCAGGAGGTGACAGGGATCGTCGTAGGCTACGCGCAGTGGCACAGGGTGAAGGGGTTGTCGTAATGGCACCGCCGTCAGCATCTCGCTCACGTCGCGCACGCGCTTGCTAAACGCCACAGCGCGTGCGGCAAAGGCTGGATCATCCCCGAGTAAGTGGCCGTATTCTTTCATCAGCGCCCCACAGCCAGCGGAGTTCACGACCACCCACTCGGTGTCTGTCGCCTCGAACACCGCAATATTATGTCGGGCCAGTTGACGGGCGGTCTCAAGCTCACCGGCGTGTGCCTGCAAGGCCCCACAGCAACGCTGGGCTGGCGGCGCGTAGACGCGATAGCCATTGGCCGCCAGCACCTGGACGGTGGCGTGGTTCACCTCTGGCAGGAGCGCCGGCATGATACAACCTGTGAGCATGGCTACCCGCCCTTGCTCTGCGCCCACAGGAGCCGTTTCTACGGGCACAGGGCGGCGCTCAGCACGCGCCGGCACCCGTGGTAAGAGGGCCTCTATCGCTGCCAGCGTCGGTGTGAGATGGCGGAGAACCCCACCAGTGCGCAGGAGCTGTTGCAGACCACTGACCTGATAGACGTACAGGACACTCGCGAGCTGCTGTACCAGCGCCGGTATGGGCAAGAGTATCTGCAAGCACAGATGTTGCACCCGAGCGCCGAGGCGTGAACCCCTGCTGCCCACCCGTGCGGCCGCGCGTCCGGCCTCAAGGAGCTTGCCAAACTCGACCCCGGCGGGACACGCGGTCTCACATGCCCGGCAGCCTAAGCAGAAGTCCAGCTGCGTGAAGATCTCGCCTGCTGCCAGATCACTATCCGCCACCGCCCGCATCAGGTCAATACGACCGCGCGGCGAGGCTGCTTCATGGCCCGTCAGGCGATAGGTCGGGCACTTGGGCAGACAGAAACCACACTGGATGCAGCTCGTCTCAGCGTGTTGTAACACATTTTGCAGGGGGGAGAGAGGTGTGATGGCAATAGTAGCATCAGGCATGACCGGTAATCTTCTCCCAATTCTACATGACGTCAGAGCCCGGCAACATACCGGCCAGGGTTCAGGACTGCGTAAGGGTCAAAATGCTGTTTGTAGAGCGATAATAGCTGTGCGCCTGGAGGGTTGCCCCAGACGTCAAGCTGCTGGCATAGCGTTGCCGGGCCCGCCTCGACCACAGCATACCCATGGTACGCACCCAAGTGCTCCCGTAGCCTGTACAGCCAGTCCTGAACAGCCTGGACCAGCTCGTCTGAGAGGGATGGCTGGAGTGCCAGGTGCGCCCAGATCTGACCGTGGCCAGCATCGGCGATCCAACCGATAGGCTGCTGGCAGAACGTGGGAGTCTCGGCGAGATGCCTCAGGGTGGCTTCCAGGCGTGTCGGCACTATACCGAGACGCACGTGCAGCCATGGTTGCGACGCGGTCGCAGCTGCATGACACCAGCCCTCCCAGAGCGCCCATAGGGTGGGCAGGGCCGTACCTGCCAGGGTAGTGTCCGCCAGACTCCCGTGTATCTGGCACAGGGCACGGCTGTCACGGAGCTGACGCGCGACGGCCTCATGGATACCATCGTAATTGCACAGCAGGATCACCTGCGGAGGCTGTGCCGTCCATGGCAGGACGGCAAGCCAGGCGTGCACCACCTCAGCATGCAAGAGGAGTAATACTGAAGGGAGCAGTGAGACGGCACGCAAGGCCGCTGCCGCGGCTGTGGCCTGTGCCAGGGTCGGAAAAAGCACGGCAAGGACGCAGTCATCCTCTGGCAGGGCAGCGAGACGATAGGTGGTTTCTAAGACGACGCCAAATGCCCCCAGCGAGCCAATGAACAGCTTGTTCATGTCATACCCAGCCACGTTCTTCACCACCCGCCCGCCAAAGTGCACCAGCGCGCCATCGGGTAAGGCTACGCGCACGCCCAATACCAGATCGCGCACCCCACCGTAACGCAAGCGTTTTACGCCACTGGTGTTGGTCACCAGCAGCCCCCCCAGACTGGCCGTTGTGCCAGCATAACCCAGCGGTAAAAACTGCTGACAGGGCGTCGTCAGACGATATACCTCGCAGAGCGGCATGCCAGCCTCGGCAATAAGCGTGAGGTTCGCGACGTCATAGTCCACGATCCGCGTCAGCTTCGCCAGCGACAGGGCGAGATCATAGCGCCCTGGCGTCTGCCCCAGGTGCATCTGGGTGCCCTGCCCCCACGGCACCACCGCAAAGCGCTCGCGCCCAGCCAGAGCAATAATGTCTGACGCCTGGGCCGTTGTCTCAGGCTGCACGACCAGCCTGGGTTGACATCTGTCGATGGCATGCGCCGCCAGGCGCACGTCGTCGGTCCAGACGTTGTCGGAGCCCACCAATCCTACGAGATGGCGGCGTAGTCCCTCAAAGGTCATCATGATGCGGGATCCGTTAGCATGCTCAGGGGGAAGATCTTCTTGGGATTACATAGGTCAGCGGGATCGTGGGCGAGCTTGATCCGGCGCATCACCTCCAGGTCCGTTGGCGAGAATATCAAGGGCATCTCGTTCTGTTTCTCCATACCCACACCGTGCTCACCGGTAATCGTGCCGCCTAACTCGACGCAGACTTCCAGGATGTCGCGTCCCGCCTGCAGGACAAGAGCTGTTTCCCTAGGATCACGTTTGTTGAAGGGGATGCTCGGGTGCAGATTGCCATCACCGGCATGGGCCAGGTTGGCGATACGCAGGCCATAGCGTTCACCAATGGCCATGACGCAGCGCAGGGCCTCGGGCAATTTGGTGCGTGGCACACAGCCATCGACAATATAGCAGTGCGAGCCCAGACGGGCCATGGCTCCAAACGCAGCACGGCGGCTCAACCACAGGCGTGCGGCAGCCTCGGCACTCTCAGCGGTCTCGATCGAGAGGACATCGTGCTCTCGACAGAAGGCCGCAACCATCTCCTGGCTGCGTGGCATGTCCTCCTGAAGACCGTCAAGTTCAATAATCAAGGCAGCCCCAGCTTCGGTCGGATAGCCTATGTGTACCGCTTGATCCACCACCTGCATGATGGCCTTATCGAGGAGTTCCAGCGCCGCTGGCACAAGTCCGGCGCCAATAATGTCCGAGACCGTGTTCGCCGCGTCGTCCACGGTCTTGAACAGAGCCAACTGGGTGACGACAGCCTCAGGCAGACGCATCAGGCGCACGATGATTTTGGTGACGATCCCCAGCGTCCCCTCTGCGCCGACCAGCAGGCCGGTCAGATCAGCACCGGGCTGGTCCACAACTTTGCCTCCTACCTCGACGATATCCCCATTGGGCAGCACGACTTCCAGTCCCAGGATGTGGTTGCTGGTAATGCCATACTTCAGGCAGTGCATGCCACCAGCATTCGTCGAGACATTACCGCCAATGGTCGAGACTACCTGGCTGCCGGGGTCCGGAACGTAAGTATAGGTGTAGCCGTGCTCCAGCAAAAGCTGTTTCAGATCCTGGTTGATGACCCCTGGTTCGACCACGGCTACCCCATTCTCCAGGTCGATGTCCAGCACCCGATTCATGCGTGCCATCTCAATGACCAGGCCCCCGTGCGTCGGAATTGCTGCACCGCTAATGCCCGTGCCCGTGCCACGGGCCAGATAGGGCACCTGATGCCGCTGACACCAGGTCACGAGGCGAGCAATCTGCTGGGCCGTCTCCGGCAACACCACGGCGAGCAGCTCTGAACCACGGAACACCGAAGCGTCATAGCCATACACGGTGCGCTCGGCACGCGAGGATAAGACATTACTTACCCCGACAATCGCTGCTAGCTCGCGGATAGCTTGATCTGGGTCCACGGTGGTATTCTCCCTGTCACAGCGCAAGAAACCTGGACGTATATCGGCCAGTGTAGCCGACTTTCCTCAGTGCGACAAGGCCGATACCCGACTTGCTCTGATCCCGTAGATCTGCTACAACAGCCATCATCACAGCGCCGTAACCAGCAACGAGGAGCGGTCGTATGGAATTTGGCTTCAGTCTGCCCAGTCGTGGACAGGCGGCGACCATGCAGAACATGCGTCTGCTGGCGCAGCATGTCGAGGCTTTCGGTTTGGATTCTGTGTGGGTGAGTGATCATATTATCGTGCCCAGGCGCATCGATTCGTTTTATCCTTATGATCCTGAGGGCCGCTTTCCCTCAGCGCCGGATCAAGCCTACTATGAACCCCTGACTACCCTGGCGTTCCTGGCGGCGTGCACCACGCGGGTGCAACTCGGCACCAGCGTGCTCATCCTGCCGTACCGGAATGCCCTCCTTACCGCCAAAATCGTCTCGACGCTCGATGCACTCTCTGGTGGCCGCGTTATTTTGGGGATTGGTGTGGGCTGGATGGAAGAGGAATTTGACGCACTTGGTCTCGACACATTCCACCAGCGCGGCGAGGTCAGCGACGAATATATTCAAGTTTTTCGGACCCTGTGGACGAGTGAGCTGCCACATTTTACTGGCCAGTACGTGTGCTTTGCGGACATCGGCTTCGCGCCCAAACCAGCCCGCCAGCCACACCCGCCGATCTGGATCGGCGGGCACACGCCTCCGGCCATTCGTCGTGCGGCGCGTCTAGGCGACGGCTGGCATCCCATTGGCCTGCGAGCACCAGCCAGCCTCACGCCCCCCGAGATGCGCGAGGCCGTTGCCGGCCTGCGCGATGAGGCCAGCCAGGCCGGCCGCAATCCGCAGGACATTACCATTTCCTTCCGCGCTCCTCTTGCCTTTGCCGATGACGGTGGCACCTCGCGCCAGCCCCTGACGGGTAGCCCGGCAGCGATCCAGGACGACATCGGGCGCTACGCCGATTGTGGGGTTAGCCATATGGTGTTCGACATCATGACTGCGGATGTCGCCGAGATGCAGCGCGTTATGGAGCGCTTTGCACGCGATGTCAAAACGGGCGTGCGCGCCTGAACCAGGGAGAGCCATGCATGGAAGCATTTCCCCTGTGGTGCGGCCGCCTGGCGGTGACTGCCTTCTTTGCCGTCGCCTTTCTGCAGTCCGCAGTGGATAAGGTGGTGGATAAGCAAGGCAATCTTGAGTATCTGACCGGCCACTTCGCGTCGAGCCCCCTACGCAACCTGGTCCAGCCCATGTTGTTGGCCATCACCATTCTGGAGGCCATTGCGGGCATGCTCTGTGGCCTGGGAGCCCTCTGCCTCGTGGTCGGGTGCGGCACAGGGCTGGCGCTCTGGGGGCTGATCTTTTCGCTCGTCGCACTGCTCTGTCTGTTCTTTGGCCAGCGCCTGGCGAAGGACTACGGTGGTGCAGTGGTGATCGCGAGCTATTATGCGGTAGCCATCCTGGGCCTGCTCCTCCTGGGGGTGAAGGGCACGCCATGACTGTCTCACGCACAGTGATGATAGTGCTCCTTGCGAATCTGAGAGCTGTTTTCTTTGCTGGACGTATACACCCTTACATGCTGGCCGATCTCTAGCCTGGGCAAATCCAGAGACTGCAACAGTTCTTCGGGATAGGCACTGCCAGCAGTCTCTGAGGCGCTCAGCAGCTCCTCTTCCTTTGACCATTAGGGTTTGATCGCACTATAATACCTACCCAGATACGAGGAGGTTTGCGCTATCAAACAGTGCCTGGTGATGGATGAAGCATAATGGTTGATGAGGACACAAATAAAGTCATGACTATAGTCTCCGAAGCCGGACCCATTCGAGAACCCGTGGCATACCCAGAGCACGATGACTCGGGTAACGAAGATATCCTGGTGTCCGAAGGCACGATCACGGATTATATAACAGGACGTGAGGTCAAGGATTCGCCCAAGGAGCGGGTTCGGCAGCGCATAGAGCGGGCACTTTTCCACGAGTATGGCTTCCCTACTAAGAGCATGGAGTCCGATTTTCCCATCCCTGTAGAAGTCGGTGGGAAGAGGCGGCGCAAGAAGGTCGAGATTGCGATTTTTGACTATGACGAGGACCATACGCTTGCGAACTTGCGTCGGGTGGTTGTGTGTCGTCCCGAGCCCAAGAACGGCAAGAAGGGTGTGACCAAGTTGCGTGACC
>JBMDXC010000262.1:0-1763 GCA_048594805.1 Candidatus Entotheonellaceae bacterium | reverse complement strand
GCGTGGTTGGCAGGCGCCCTCCGGGCGATGGTCTAACCGATGACATCAAGCGGGTGGCTGTGCCCCTCCTTCGTGCGGAAAGAGGGCCGCCGCTTCGACTAGAGCCAATTAGGCTCTTGTCAACACCTCTCGAGTTCATTCCACGTCCGACGTCGGATGAAGTAAAAATTTACGTGGAGATTGAGCAGCAGCTTCGAGATTTGCTGGCGGATCATGCAAGTCATACAGGAGAACACAGAGCAGTCGAGCAACGTATCCTCCAGCGTCTGTCCGAGAAGCATGGCATTTCTCCAGAACAGGCCTGGAACGCATACCTCAAGGTCCAGGGATGGGAGCTCAAACCCTGAAGGTGTGCGGACCTCCGCCCTGTCGATCGGGCAATAGCCGATCGGATAGGACTTGACCTGCTGCTTCGCAGGTTTCTTTCCGGCCATGTCCGGTAGGCAGCTGATGCCATGCCGCTGCAGGCGGTGATGCCGTGTCGATCGAGTCAGGTTAGGCAGCGTGGCTTGCAAGGCACACAGGCAGTCATCCAGCGGCAACAGCGTGTAGTTGCGACGCGTGATCACCAGAGCTTCTTCCTCCAGCGTCAGTACGGTGGGGCGTGGTGGTTTCGGGCCTATGGGCGCATCGTGCACCTACGTTCATTTCTGCCACTTCGCCACGGTGGTGAGGTTCAAGTCATCACGCTGGGCCAGTGTGGCATTGCGCTCTGGACTCTGCTGGATGACGCGGCGCATCGCCGCGGTCGTGCGGGCGCTGCTGTGTCGTAGTTGTCCTATCAGGCCTTCCGTGATGGTCAGTCTTTGTCTTGTACACCACCTCACCCTCGGACTCAACATCCTAGACTTGGCAAGTCCATCACATCCCTCCCGCGTCCCTGTCGGAGTCTTGAGTTGAGCCTAAGGGTGCCCCGGAGTCCCAGTATGGCAAAGCACAACTGTCGAGTAATGACTTATCTAAGAGGTACATACCAATAGGCGTGTCTCATTTATGAGAAAAGTGCTTGACACCCCTGCAGTGGCGGCCCTATAGTGCACTTTCGTTCCTGATGTGACACGAGGATCTTACCAAAGGGGCGGAGCCTTGCGACCTAACGCTGAGCCTGAACTTGACCACGCTGCTGGGGGTGGTGAACTCAACATGCTCCCTGCACGTCAGACGCGTCCCCAGTGGTATGCACTCTACACCCGCAGCCATTGCGAGCAGTTGGTCTACGAACAATTGGCTGCCAGAGGATTTTCCGTCTTTCTCCCCAAGCTGGACGTGTGGTCCCGCCGTGGCGGCATCCGACATCGTATTTCTACGCCGATGTTCCCCAGCTATCTCTTCTTATGCCATATCATGGATAAGGTTGCTTTTATCGAGGTTTCTAAGGCGCGCGGGTTAGTACGCGTCTTGGGGGAGCGCTGGGACCGGCTCAGTGTGGTGCCCGAGAGCGAAATCAACGCCATTCAAAGGGTGCTGCGGGCAGAGTTGCCGGTGGCGCCCCATCCCTACCTGCGCGAGGGCCAGCGGGTGCGAATTACGCACGGACCGCTGACTGGGGTTGAGGGCATCCTTGTCCAAAGCAAGCCCAACAAAGGGTTGTTGGTGCTCTCGATCGAGCTTCTACGCCGCAGTATCGCGGTGGAAGTGGACGCGACCGCGGTGGCGGTCGCCTAGGTAGCACATGCTATCCCGATATGGCCTCCCGGTCATATGCTGGGCCTAGACCGCAGCCTGATAATGCCACATAATACGACATAGGACAGCGGCGAGCT
>JBMDXC010000261.1:0-4082 GCA_048594805.1 Candidatus Entotheonellaceae bacterium | reverse complement strand
GCGGCGGGGTCGTGCATAGCCCGGACATCCGCAGGCGAGTAGGCACCACCAAACGCCTCCAGGGCAGCGCGATCGAGAGCCAGCTCATACGCCTCTCGCAGTGTCTCAGCCAGTTCATCGTGCGTCAGATACCAACCACCCGCTTTGCGCCGTTTATTACGCGTGGCAATTTCGTCGAGGGTATTACGGATTGAGACGTCCCAGGACCGGCTCGTACGCTTTTCCACCGCCTGCTTGATGAGATGGGTGAGCAAGACTTTCATATAACTCCTAATGCGGATGATTTTATCGTCGCGCGACATCTCTTCCATCTCATCCAGCAGCGCTAATGCTGCATCAACGTCGCCTGCCTCTACGTAACGGCGTAGTTCCCACAGTTCTTCCATACTAATAACGTCCTCTCAAGACCGGCCAGCTTTCATTGATGCAAAGTTGGGCATTGTAGAAACCTTCACACTACCATACGTCTTCCTGCTGAGTCTGTCCAGCATGGACAGCGGACTCGTATGCTTGGAAAGCACTCACGGTGCAGCGACAGACTTGTTGCGCTTACCGCGAGCAAGCACATTCCAGATACCCTGTCCACGAGCAGAGTTCATAGAACACTATTGTCGCGAAAACACGACAGCGCATAGCGAGTGCTTTACACCCTGGCGCCATGTCGCGCGTATATGCCACCGCTCACATCACCCGGCTGGACAGGACCCTACGCGGTGTCGTCGAAGAGCAACAAGCCTGCTGAATGCTGATGAGACTTCTCGCGCTCTCTCAGGCCTCATTGTCTCAGGACAGGTCTCCGAGGCGTCTAGAGGAGAGCGTGTGTCGTCAGCGACCGACGCCATCCACTGCTACATGGGCGGGGTGCATGGTGTCCAGGCGCCGAGGCGAGACCTGACGTTTTCTCTAAGCTACAAAGATACAAGGTGTTGTGTGCTTTAGGGAACAGACATGCCCGCACCATAGAGACGCACGGTATGTGGCATAACATTTGCGTATACAGTCGAAGTGAAACCTGGATTACACCAGTCCAGGCTGCCACAGACTGAGACAGGCCCGGCTGTCGGAGGCCCGGTAATCCTGAGACCCTCCGCCCGGAGAGGAGTATCGAAATGGCATACAAAGCGCTAGGCCTTCTACTCTGCATAGGTGTCATGAGCCTGGTCAGTGGGTGCTACTGCTACCCCCCTGGCTATTATCCTCATCCGCATCGGCATTCGTCTGTATCTTCCTATAGAGCATACATCCATCCTTCCGGGGGGATCTATGATCGCAGATAGGTTGTCAGTTGGGGGAGGATTGCAAGCCACACCAGTGAGAGAAGCATATAGATAATACTAAATGATACAGTCAACCAAAGGCAAAGGAGGATAGAACCATGAAATGCATACGCACACTCCCACGGATGTTGGGTCTGGTGATGTTATTGGGTATCGCAAGCCTTGCCCTGCCTTTAACTGCGCACGCGGGAGGTCTCCATGTCTCCGTTGGGCTGGGACTGCCGGTGCCGGTCGTGGTTGCCCCTACACCAGTAGTGGTAAGGCGACGGCAGCCCGTGATTGTCCAGTCGGCGCCAGTGGTCGTGACGCGACCGCCGATGATAGGTGGCGAGCCCTGTGTGAGGTATGAGCGTCCCTACTATGGGGGCTATCACGTAGGGTATGAGCGTCCCTCCTATAGGGGATCTCATAGACACTGGCGGCACTGGAAACACCACCGTCATGACCATGATTAGGAGCACCGCCGCGCATAGTTGGCACTGAGAAGACTGCCCTCTCCAACCAGACAACACCCTTCCACGCTGAGATGGCGGGGAAGGGTGTTGTATTTGTGTGAGGACGATTGCAGGTGCTCACCCGTTAGTATTTTGCACAAGGCCAATCCACCGCTGCGCCGGAAGCCTATGGGTCATGGTGCCTCCTCAGGCGGAATTGCCCCCAGCCAACGTGGATGTGGCAAGGCTCAGGCCAAAACCAGGAAAAATACTTGCTATTTATTCTTGCAAAAAAGCAAGTACACCAACTAAAATATACCTGTCTTATTCGGTAAGGCATTCAAAAATAAAAAATTAGAGAATGGAAAAATATGCAAAAACCGTTCAGTATGGGCGTGCTCACCGGTGGTCCATCGCTGGAGCGTGGCATTTCCCTCAATTCCGCCCGTTCCCTGCTCGATCACCTCGCCTCCCCGACAGTGCGTGTCGTGCCGATCTATTTTGACCAGAAGCGGCATGCCTATCACCTTTCCGAAGCCCAGCTCTACTCTAACACGCCCGCGGATTTTGACTTTCAGGTCCAGCGCATTGCTAAGGCGCTCACACCGAAACAGCTCATCGCCGAACTCAAGCGCTGTGACCTCGTCTTTCCGGCGATACACGGGGCGTTTGGCGAGGACGGCGAGATTCAGGCGTTGCTTGAGAAGCACGGGATACCCTTTGTCGGTTCGGGTGCTGCAGCGTGCAAACAGTGCTTTGATAAGTATGAGGCATCGCGCACCATCGCAAGTCATGGCTTCCCTACCCTGCCCTGTGCGCTCCTCAAGATCTACTACGACGACCATGAGGAGATCGTGCGCGACTTCTTTGCGCGCTATCAACCGGAACGGGTCATTGTCAAGCCGGCCGCTGGAGGCAGCAGTATTGGAGTGTTTGCCGCGACTTCCCCAGCCGAGGCCATCGAGAAAGTCAAATTGCTCTTTAGCCGGCGTATGGACACGCGCGTAGTCCTGGAGCAGTTTGCCCGTGGCATCGAATTCACGGTGGTGGTGCTGGAAAATCGCTTTGGGCTGCCGGTGGCGATTATGCCAACAGAGGTTGCGAAGGACTATGAGGCCCATCAGATTTTTGACTATCGCCGTAAATACCTTCCGACCGGCCAGTTCACATTTCACTGTCCACCCCGCTTTGCCAACCACGTCATCGAACGTATCCAGGTGCAGGCGGAGCAGCTCTTTGCGCTGTTTGGCATGCATGATTTTGCGCGCTTTGATGGCTGGGTGCTGGAGAACGGTGAGCTGTGGTTTGCCGATTTCAACCCGATCTCTGGGATGGAACAGAACTCCTTTCTGTTCCAGCAGGCCGCCCGTATAGGACTGTCACATCGGGCGGCCCTACGCTCCATTGTCGAGCAAGCGTGCCGGCGGCAGCGCATCGAGCCGCCCCTGTGGCAAGAGGAGCCGGATACAGGGCGTCGGCAGGTAGCAGTGCTCTTTGGTGGTGGCACCAGCGAGCGGCAGGTGAGCCTCATGAGTGGTACCAACGTGTGGCTGAAGCTACGGCGCTCGGAGAAGTTTGAGCCTGTGCCTTATCTCCTCGACTTAGACGGTGGGGTATGGCGTGTGCCATACGCCCTGCTCCTCAACCATACGGTCGAAGAGATTGTGGCGGCCTGTCGCAGTGCGGAAGCCGACGCAGGGCGGCTCGCTGGCTTTGAACGCAGCGCCCGGGTACGGCTGGCGCTGCCACCTCATCTTCTGCATGAGACCTATTTTACACCGACCCATATGTCACTCGAAACGTTTCTGCGCGGGCAGGAGTATGTCTTCCTGGCCCTGCATGGCGGCCCCGGGGAGGATGGCACGCTGCAGGGCATGCTGGCAGAGCTCGGTATTCCCTTTAATGGGAGTGATTGTGAGACGAGTCGCCTGTGTATGGACAAATTCTGTACCGCGCAACAGCTCACCGGGCTCGAGGAGATGGGCATCATCGTTGCCCCCAAACAGAGCCTCGCGACGCGTGACTTGCAGGGTGCCTCGCGCTCACGGGTGCAGGCATACTGGGAAGAACTCGTGCGCACCCTCAAAACGAAACAGCTCATTGTCAAGCCGCAGAGTGACGGGTGCAGCAGTGGCATTGTGCAACTCACCTCAGCGCACGATCTGGCGCGCTACATTGAGCTGCTGCGCCTACGCGTTCCGCGCATTCCCGCCGAGACGTTCGCGGGCCAGGTCGAGGAGGTGGAGATGCCGCTTATACCACCGCCACGCCTGCTCTTTGAGCCCTTTATTGAAACGGACAAAGTGCGTGTGGTGGGCCAGGAGCTGCGTGTCCATGAACGCAGCGGCTGGATTGAAGTGACGGTAGGCGT
>JBMDXC010000260.1:0-8354 GCA_048594805.1 Candidatus Entotheonellaceae bacterium | reverse complement strand
CATCACAACAACGAAAACCAGGGTGCGTCTGAGGCTACAAATCGGGGGAATGTGCCCAGCACCAACGCAACTGAAAAAAAAACTGTCAACAGTTGTGGACGGGAGAGGTATTGCCTCTTGACAGGAGCCTTCTAATGGGTGGCTTTTCTGATACATGATTTCAGCGAGCATTCATGTATACATCCGACCAATACACCATGAAAGCTCTTCATATTCAATGGGTTATGAACATGCACATCCAGCGTGGTAGGGATATGCTCAGCGGGAGATTCCTCCGCTCGGCGCTTAGGCAATGCCGCCCTCAACATAGCTCGTTGGTCTCGTGCCGGAGGAGGGCAAGCACCTCTGCCAGGAGGGCATCATAGGCCATCTTTACTGGCCTTCCACCTGCGCCAGCGCCGCCTCCGCCTGGGGTAGCCAGAAGGTCATGTCCATGGCGTGGTACATCTCGATAGCGGTAGACAGCTCAGCGCGGGCTTGCTCCTGCTGTCCCGTCTTGGCGTATAGAGTGCCAAGCCCCCGGTGGCAGTGCGCCTGAAGCGGACGCATGCCCAACTCCTCGGCCAGGGTGAGGACCTGGCGGTAGTGGACTTCGGCCGACTCGTTCTCCGGAGGTTCGCGCTGCGCCGCAATGTCGCCGAGGAGGCGCATGGCATATGCCTGGTGGCCACGTTCCTGGTGCTCACGGGCATGAGCCAGCACACGCTCAACAAGGGCGTGTGCCTCTTCCAGGCGGCCAGCCAGGAGCTGTGCCTCCCCTAGGAGACGACCGAGCGACCGGCTGTTTCCTCTTTCCATCGCAGTGGCCTGTTCCATCGCCCGCGTGAGCAGCGGCACGGCGTCGGCGATACGCCCCGATAGGGTATACGCCGCACCCAAGGCCGCAGCCATCTTGGGGAACCACAACGGGAAGTCCACGGTCTGACAGATGGCCATGGCCCGTTCGAGGAGGAGGAGCGCCCTGGGCAGGTCGCCCTGGCGGAGGAAAAGCAGACCAACCTCCGCAGAGGCATACATGAAGCTGCCGGGGTGATCAACCGCCTCGGCAATCCGCAACACTTCGTCCCCGAGGGCACTGCCCTCGGCGAACATCCCCAACTCGGCATGGCACCGGACGAGCAAGGCACGAGAGATCACGGGGGGCAGGATGAGCTGCCAGCCGTGCTCGTGGGGCCGCACCCCGTCGAGGGACACCACGGTCTGCCTGAGGCAGTCGATCGCCCGACGATAGTCGCCCTGGGCCTCGTAGGCTATGCCAAGGTACTGGTTCGCCAGCGTCTGCAGGACGGCATCCCCGCCGGCCGTGGCGAGCGTGAGGGCACGCTCACCAGAGGTGATGGCTTGGTCATACGCGCCCTTATAGTAGAAATGGAGTGACAGAAAGCGCGAGACCTGTCCCAGCCGCCGCGGGTCGTCGAGGGACTCGGCGAGGGCCTCGGCCTCGCGTAGGTATGCCAGGATACGCCCAAAGTCACCAGACGGCAGGAGCGCATTGTGCAGGACCAGCCGGAGATCGATGGCCTGCTCGCGTGTGGTGCGCGTCTCCGGCAGCTGCGAGAGGACACTGAGCGCCTGCTCGAAGGACCCTACGGCCTGGCGATAGGCCGACCGCGCCATGGCCTTTTCCCCTGCCTGCCGGCAGTACGCTAGGGCCTTGTCCCACACTTCACCACGCAGGGCGTGGTAGGCGAGCCGTTCGCTCTGCTCAGCCAGGCGGTCAGCAAAGACCGCCTCAAGCGCTGTGACGATGCGGGCATGGAGCGTGCGCCGCCGCTCCTGGAGCAGACCCCCGTAGGCCACCTCATGGGTGAGGGCGTGCTTGAAGGTATAGGCATGTTCCGGGAAGAGACGCGTTTCGTACAGGAACTCGGCGGCCTGGAGGTGCGCCAGGCCGCCATGCAGCGCGTCCTCGGGCAGCTCAGCAATGGCCTGCACCAAGGGCAAGGGCACCTCGGTGCCGATCACGGCAGCGGTCTGCAGCAGGCGCTTGGCCTCGGGCGGTAACCGGTCAATACGCGCCGCCAGCACCGCGTGCACCGTGGCGGGCACCTGGAGGCTATCGAGGGGTTTAGCGAGACGATAGGTGCCCGGCTCCCCGACCAGCACCCCGGTCTCCACCAGGGTACGCACGCTTTCCTCCAGAAAGAAGGGATTGCCCTCCGTCCACTCGATCAGCAACCGCTTGAGGGGCGCAAGGCCGGGGTCGTCCCCGAGCAGGGCCTGCAAGAACGCCTCAGCGCTTGCTGGCGGCAGCGGGTCGAGCCGCAGCTGGGTGTAATAGGTCTTGCTGCCCCAGCCGTGCTGGTACTCGGGCCGGTAGTTGACGAGCAGCAGGATCGGGGCGATGGGGAGACTCTCGACCAGGCCGTCGAGCAGGGCCTGCGTCTCGGTGTCGATCCAATGCAGATCCTCGTAGACCAGGAGCAGGGGCTGCACCTGGCTCTCGCGCAGCAGCACGCGCTTGAGCGCCGTGAGCGTACGCTGGCGGCGCTGGGCTGGATCGAGCTGGCAGAACGGGCTGTCATCGGGCAGCGCGTCGAGCAGCGCTAGGAGCGCCGGCAGCGTGTCCCGGAGGGTCTCGTCTAGGGTCAGCACCTGGCCGGTCACCTTGGCGCGGATGGTGCGCGTGTCATCGGCGGCGTCGAGGTGGGCATAGCGCTTGAGCAGGTCAATGACCGGGAAGTACGGCGTGGCGCGGCCGTAGGACACCGCGGCGCCCTCCAGCACGCGCCAGCCCCGGGTGGTGTGGCCGTGCATAAACTCATACACCAGGCGCGACTTGCCCACCCCGGCCTCACCCAGCAGGGCCACGAGCTGGCCCTGCCCTTGACCGGCCTGCGCCAGTGCTTGCGTCAGCGCCGCCAGCTCCTGATCGCGCCCGACAAAGCGCGTCAGCCCGCGCGCCACGGCGGCCTGGAGGCGGCGGTGCACGGGCGTGGCGCCAAGCAGCTCGAAGACTGCGACGGGCTCGGCCAGACCTTTCACGGGGATCGGCCCCAGGGCGGTGACCCGGACGGCACCCTCGACCAGCTGCAGGGTGGCCGCGGTCAAGCGAATCGTCCCCGGCGGCGCCAACTGCTCCATGCGCGCTGCCAGATTTGTGGTCAGGCCCACCCCCGAGTAGTTCATGTACAGGTCGTTGCCGATGGTGCGCACCAGCACGCCCCCGGAGTTGAGCCCGACGCGCAGCAGCACCTCCAGCCCGTGGGTGCGGCGGACGTCCTCCGCGTAGCGCCGCAGCGCGGCCTGCATCGCCAGGGCGGCATAGCAGGCGCGCAGGGCGTGGTCCTCGTGGGCGATGGGCGCGCCGAACATGGCCATGAGGCCATCGCCCGCCACATCGTTCACCGTGCCCTCAAAGCGGTGCACGGCGTCCATCATGCGCTGCAGGGCCGTATCGAGGAGCGCTTGGCCGGCTTCGGGATCGAGATCACGGATCAGCTCGGTATTGCCTTTGAGGTCGGCAAAGAGCACGGTGACCTGTTTGCGCTCACCCTCCATGGCGCTTCTGCTGGTGAGGATTTTCTCCGCCAGATACGGCGGCGTGTAGGCCAGCGGGGCCTGGGCCTGCACCAACGCAGAAGCGGCGGCGGGGTCTGCCACCGATGCCGGGTCGCCCGTCCAGACCAGGACATTGCCCCGCTCATCCACGGCGAGGCGTTGGCCCTCGATGAGTTCGTTCTTCAAATCGTCCAGGGCCGCGTCGTCGAGCTGAAATTGCCGCTTGAGGGTGCTGTAGGTCAGGCGTCCGCGACGCTGGAGCATGGCGATCGCTTGGTCGAGGATCTCCTCAAAGGTCATCGCCCACCCTCCCTATGCCGAGGCGGCGTACAGAAGACCGTGTAGGAATGGGACAGGCCATTCGGGCGCATGTACAAACGGCGTCAGAACATTGTTTACCTCAGTGTGGAATTAAACCGATTGTGTCGGATTCGCGTAAGTACTGACATATCAATACGTGACCTCTCACCTGTTAGCGGCCTCATTGTGCCTCTATACAGCGTGGTTGCTCATCGAAATGCTACATCTCGGATACAGTCGATTTAATTCCGCACCAGCGTAAAGGATCCTTTGGCGCGGTTTGGCATGTATACCATAGCAGGGTGACAAAAGAAAGCAGGAATCCTGGGAGCATGTGACACAGAGGTGACGCTGTTCATACAGATGTGAGGCGGCCTGCGTCACGTGCGCTTGGACAGACCGCCCCGCCACAGACCTCCACGGAACACAGGAGCACACCATGTCCCCACATAAACGAGACGCCAAACACCACACCAAAGCCAAACGCCGCCGTTATCGCACCGCGCAGGAGCGCCTCGCGCGCGACCGCCGCCAGGCACAACACGCTGCTGCGGCCCTTCAGCAGGCCCTCGACGACCTAGAGCTTCCTGGAGACCTGGTGGCCGAGATCGAAGGACGCTTGCGGAGCCAACATAAGCTTCTGGGGAAAATCATCGGGGTGATGTGTCCTCCGCTGTTCGGGTGCCGTACCAATACCGAATTGTGCCGTGTGCGAGGCTGGGACAAGAATCTCCCCTCGCGTCTACTCGGCGCACTTCCTAAACGCTCCTGGATCAAGCGGCTCAGGCGCCTGGGCGTGGAGGTGCTGGTACCGCTATGGCACCATGCCGCCAGCAAGAGTGAAGCCACACGCAGCCGCTGGCAATGGACCTGGGTGGGTGATGACTCGGTGTTCAAAAAGTACGGCGAGCAGTTGGGCCTGGTGGGTACCTGGTGGAGTGGCCAGGAACACCGGGTGCTCTCGGGCATTGATGGGGTGCTGCTCATCGTGGTTCTTGGCGAGGGGAAGTTAGTGGTGCCCGTCGACTTTGTCATCCGTCGGCCGGACCCCGAGGGCCCTGGGGCGCCATGCCGCGACAAACTGCGCTGGGTGCAGAGCATGCTGGATGGACGCATGGCAGCCTTTCGTCGCCGCGGTGTGAACCTGCCCCCACCGATAGTCGTGGCCGATAGCTGGTTTGGTGATTCGAAACTCATGCGCCATCTGGCCCGCACCCACGAGGGCACTCTCCTGGTTGAAGGGAAAAGTACCTATGTCTTCACGCTGCCAGACGGGTGCCAGGTCAAGGGGAGTGACTTGCAACAATCCAGCGATTGGCCGTGGCGGTCGAGCCCGCAGGTGTCTGGGGTGCGCTATGCGCGGCTGCGGGCGACCAGTGCGACGTATGGCACCGTGACCCTTATTGTGGTCAGTGAGCCCAGGGAGGAGCAATTCTACGTGATGTGTCTCGACACGGCCATCAGCGGGCCACGGCTGATACGGGCATGGAAGCGGCGCCACTGGATCGAGTACTGTTTTCGGACCTTGAAGCACTTGCTGGCGACGGGAGCCTGTCAGGTGCAGAGCGAAGAGGCATACTACGGCCACTTGGTACTGCGCCTGATGGGTTGTTTTGTGCTGTTCTACACCTCACGGGTCATCTGCAAAGGTCGACTTACGATGGAAGAGATTATCTTCAGTCTCAAACACTACTGGCGCTTTGTAGACTCCGAAGCTCTTGACCTCAAAGCACTTTCATGGGGGGTAGACGAGAAAGCCGCATGAACACACACCGAACTCAGGGATCGGAATAGCCAGGTTATTGCGGTACAGCTTGTATCCGTTTTTCTCCACAACTTTGTCAAAGGTATCTTCTCTGACGCAGATCATCTCAACTGACTTTCGCACAAGACTTTGTTTCGTATCATCTGAAACTTTTGTTTTCGGGACAAATGCAGTTTTGAAATAGCGGACATTCGCTTGTATGCCCGTAATATCTGGTAAACTGTCTACCCCTTGTATGACTTTTTTAATCAGTGTACAGGTAATATCTTCTGCGATTTTGTTCTCATTATTTGTACAAAGAATAAAACTTCGCTTGCCTTCTGAGCCATCCTTTTTATTGAGCAAAAGGCAAGCATGTCCTGTTGTCCCTGAGCCTGCAAAAAAGTCGAGAACTACCGCCGTCTTCTTTGCGGCAGCAGCTGCAATACAATCTGCGACAGCATAGAGGCTCTTTGGAAAGGGGAAATCATTTTCACCCAGAATTTTAGTGAGTAATTCAGTGCCATAGGTACTCCCATCATATTTAGAGCCAATCCAAACTGATTTTCTTCTGGTGGGTTTTCCTGCTTTACGATAATGGATTTCAAACCGTCCTTTAATAGTTTTCGCCCATACCCTGCCCTCTTTCGCTTCATGCAAGATAGTTTTCCTTCCATAGTACCATCGTCTTTCAATGCCATTTGTATCAATAGGAAAAACATAAGCCGTGTTCGAGTTGTTCATTTCCGGTAGTGCTACTCCGTCTGGTATAGCTTCTGTTACGCCTAATATTTCCAGTGTGTGCTTATTTACCTCAATGCCATAAAACATGGAGGGAGATTCTCTTCTGCGAGATCCCTGCCCTGTCCTTCGTAAATTTCTCTGGATATCATCGGAAATATCTTCAGTGCGAGTAGGCCTTAATATAGCGAGGCTGCTATACGGTGCCAGTTGTAAAGACTTTGCCGTAAATGCTCCATTTACGACAAGTTAGAAAGGCCCAGTCCAATAGGCATGCGGGCTACAGAGCAGTCTTTTTGAAGGGCTCAAGCACCCTTTTCGGCAAAGCCTGTGCCTCAACAGCACTGAAATTGCCTCTTCAGATCATAAGTGGCACCGTATGACACCTTCGCTGACTCTGCTGGCGAACTCCAAACATTTTTATTTCAATAGTTTAGTTGGGACACATTGCCGCAAAGCGCCTTAGCGGCGCCCCTACCACTTGCATTGGGGCTCTGACGCAAGTCGTTCTTACGTTTGGATACATATTAACCTACTGAAAGAGAAAGACTTAGAGTTCGCCAGCAGAGTCTTCGCTATATTAAGGCCAAATTGAGCGGACAGTGTTTGATCAAACCATCTCAAAAAAGTCGGTGTCGTCTACTTTCAGCATCTCAATGATCGTGCCCTTGTTTGTCGTCGGGAAGAAATTCAGCACCAGCTCGTGCTTTTTTCCTCGCGTGATCGGTGGAATTGCCGTGTACTCGTGACGGGTCGCATTCCACTCTATAGCTGTTGCGCGCTGCTTTGGTGTGATTTCCCACGCCCAGCCATCCATAAATTCATTCATGCTGTTGTAGCCGAAGCGCTGGTATCGCGGAAAAGGATGCGTATCCTTAAAGTCGTCTCGCTCGGTCAGAAACTCTTTAATCGCCTTCTTCCGATCCGCCTCTTTGCCCGTATCGTTCTTGATCTCCAGGCGGTTCTTGAGTTTGAACAGGCGGCGGACAAAGAAACGAAAAAAGCCGCGCGCGTTCACGACCGATTTCGTAATGGGGTTGAACACCGGTTCGCCAAACGTCTGCTCGTTCGGAAAAACAGTTTTTTCTGGTCGGTCCGGTACCCAGCGCTGCCACGCTTTGTTCGGCACGGGGGACCCGTCAATCGTGGTGAAACCCTCGTTGATCATTTCTTGAATCACCGCTTCTTTGGTTTTGAGCTGTTGCGGACGGTTAATCCGGAAACTGTACGCCATGAATTCAATGAAACCAGGGGGCTTGGCAAAGGACGCAACCCTGTGAAAGTGTTTGGGCGCAATCACCGTGATCTTGCCACCCAATGCCTCTTTGAGTTTTTTCATAAAGACCCGTTGCGTGCCGATCCGGCATCCACCAAAAATAAACTGTACGGGAACATCTGCGCCCTTTGTGTCACTCGGGCGAGGCAGCAGCCAATGTTCTTTCACTACTATCGCCTTGGATTTGACTACGCTCTCAAGGACTTCATAGGTAATATCAGTGTCGGAGCCCATCTTGAGGCTGAGATGCCCTTCCGGGGTCGAGTGCGAGATCACAATGAGATTGCGGATCGGATGGATAATGACTGGGCTCCTTTCCAATGCCTGGATGAAAGAAATGAGGTCATCACTTACCAGCGGATCGTGCACACTCGGATTCTTGGAGAGCCGATCGTTGAATACAATCGTTTTGGGGCGCGCGTGCAGCAGGGCCGCATTGTCCTTTTCGGGACCCGTTTGCCCCGGCACAAAGCTATAGTCGTGGCTGTTGGTCCTGATCTCTTTGCCCAGCGTTTCCGCACATGCGCCGCTCAATGGCGGAAAGTCTGTGTCCTGCACAATGTCGTCCACATCCACGTGCGTCTTTTCGGCGTGTTTGAGAGGGATTTCGGCGCCTCCCCTGAGGATCTTGACGCCGCCGCATTTTACGAGCGCGACGATACGCCACTGCTGATACCCTTTGCCCCTCAAAAACAGGTCCAGCCCTGACCCCCGCGTTACTTTGAAATTTGGCATTAGAGTCCTTTCCCGGGGCGGGACGCCCCCCCAAACGGGCAGGCACGAGGCACTGCC
>JBMDXC010000026.1:0-13161 GCA_048594805.1 Candidatus Entotheonellaceae bacterium | reverse complement strand
TTTATATATCGATCATTTCTAATAACCAATGAGCTATGAGAACTCACTCGTGCCATGCAATGCCTGGTACACCAGGCATTTTTACAGGCTGAAAAATACCTAATAGAGAAACAAAGCAATATCTATGCCATGCATAGCAGAGAAAATTCAGGCCACAGCCTGTTATCTCGGCTACGATCCAGTGTTTTGCCATACTTCAGCTGTATGGTTATATGTAGGTTGCCAGCTTTGGTATAAATCTTGCTCGTCGCATAGAGCGTTCATTACGAGGAAGGTACGTAGGGTATGCCGTGTTGTCTCGCTTTGCAGCACTGTGGCATCCCTGCTTTTCTCTGCTCGCCGTCACGGCCGCCATAGCTAGGAGAAGGAATCCCAATGCGCTTAGACATTGAGGCCAAGCACATGACGCTGGCCCCGCATCTGATGGGATGGATTGCCGAGCGACTGAAGGATCTCAACACGCCCTATGACGACATCTGTGAGGTGCGTGTCACCTTTGTGCAACAAGGACGGCGTGAGGCTGTATGCATTGATCTCCTACTCGTCGGGAAGAGCCTCCATGTGACCCAGCGTGGCGTCACGCCGGATGCGGCCGTAGATGCAGCATTCCGGGTAGTCCAACGGGAATTGCATGACGTCCGTACGGCGCGGCGGGCCCGAACCTCCCTAGGCGTTGCGCAGGAGGCCTGGCGGGCGCCTGGGCCGATCACCGCTGGCAAGACTGCACGCCCCGCACCCCAGGCTTAGGCTGGGAAGCCATAGCATCGATACATCACTTGCGCGAAGGAAAACATGTATGGCGACGCAACGTAGGCTTCATGTGGTAGGCACCGGAACCATTGGCGAGCCATTACTGGGATTGCTCCTACACACCCAACGAGCACTGGAAGTCGACGAGATTACGTTTCACAAACACAGCCCACGCCTGGGCGACCGGGCAAAAATCTCCGACCTGATACGCCGGGGGGCTCGACTGGCCGTTGATGCTGAAAAATGTACTGACTTCGAAAAGTTAGGCCTGCAGCCTGCCTACACGACCGAGGATGCCCTGGCCCAAGCCACGGTGGTGATCGATTGTACCTCGGATGGACTGGGACTCGCCCACAAACGTGACTGGTACGAGCATTTGCCCAGGGCGCAGGGCTTTATCGCCCAGGGCAGTGAGACTGGCTTTGGCAAGATGTACGCCCGCGGCATCAACGATGAGGCGCTTGTGCCGGGTGAGGATCGCTTCGTGCAAGTGGTCAGTTGCAATACGCATAATCTGGCCGTCTTAATTGAAACCCTGGCCTTACACGACGAGGTGCCTGATAACTTCATTGAAGGGCGCTTTGTCTGTATGCGGCGTTCGAGTGATATCAGCCAGGAGAAGAGCTTTATTGCGGCGCCCGAGGCCAGCGCTCATAAGGACCAACAATTTGGTACCCACCACACCCGCGATGCTTGGCATCTATTCCAAACGCGCGGCTTCGACCTGAATCTGTTTTCGTCCGTGATTAAGCTCAACACCCAGTACATGCACAGTCTCTGGTTCAACCTCCGTGTGCAACGCCCCGTCACCCTCGATGACGTCATCGAGAAGTTGTCGGCCAACCCCTATGTGGCCCTGACCCATAAAACCATGGCGGGTCCGATTTTCTCCTTCGGGCGCGATCATGGCTATTTTGGCCGTTTACTCAACCAGACTGTGGTGTCGATCCCGACGCTCACCGTGCGCGATGGGCATGAGATCACGGGCTTTTGTTTCACCCCACAGGACGGCAATTCGCTCCTGAGCAGTGTCGCGGCGGCCGCGTGGCTGCTCGATCCTCACACCTATGACGAGCGCCTTGACATCCTCAGGCCTTATCTCTTCAAGGAAGTCTGAGCGGAAACATCTGCCTTCCCCCGTCTAGGGGGAAGGTTAGGATGGAGTGCCGATTTTCATCCCACCAGGTTCTCTGCGTACATGTGCACGACTAGACAGCATACTTGGGGTTCCAGGAGTACGCCGCCGGTCCAACGCACTTGGTGTGCCCCGGGTAGCTTACAATTTCCTCTACAGAGGCCTTGACACCCAGGGTATGGAGAGAGCGTCCAGCGTCTCAAACCCCCCATGCCGCTGTTGCAGTCCTCGCATCTCTATCTCAAGCCGTGTTGACAACGGCGTGAGGAGGAGAAAGTGAAAGCCACGGAGGGACGGCCCGTCGAAGCCATCGTCGAGGTGGCGCCGCCGCCAGTCTGTGTAGACCTTGCTCCGTGCGCCGCCCCCCCCAGTTACCAGGAATGTCTTCGCGGTGCGGGTGAAGCGCTCGTAGCTATGCACATGTCCAGATACCATGGCCAGGGTTTTGCGGGCTTGCATAAAAGGCGGCACAAAGGCGCGCTGGACTGTGAAATCATCCGAGACCAGGATACTGTTGGTATAAGGAGGATGATGCAGCAGGACGAGGACGCCTCGGATATCAGGCATCTGCTCGAAGCGCTGGAGCTCCTGCTGATACCAGTGTACCTGCTTACGCCATTGTGCCATGGGCAGCCGCCGCATATTCGAATCGAGAAAAATGAGCCCTAGCGGCCCGTATGTTCTCGAAAACCAATGGCACCTCTCCAGGTGTGGGAAGCGTGTAAAGAAGTGCTTCAGAGCTGCGTGCCGCACAATCCCATAGTCATGGTTCCCCAGGAGTGGGAAGACCGGCACACGTGCGTCATTGAGAGGTGTCGCTAGTGTGTCGAACGCTGTCCAATTCGCTGCTGAGGAGCCACAGAAGACCAGGTCCCCTACAATCGCCAGAAAGTCCGGGGCCTCCATGGTGATTTGTTGGATGAGTTGCACACGCTCCCGGGCATTCGACTTGCGCCAGAACTCCACCTTTGAGGTATGTTGCACATCACCGATAATGGCGAAGCGGCCTTTATTGTAGGGAATGCTCTCGCATTGTCGAGACGGTTCTGCACGAGTCTCCCCGAAGCGTTGCTTGAACATGGCCAGCATGCTGCCGGATGGGGTTAGGCGCTGAGGGAAGCTCCTGGGTGGGGTCATCTTTACCTGCATATGGTTTCCTGCTGCGTCAGATCGTCTGTCATCGCCGTGTACAAGCACAACCGGCGCTTGCCCGTAGGCCTCGCTGCCGCTACACTCTGATCGGCGCCGGGCACGGAGTGCAGTATCTGCCCCCGCCTGCGCACCAGGGCATGACGACCCGAGACATAATATGGTACCCAAGAACGTCTGCTCTGTCGCCAGTTATTCTACTTTACGGCGATAGCCCTCGCGTTTCCAACGCAGCGAGCACATGGCACAAGCCTGAAGATGCTGCCCATGCGTCGCCCTGATGTCCACCGGAGCGGCTATGGCGCCTGCAGCGCAATAGGTTCTCCTACAACGCCATTAGTAATCGAGACGCCAGAGGAAGTCGACAGCGGTTTCACCCTGATCGCTGCTACTGCCGCGCACTTTCATGCGGCGGTTAAGGCTGTATTCGAGTCCAACGCTGGTGCCAGTGCTGGTACCGCTATCCTGCCCGAACTCGCGCCCCAAGGATAGAAAGAGATCCTGCGTCACATAGCGTCCTACTTTGAAGCTACCACTCCCCACACGCTCACCAGGGCTGATTTCGATGGTATCAAGCCCGAGCGCCCTGCCAAAGGTCTTTTCTAACTCGCCGGCAATGACACCCCCGACGAGCTGCTGGGCTGCGTCACCTAGCGAGTTGCGCTCGTTGTTCGTCAGACGATCCGTGGTTTTGCCCAGCACCAGCAAGGAAATAATATCTGTCTGTGGCAGCTCAGGGACGCTGCTGAAGGCAAGCGTCGGCTGCTGTGCTTGCCCTGTGACATGGATGGAGACACGATAACCGGAGACTTCCTGGGTAACCGTAACATCCAGCATAGGATTGAGTTCTGGTGTTCCAGTAAAGGTCACGCGCCCACTGTCGACAGTAAATCTCTTGCCGTAATAACTAGCATAGCCACGCACCGTTTCAATGCTGCCACTGAGGATAAAAGGGGCGTGGAGGTCTTTCGTGACACGCATATTGCCACTCAGCTCTATGGCTGTACTCGGGCCCTGGAGCCAGACATTACGGGGGATATCTACCTTGATATCAGCACGCACGAAGGGCAGCGAGAGGTCGCGCCAGGTGGGCACCGCGGCCGAGCCCTTCCCAGTGCCCAGGGCTTGGGGACCGGGACCGTAGACGCCAGCAATCGTGAGTTCCCAAGGCTGAACGACTTTCGGTCCGCTCCCAGGGATTTGCTCCAGGCGCAGGCGCGCGCGTGGCACTGTAACGCTGCCAGTGACCGTGACGGCTTGCAGTGTGCCCTGGGCAGTGATATCCGCAGACACCGCAGCCTCGATAGAGGACGTATGCATGGCAGTGAAATTGCGCGCGGACATAGCCACATCGACCTGGCGCAGTGCCAGGTTGGCATGCTCGACCCATCCCGTCACCTGCAGGGGTCCACTGCGCGATACAAGCTGCAGCCGCTCGATGGTGACACGGTCACCAGCAAAGATGCAGTGCATCTGGATATCCTGATAGCGCTCACCAGTGGCGGCCAGTTGCAGTATACCGTCGCGCAGGAGTAGTTCTCCACGCACGTGTGGCTGCTGCGGTGTGCCAGTCACATGCAGGTCCAACGTGAGCAGGCCAGCGACCTGCTGCACAGCTGGACTCAGAGACTCCAGCATGTCCAGGTTGACCATGGGCGCCTGGACTTGCGCGTCGAGCGCACGTGTGGCATCCAGCTGCATCGTGCTACGCACCTGGAGGATCGGACGCCCCTGGATCTGCCACTGCACATCTGTCCGTGCAGTTGTACCGCTGAGCCCGATGGTGGCCTGCATGTCGCCGAGCTGCCGCTTCTGCCACTGTATGGCGGTCAGCGAGAGCTGGCCTCGCCCCTGCGGACGCTGCCGGGTGCCGGCCAGAGTCAGCGTCAGGTCTAGACGCCCGTCTGGCACAGCAAGATGAGGGGCGAAGGCCTGCACCGTGGGCTGCAATTGTAACTGCTGCACCTGCACCTCACCTTGCACGATACCCCCTGGGTCAAGCGTGCCCTGCAGGCGGACCGCCTGCGGTCCACTGCGCATGTCGAGACGTTGGATCTGGAGGCCGCCTTGAGGACTGCGCACGAGCTCGACGGGGGCAGCGTTCTGCCACACCAGGTCCTGATGTTGCAGGCGTAGCGTCTTTAGGGTCAGGCGCTGGCCCGCAGCCAGGCTCACATTGCCTACCAGCCGGCTGCGCTGGTAAGGGCCCTCGGGCACAGCCACGGTGAAGGTGCCTTGCTGAGCGGCATACGTCCCTTCCACGCTTACGGAACTCGGCGCGAGCGTCGGTCCCTGGACCTTGACCAGTTGTGCGCGCAGAGTGGCCTGTGGTGCGGCGGGTATCTGGGTAGCCGTGAACGTGGCCTGCAGGCGTTGGCCGCTCCAATCTGCCACACGCCAGGTGCCGAGCTGGAGCGAACCACGCGCCCGCAGGGCGTTGAGCGGACCCTGCACCTCGCCGCTAAAATCTCCGCTCGCCTGCACAGGTACGCCCAGAAGCGGCTGGAGCGAGGCCAGGTTGCCCAGGTTCAGACGGTATTGTAAGGCGGCCTTGCTGGAGTTTGAAAGCGTACCGCTGGCGGTCAATGTTGCTGCAGCACTG
The DNA here is from genome assembly GCA_048594805.1 of Candidatus Entotheonellaceae bacterium. GTDB lineage: Bacteria > Tectomicrobia > Entotheonellia > Entotheonellales > Entotheonellaceae > SXND01. The sequence continues at coordinate 7,525 of JBMDXC010000026.1, read as the reverse complement.
CGCACCTGCAATTGCTCAAGTTGCAGCGCTAGGCCACTGAGGGTGGCGCGCAGGCGTGCGGTCAGGCCAGGAGCCAGGTTGAACCCCGTCGTCTCTACCATTGCGTCGAGCGTGCTCTGACGTCGTTCCCCAGTCCATCCCCTCCCCTGAAGCTGGAGCCTGGCCTGGAGAGCGCCTTGCGCCTGCGGCAGCACCTGGGCGAGGGCCAAGCCGTCAAGACGTAGCACGGCACGGTAGCGCGGCAGAGGCTCCTGGAGTTGCGCCGACAGGTCAGCATGGATGCGCGCCCCGGCGTACTGCAGGAGCGCTTCGACCTCGGGCGTTTGTACGTGGCCGCGCGCAGTGATCGTGCCCTGCATCACAGGCGGAAGCGGAGGCGGGAGAGACAGGGGAAGGCTGGCCAGATGCAGGCGTGGAATGTCGAGACGGAAGTGTATCTGCTGCTCGGGCAGTGTGACATGTCCCTGGCCACGCAGCTCAGACTGTGGTTGGCGCACGTGCAGGCGCGTCAGGTCTACACGAGATGGAGTCCACTGCGCGGCGAGCTGCACCTCGGTGCGCGGCATGCCAAAGCCACTGACTTGGAGGTGCAGGTCCTGCAAGGTGGCCAGTGGACCATCGGCAGTCCACTGGCCCATGGCTTGTAACAGAACATTGTCTACCTGCCATGGCTCTCCTGGGGTGCCGCGGCCGAGCCAGAGCCCGTGCAAGGTGGGAATCTGCAGCGTCAGATTGGGCACCTGTGGGGTCATCTGACGTTGCTCGATGGCCTGCACCAGTTCGGCCATCGAGGGCGCTGTGACAAACCTACCGTGTAGGTGTACAGGGGCACGTAGCTGCGCGGCTATCCCCTCGATTCCCAGCTGTTGCAGTTGCGCACGGACATCGAGGGAGAGCGCGGTATACGTACCCTGGAGGTCGACCCTGCCTTGCAGCGTACCCGCTAACTGTGGTATAGCCGGCTGCCATTGCTGCACCATCGCCAGATCCGGTTCTTGGAGGCGCATGTGGACCTCGAGAGGCGCCTCCAGCAACCGCTGCGGCAGGGGCATAGCAGTGAGCGCCAGGTCGATGGGGAGGCGTACGTCCAGCGCGACAGTCTCACGGGTTCCCTGGTGCAGACGCCCTGTACTGTGCAATTGGTGCTGCGCGTAGGCCAGCGTGTTGTAGAACTGCGTGAAGGGAAGCCGTTGCGACGCGGCCGGCTGCACGGTCAGCTCGCTCTCGAAACGCGGCTCGGCCCGCGTGCCGGCAAGCTGCATCTGGAATGTGGCGCGCCCACCTATGACCTCTGGGAGGTGGAAGAGCTGTTGCAGATAGGATAGATCAATCTGCGTCGCGTGTAGCTGGATGTTCTGCAACTCCTCGCCATACACAGCGCCGGAGAGTTCAATGGACTCATCGTCATGCACCAGGTGTATCCGTGTGAAGTCAAGCCGTTGTGGCCCAAAGGCCACCTGAATCGGGGCCGCAGCGTGCCAGGCACGGTCCGGCAGCCGGACCTGGAATTCTTCGAGCACCACCTGCTGGCTCACCGCAGCTCGGGTCAGTGTCCCACGGGCCCGTCCGCCGCTCGTGGCGGACTGGACCACCTCCATAGCGAACTGTACCTGCCCCTCGACCCCTGTAGAGGCGATATCCAGGGCAACCTGCTCGACTGGCAGAGTCCCCACCTGGGCGTGGCGTACCTGCAGTTGTGCCATCAGTTGTGGCTGACTGCCAAGTTGGGAGCCTGCGTAGGTCAGGTGCAGGGAGTCGATGGCATGCTCTTGATAGTGCAGGTCACGGACTTCTAACGTGCCACGCCCATGAAGGGCTGGCCACGTGCCGCTTACCTGCCCCCGCGTCTGCACATCACCGGACAGGGCTGTTGTGCCTACCAGAGATTGCCACGCGACGAGATCCGCACTGAGAGCGTACTGCATGTCTACGGTACCAGCCAGATCAAACGTGCCGCTTACCGTTGTATGGGCAATAGAAGTGTCAAGGTCGAAGCGTTGCACCTGCACCTGCTGGGCTTTGACCTCCAGGTCAACGTACGAAGGGTGTATGACAGTCTCCCGCAGGCGTGAGGGACGGATCTCGAGCTGTACCGTACTCTGCCACTCCTGCGGCGCTATGCCGGCGCCGTCAATGTGGAGTCGCAAGTTGAGATCGCTGTGCCAGGCGCCCTGCTGCCGCAGCGCTGCCAGGTTCAGATTGGCGACATCAAGGGTGCCGCTATACTGCGGTGGCCCAGCGGCCGCATTGAGATGGCCCTGGATAGCTATTCGTCCTGAGGTGGAACTAAGCTGACTGTGGATCTCGACAGCCTCTGGTGGGCCTTCGGCCTTTAGCACCAGGTCAGCCGGACCTTGTAAAACGTCATTTTGCATCAGGCGACCGATCTCTGTAAGGTCCTGTGACTGTGCGTGCAGGGTCAAACTGGCATGCTGCGCTCCGCCTGGGAGCACGCCATTGGCGACGAGCCTGGTCCGGTCTGTCTGCAAGCGCACGTTATCGAGTTGCATGACATTCCCAAGCTTCTGCCAGGCTCCCTGCAGGGCATGTATTTCCAGATTGGCTGGACTGGTGTGAGCGGTCAACTGCTGCACCTGAAACCGCAGCTTCTCCTTATCCTGCTGAGCGCTCAAGCGTGCCTGTAGATGCTCGATCTTCTGGGCACCTGGGAGGGCAGGGAGGTGCAGCGTCAGCTCGCCATCGCGTATGTGCAAGCTCTCAACTTCCAGCGCAAGGGAGGACCCCGTTGCAGTGGGCTTGGCGGGCTGCGCTGACGACAGCAGGTGCAGAATATTCAGGCTCCCGTCTGGCTCTTGTGCCAGTGTCAATTGGAGCTGCACCACCTCGACCATCTGGATTTTCAGGCGTTTATGGAGCAACGCTATGGGGTCGTAGACCAGACGGAGTTCGGCAATCCGCCCTATGACAGTACCATGCTCGTCTCGCAGCGTGATATTCCGCAAGACTGGCGAGCCCAACAGTGACCCTCGCAGGCCTCCCACCTCTAGTGCCCCTTTGAACGACCTGGTCACAAATCTGCTCACGATCTGCGCCAGGCGATCCCGTAGGGGGTCAAGCACCGGATCAAAAGCGATGGCATGACTCCAAGAACCCATGAGCATGAGAAGCACTAGAGCGTAGTGTATACCCCTGGCTCGTCGCAATAGCCTATGTACCATATGCAATTTCCTCTTCTAAGCCCCAATCACATCCATAGGCGCAAAGTTCGTGCCAGTGTGATAATCCTGAGAGACAGCACTCGCTGCTGCTTTGTATTGCCATACTCTGGACTATACTGCCTTTGGAGCCCTAGGGATGGGAAGAGGCATTTCTATCATGTTGAGAGTAATACCAATATATCCTCTCAACTTGAAAGGCTCGTCCAGAACACTCTTATATATGAAAATCCCTCAAGAGGCTTATTTTACAATGGGCCAAAAATGCCCTGATGTATGGCATGCAATTTGCTCTATAGAGCTGCAGCAAGATGTTTAACCTCTGCGAGGGGGTTAAGCTAGTCACGATCAAGTTCGCCAGGAGAACCTAGGCATGGCACGGATTCTGGTTTTTGACGCTGATGCACCCATACGGAACCTGTTACGAGAAGTGCTGGAACTTGAGGGTTATGACGTAGTCGAAGCCGACAACGCCTATGAAGGGCTCCGGCAGTCTCAGGCTGCGCCCACAGACCTGGCGATGCCAGACATTGCGTATCTCATTGCCTTTTGATTTGACCGAGGTGTCAAAACGCTTCCGCGTGGTAGAGGAGCTATGTGTGGCATGAATCATGGTCGTTGACCAGGGTACGATGTTGAGACGAACGACAGCTATATAAGACTCTAGCCGTAATGCTGCCTTGGATGACTGGATGCTTAGATAGTCTGTGTGCTCAAGAGCAAAGTCTCTATCTGTACGGACATGGAGGAGAAAAACTATGAAAAAGGTTGGAGTGTTATTAGGAGTCGTCGCGCTGCTGAACCTGGTGTATGCAGCGGGAGCTTTTGCCGCAGATCGCGATCTCCCCTGGCACTTGATGAAGGGCACTACGTTCATGGGTGCTGATGTGGAGAATCCCCAAGGACAAGACTTGGGCGATATCAAGGACGTGGTGATTGATCGCGCTTCAGGACGTATTGCCTATGCCGTGGTCTCCTTTGGAGGCTTTTTGGGGATGGGAGAAAAGCTGTTTGCGGTTCCATGGGGCGCCTTTTCTCAACCCAGCGACAACAAGGATAAGTTCGTGCTTGCCGTTGACAAAGAACGGCTCACAAACGCGCCTGGGTTTGACGCGAATAACTGGCCCCAGATGGCAAGCCAAGAGTGGGTGACAAGTCTCTACTCTTACTACAATGTCCCCCCCTATTGGACAGCCGCTATGGATGCATCCATGGCTACGGCGACAGTCAAGAATGTGGACCCGAACCAGAGGACCATCACGCTGCAAGTGGATGGACGGATGCTGCAAAATCTCCAGGCTGGTGATAGTACTCAGGTAACGATCCGCAAGAGCGCAAATGCCAAGTAAGCCGTATGCGTGTTCTAGATTAGCACTTTAAGCACCCTCTCCTTCTGGGAGAGGGTGGGGTGAGGGCCGTGCACAGGGGCGCAATACCTGGGTGCTCCTCACTCCGCTACAACCCTCTCCTAGGAAGGTCTTCGACGTGGGCGATGGTGGTTTCCGTAAGCGCACGCGGTACTTTTCCACCGTCGCCAGCGTGCTCAGCTCTTCCACGATTTGAGGTGCTCTCCAGGTGGGATTCGAGCGCGACATGTCCCGGATGAGATCGCGGACCTCTTGAGCCAGGGCCGATCGTCCAGGTCGACTGCGCTGACTGAGCCGCCGCCAGTAGCGACGGAATCGCTGCTTCTGTCGGGCGATCACAATGTGGGGCTGGACAAACACTACAGCGTCCTGCTAGTCCGGCTTTCATCTCTCTTCCTGGCACAAAATTAGGGGTTTGTCACCGCCGATATGTGTTATGCTCACCTCTAGCCCTGCCACGCTTGCTTGTGCGACATGGCAGGAGAGTTGTGTATCACCGGTGCGCGTCGGTCTGGATGCCTGCGTCGTGTTCTATCACTCGCAGACGCGTGTAATGCGAATACACGCCATGCTCACAGCGGTGTGGAAGGCGGCCACCGCTGCGGCGTGGTCGCATGAGGCGTCACGCTTTCCAGCGGGAGGATGATTATGGACGCTGTGGAATTTCACCATGAGCCACCGTCGAACTTACCCACGATGGTAGTGGCGTTTGGGGGCTGGATCGATGCTGGGGAGGCCGTGACAGGTGCGATGCGCTATCTGGTCCGCCAGCTCTCGGCCTCGCCGCTTGCCTCGATCGACCCTGAGGACTTCTTCGATTTTACCCAGGTCCGGCCGATCGTGCGCTTGACCGCCGAGGGGCAGCGCATCATTCGCTGGCCGCGGAGTGCATTCTGGACCTGGCAGCCGCCCGAGAGCCATGCGGGGCTGCTCCTGTTTCGGGGCATGGAGCCCCAGCGGCGATGGCGGGCCTACGCTACCGCGCTTCTCGACGTCGCCGCGCGCTGTGGGGTGCAGCGGATCGTGTCCCTGGGCGCGCTCATCGCGGCCGTGCCCCACACTAGGCCCCCACGCGTCACGGGTCACAGCACCGACCCCACATGGCATGCGCGATTAGAGGCATGGGGGATTGCACGTCGCCCGCGCTACGAAGGCCCGACCGGCATTGCCAGCGTCGTCTTGGACGCGGCGACGCGACGTGGGATGTCGTATCTCTCCTTGATGGGGCAAGCGCCCCATTATCTTGAGGGGACGACGAATCCGGCGGTGAGTCGAGTGCTGCTGACATATGTCACCCGCCTACTCAACCTCGAACTGGATATGTCCCAGTTAGAGAAGGCGGTGCAGGCCTTTGTGAACCGATGCGATCAGGCGGTAGCACAGGATGCCGCCACCCAGGCCTATGTGCGGCAATTAGAGCAGGACTATGACGCACCGGGTGATGAGGCGCCGCGCCCCCTGCGTGACGAGGACCTCAACCCGGAACAACTGATGCAAGAGCTCGAGGACTTCTTGCGCGAGGAGCGAGAAGGGAGATCGGACTAATCTTTAACACCCGTGCCGTATCGCGGATATCGTTGCCATTGAGCTCATATCTACGATCTGCTCTTTGATCGCGGGGATGCGTCCTTGTTTGCTCCCCCATTGCCCCCCATTCATACTCTGACACTCGGGACAGTGCACGTGCTCAAGAACCATCGCCCTTCTCCCTCCCCTCAGGAACGGTGGTATGGGTGCCTGGATGGTATTTGAAGATCAACTGCATTAAAACATCACCCACTATTGAATAGCCGTACAGTGCGTCCTTCCTTCAGTTGAGCGTGGCAACTCAACCTTCCTGGAGAAATGGTCCGTGTGGCGGCCCACCCAAAACTGTCCATAGTATTGGAGGAACACCACCGGTTTTTCGGACTCCTGGTCGCACAGTGAGAATCGAGCCGATCATGCATAGGGAAAGCGACTGTCGCATCATATGACCGCACGGTAGAAGCACACATCGTTTTACGGCGTCAGTCGTTCACGCACTGGTATGGCCCTGGCATCGACACTGGTCCCGAAGACGTCGACATAGATCACCTGGGGTTTGAGCCACCCTTCTTTGGTCTGCACATAGATGCGCTCCAAGACCGCCCATTGTCCATTAATCTCGACTTGGGCTCTTGCCGAACACGTCCCCATCTGCGGGAGCGCGGCGGCACTGGCGTGTATGCGCTTCTGTTCTAGAGCCTTGAGATTAAACGATACCCCATTATCGGCCACGCGCTGCTGCGCGACTCCATAGGCCATTTGATCGAAGACAGACAGCGAGGCGGTTTTGTTGGGACTGTCTTCCAGCAGTCTCCAAACAGCGCTGACCGGTGTGTCTGAGACGAGGCGACAGCGGTCATCGACTCGGAGGTGGTAATGGACTTCATTGGCGTTTTTACTGCGCTGAATAAAAAACAGCGGCAGGTCTATGCTCCACGCCGGCCCTGGTAGGAATAGCAGGGTCAGCAGGAGTAGACCGATCATCTGCATATGCATCTCCTTGCTCTTGTGGATTGAGGGTGTATGCTCGATCGGGATTGTGGGTATGGGATCACCCACCGGTGGACGTCACGTGATCCACGTGGACACCCCACTCGAGCATACATGCTTCGACATGGCGTGTGCTCAGCAGAGACGCCATGTATCAACATACCCCCGCCGGAACACCGTCTTTGGGAATATGGACTCCCTAAAGAAGAGTTGGAGCATTGGTTGAATCTCCTGCCTAAAGACGGCACTCTGCTCATAGGCTTGCCTGCTGTCCAGCGTGTCCCATACGCTCACAGAAAAGCCACCGTCGGGATCATGCACATCTTGGCGAGCCACCGGCCCCGCAGGCCGGGGACCTCTTTATTCGCCATGGTCGCTCGATAGGCCTACTCATACTCCTGCCAACTGCCTGCTCGCAATTTCCCCGGGTAATCCGTATATAATCAAGCTCGGTCCTCCTATGTC
>JBMDXC010000259.1:0-2229 GCA_048594805.1 Candidatus Entotheonellaceae bacterium | reverse complement strand
GCCGCCATGCCCCACACCAGCGCGACAACCAAGCGGTAGCCTGAGGAGGGCAGGTAGGGATGGCATGATGCGCCATACTATAGAGGATTCGGAGGGGGGATGTGCCTCTACAGGCAGGTCTGTGGGCCCCAGGGTCAGCGTTCGGGTCTGAAGAGACCAGTGTTACCTCAGCTCGGTGTGGAAAACTCAGCAGATTTTGCTTGTATCTCTTTGAAGAAGAACAGGTAGTGTCTTAGCGTATATTTTCGGTGCGCCACGAGGCGCTCCTCTACTCGTAGCTGTAAGTGCTACTGGAAAAGTGTCGACCCAGAACATTCCATACCTAGTCTTGGGCTCACGTCGGTAACGGCGTGGGTTAAGCGTAGATAGGGATGGTGCAGGCCGTAAACCGCAAGGTTGAAGCGATAGAGCCCCGTTAATACGGATTTGTGAGGTGGCCGAGGGCGTCGAAAAGCCCGAAGGCACTATCTCCTGCGCCATTAGTGGGCAGGCGCAAGAGGCATCTCCGGGGTCGAAGAGCATGGCATGTATCAAAAGTAGAGGGGTGAACGTGGGAGGTCCTCATCGTTCTTCCTGGAAGGGAAGTATTGGCGGACAAGTGGACAAAGCGAGAATGCTGAAATGACGATGAGGAAGTCAGAAGGGTCATAGTACCGACGAAGCGGGGTAACGCCCGTGGAGGGAAGGACCCTGGGTCACATTACCCTGGGAGGGGACACGTTGTGAGACCACCAGAGTCTCAAGCCACAACGGCCACGCAACTGACCAGGATAGCCTGGCTGTCGGCGAGGGATAAGCAGAAGACGTTTCACAGTCTGATGCATCACTTCAATGAGCAATCCCTCGCCGAGTGCTTCCACCAACTGGACGGAGCGAAAGCGGTGGGAGTAGATGGGGTAACGAAGGCAACGTATGCGATGCACCTGGATGACAACCTGACTGACCTGGTGGCGCGGATGCAACGGATGGCCTACCGCCCAGGCCCCGTGCGCCAAGTCCTGATCCCGAAAGAGGGGACGCCCCAAGCAACCCGCCCTTTGGGCATCAGTAACCTGGAGGATAAGGTTGTCCAGTTGATGATGCATCGGGTCTTGGAAAGTATCTATGAACCCCTGTTCCTGGACTGTTCCTATGGCTTTAGACCGGGCCGGGGATGCCACGATGCGCTCCGGGCACTGCATCAGCACCTCTATCGCAAGGAGGTGGAGACCATCATTGATGTGGATATGGCCAACTACTTCGGCACGATTGATCACGGCCTGCTGGAAGCCATGCTGCGCGAGAAGATCACAGACGAACGCTTCCTGCGGTATATGAAGCGGATGTGCAAAGCGGGCGTGCTCACGGCAGGAGAGCTGACGATGAGCGAGGAAGGAGTGGCGCAAGGCAGTTGTTGCAGCCCTGTCCTCGCCAATATCTTCGCGCATCACGTGATCGACACGTGGTTCGAAACGGTGGTCAAACGACATTGTCGAGGGCAGGTCGCCCTCTACCGCTACGCGGATGATGCCGTCATCTGTTGCCAGTATACGCGGGATGCAGAACGTATCCTGCGCGCACTGCGGCAACGGCTCGCCAAATATCACCTGCGCCTCAATGACGAGAAGACCCGGCGCGTACCAGTCTCGACACAGGCGGCCAGGCATGGCGAGCCCCAAGGAGCCTTTGAGTTCCTCGGCTTCATTTGCTACTTGGGTCGGTCGCGCAAGGGGGTGGTGATTCCCAAACTGAAAACCAGCGGGAAGCGCTTGCGCACCAAGCTCAAACGGGTCAAGGAATGGGCACGCACCGTGAAGGATACGGTGCGGCTCCCCATCCTGTGGAACACCTTCTGTGCCAAACTGCGGGGGCATATCCATTACTATGGGGTGTCCTTTAACCTGGTACACGTGCGGAGGTTCCTGCATGGCGCAACCCGGATACTCTGGAAGTGGCTCAACCGCCGTAGTCAACGGCGCTCAATGAATTGGGACCAGTTTCATCGGTTCCTCAAGACGCATCCGTTGCCCCGCGCGAAGATTTACCATGCGCTCTTGTGACCTCAGCAGCGACGTGAACGATGTGGTCCTGAGCCTATTGCCTTAATAGGGCACGATGGGTTCTGCATGGGGGGGAGTCCGGGTGACCGGCTCCTCTACCAGCTCACGGTTGCGGCTGCTAACCCTTCAAGCAGATCTTCGGCGGCCGATTGCGGGCGAAGCGAGATGCGTCCCAGGAACGGGAAACCTC
>JBMDXC010000258.1:0-8657 GCA_048594805.1 Candidatus Entotheonellaceae bacterium | reverse complement strand
CAGGCCGAGGACCGCGGCTTTGGCACGGTCCAGGGACCGAATCTGCACCCCCAGCCAACCGCGCGTCACCCGACCTGCAGTGTGTAGCTGGGGCACTAGCTCCTTGATCGCATCAATGGGGATGGCCAGCCCCACTTCCCCCCGGCCCACAATGGCGGTATTCATCCCGATGACTTCCCCGCGCATGTTGACCAGTGGACCACCGCTGTTGCCTGTCGTCAGGGGAGCATCGGTCTGGAGGTAGCCTCCTACCAGGCCAGCACGGAGAAACTGGCGCTTCTTGCCGCTCATAATACCCAGGGTAATCGTATGCTCGAAACCGAAGGGACTGCCAATCGCCACCACCAACTCACCAATGTGTGTAGCCGCCGAACTGCCGAGAGGTATGACCGGCAGGGGACGCTTGGTGGCCAGCTGGAGCAGGGCCACATCGCCAAGCGAATCGCGTCCCAGGACGGTCGCTGTCGCGGTCTCGCCATCATACAGGCGTACGTCAATGTTCGTGCTCTCCTCGATCACGTGATTGTTGGTCAGCACCAGGCCATCTGCACGAATGATGAAGCCACTCCCAGTCACGGACGGCATCTCGTCGTCTGGTATGGGCGGATGATTCTTGGGCAACACGGTGTCTGCGTCCTTCTTGGTCTGCACTTTCAGGCTCACCACCGCCGGCAAAATGTTCTGCGTCAATGTCACCAGGGAGGCGTTGAGCTGCTGGAGGGCTGGGATAGTCTCAGCCGTTGCCGGACGTTCGCTCCATAGGGCTGCAGCCAGGGTCAACTGCGGGAGCATGAGCAAGCAACAGAGGAAACCTAGCCCCCTACGAGTGAGAGCACACCACGCTAGCACCATGTCGGATGGTTTGACCATTGTAAGGAGAGTCCTCAGGCTCTATCTAAATGATCAGACGCGGTGCATCACCGCTGCTGCTTTCGCCTCCGGGGAGGTGCGAAAATGGCAGGATAATGCGACCACTGCTTGGGCGCGCCTTCGCCAGATCCAGACTCCGTTCCAGCAATGCCCCGGCAAAGGGATTGCGCCGCAGGCGCTGTGGATTGTCATCCTCCAGAGATTGCGCTGCGGCGACCGCCCACAGCGCCTCACGATGACGGTCCGTGCGCAGGAGATAATAGGCCATTTCCTCGAGGCGCATACGCATGAGGCGGCGTGACCGCTCTCCCAACACTTCCTCCATGGCGCGCGTGTGAATCTCATGAATGCGTTCCTGCTGCATGGCTGGACTGACGACAATCTGGCTCTGTTCGATTTCCCGCAAGGCGTCGCCATATTTCTGAATGATCGGTGCTGGTAATGTCCAGCCAGCAAATTCTGGCAGATCGAGGAGCTTATCAGCGTAGGTGTCGTAGGCTTTGGCCGCCTCGAGATCCGCCTCGCTCAGCGCGCTATAGATGATGGCACGCTCAAAGGTCGTGTTGCACTCACCAATAATGTCATGCAGCGTAAAGTATTCCTCAGGCACTGGCGTGTTGGTCTCGAGATTCATCTGATGCGCCAGGGCAATCTGGTACTGGCAGTAAGACGGCTCGAGTTCGATCAACGAGGCAGGACCTTGCACCTTCTCGAGAATCTCGGGGAGTTCACGTTTGCTGGCCTGCAGGCCTAAGGCGTACCGAATGCCTGTCCCATAATTGATGACCAGATAGGCCAGGTTGTATCCACCCATAGGTTTGGTGCGGATGAGCAAGAACATGCGCTCCCCAGCGCTATCGATGAAACTGGCGAGGCATTTTTCCAGGCGATGCGTTACGGTCCCTACCACGGCTGTACGCCGTTGTGGTTGTACTTCCGCAAAGGTCACACCCTGCACTTTCAAACGATGCAAAGCTTTCTTGATAGCTTTTTGCAGCCCCTTATCTGTGGTCTCTGCGAGGATCTCCTGCAGGAGTAAGGCGCTGCCCGTCAGGGGGATGTCTGCCAGGGCATCTACCAAAATGAGCGCGTCAGGCCCGCTGGCAGCAGGGCGGGTAGCGCGCAACACCGCCAGGGTCAAATCGGCGTGCTCCACGCCCAGTTCGCGGGCTACGTCGAGCCGCAAGGCGAGTGGAAGCTGGGCCAGTTCCTCAGACCAGAGAGAGGCAAGCGCATCGTGCTCATCCAACGGCGAGGGTTCAGCGGTGCGCAGTTGGTCGAGAAGTCGTGACGCTTGCACCAGCCCGTCCCGGTATGCTGTATCAACACGTCCATGCGCCTGCTCCTGCACCTCTATGGCCCGAGCCCGCAGGTGCAATGGCACAGCCGTGCTACGACTCCACTGCTGCAATAGAGGTACCAGATCAGGCGCTGGCTCCGCGGCCAGAAGCGCCAAGACCACCTGTTGCTGCGCGGCAGTGAGGCGGGCAAAGCGGTGCTCCAGGAATTTGCGCAACTCTGGGTATTCCTGACGCAGGCTGTGGAGAGTGGTCCTGGCCTCATCTAGCATGCTGCTGAAATCGATACCGGTCTCTGCCAGCGCACTAATCTGAGCCACCAGAGGGAGTTTTGTTGCAGTATCCATAGGTGTATCCTTACTTCCTTCTTGCTTCCTGCAATGGGGCCACAGCCACAACACAGCGCCAGAAATACCGCCAGCCACGATGCGCCAGAAGTGTATAGAGCTGCTGTGGGGTTGTCAAACAGCCCCACTTAGGCGTGTGGCGGCAAGGAGTGCTGCCTATAGGGGTGGAGTAAAGCTGAGGGCACCACCGCATAGGGCTGCAGCACTTCTTCGAGTGACCGTGTGGCACCGAAGAAAGAGAGCACGCGGAAGAGCACGCCATCGACGATAGCATCTGGACACGACGCTCCACAGGTGAGAGCCACATCCAGTGGGTGCTTGTCGGGCAACCAGCCTTCAGTGGTAGTCATCTGCCGCTTGTGCAGCAGAAAGTGACGGATACGCTGTCTCGAGAGAATTTCCTCGGCATTGCGGATGAAATAGGTCGGCATGGCTGCCTGGCAGAGTTCCACGATGTGTGAGGTATTCGAGGAGTTATAGCCGCCCACTACGAGACCCACGTCGGCCCCCTGCTGGATCAGGGCATAGGTGGCGTTCTGATTCTCGTTCGTCGCGTAGCACAGGGTGTCGGACGTATCCGCAAAATGGTTGTGTAAGTGTTCCTCCCCGTAGCGGTCCGCCATCGCCTGCAGCAGCACCTGTGAGATCGCCCATGTCTCCGACGCCAGCATGGTGGTCTGATTCACCACACCAATGCGGACGAGATGCTGGTCCGGGTCGAAGCCGGTAGAACAGGTACGCGCAAAATGGCTGAAGAAGGCCTCGCGCCCGAGCTTCCCGCGAATAATATCGGCCAGGACATAGGCCTCTTCGACGTTGAGAATCACCACCGTGGGCGCACACCGTATGCTATGCGAAAACGTCGCCCGGGTCTCTTCGTGCGTCGCCTTACCGTGCACCACCACGGTGTAACCACTCGCCCCCAATTGCGCACTGCGCTTCCACACCTTCTCAACAAACGGGCAGGTAGTATTGTAGGTGTACGGGTCAATGCCACGCATGGCCAGCGTTTCCTGGATCTCCAGGGTAGTGCCGAAGGCAGGGACAACGACGATATCCGCGGGGGTGAGTTCGTCCCATGGGACCAGTTGCTCACCGGACGAGGTAAAGATAAACCGCACCCCGCGTTCCTGCAGGTCCCAGTTCACATTGGGATTGTGGATCATCTCACTGAGGAAAAACACACGGCGGTCAGCGTGGGCTTCCAGCGTTCTATAGGCAATATCTACGGCGTTCTCTACGCCGAAACAGAAGCCAAAGTGGCGAGCCAAAATAAAGCGTACGGGACCAAAATCGAGCACGGTTGGAAGCAAATCCCGCTTACGTGGATCTTGCATCTGCCGCGCCTTTTTGATGCGAGAGATCACTGGACTTGTATAAAAAATCGGAATATCAAACTGTCGTGCCATGGTGCGTTGTATCCTTATGCCTTGGCGCCTTGCTCCTGCCCCATCCTGCCGGGCCTCTGTGAGGCAGTGTCGCCATGGCAGGCGATTATAGACCTGGTGCAGGGAAAAAGCTATCGTCCTTTCCCTCACGGCACGTCGCAGACCCATGCCTGGTGCTGCGTGTCGAAACGCCAGGCATACCGCCAGTTGCCGTACTCATCCATGGTCCACCGCCCATCGCGGAGGTGGGCATGCAAAATCGTCAGGCCCTCCTGCAGTTGTGCCTGGCTGTAGAGGGTGGGCCGTTTGCCATCGAGTTCTTCCTGCAGCATCTGATATTCCAGGCGTATGGTGCCTTGCACCAGCTCCTGCAAACGGCCAGCCTGTTCCCCGAGCAGGCTGTGCATTTTCTTGATGAAGTTCAAAATTATGCCCGGTTTCTTGGCCAGAACCCAGCCGAGCTTGTGGCTACGCGGCGACAGCTCGCCGGCGTAGGCAAAGGCCGGTATGCGTCCGGTGAGCTTGTTTTCCACGAAGCTCCCGAAGCCCAGGATGGTCAGATCACGCCGCCGCAGGAGGTCAAAGGGACTGGGCTGGCCCTCGGGCTGACCATAGCGGTTGATGACGCGGCAATTGATGCAGACAAAGGCCGTATAAACCACGGCTGTCCCTTTGGCGCTGCCAGGACTCTGGGCGAGCGCTGGCGCTGGCAGGGGTTCGCCACCATAGTTCGCAAACACTGTCCCGGCACCGATGTTCGTCGCATTGGGAAGGTTCGTCAGGATCTCTTCCCGCCCCTCAGCAGTAAGAATGGGATAGTCTGCCGGCGCCAGCAAGCTGAGATAGCTGCTGCTATGCTCGCTGACGAACCCCTGACCCAGCAGGAGGGTTTTGCTGACTTCAGAACCCAGATTACACGCGGCTGCCGTCACTGTACAGACGATGTTGGCCGAGTTCCGCAGGTCATTGTGAGGACCAATATGGCTCGCCTCCACAGAAGCCCCAAAGCCATGACTTCCAGCTTCGATAGCCGCATTCCACAGGCGAGAGTTACTGAAGGCGACGCCATCCCCCAGGCAGGTATGACGCTGGTCCACTGCCCAGCCGCCGAAGGCAAATCTGTTCTGCTCTCCTGTCGAGCGCACGTGGCAGTTAATAAGGGTCACGTGATCGCCGATGACGACTGGCCACTCCGGATGGCCCTCGATTACAGAGTTGATGAGGCGGCAACCACGCCCCACGGTGGTATGCCGCAAGAAACTGTGCACAACCTCGGTCTCTGGTCCCACCTGCACGGTAGTATCTGTTACAGGGCTCACACCGTACCTCCCGGTCTTAGACGCTTGCTCTGCTGATGCAGAACAATAGTACCTAGCCAGCGCTGCCATGTCATCTGTTGCTATCATAGTCATTGCGGGCAGAGCCTCATACGTAGCTTGCTTTGTAACCCAGGTTTCCCATAAGATGGACCCCTCTAGGGATCAACAACGGCCGCGCACCCTGTCAAGGAGGCCAGCGCCATGGCAGCAGGCAAGACACCGTGTGGTATTGCTATTCCACAAGTGTTTAGTGATACGGCAGTGGATATAAACCTCATTCAGCAATTTGTCCAGAAAGCCGAAACCCTGGGCTATGAGAGCCTGTGGGTGCAGGAGTCGATCATCGGGTCTGTGCCCGTGTTGGAGCCGCTGAGCCTCCTCACCTATGCCGCAGCGCTGACCTCGCGCCTGCGCCTGGGTACCTCGGTCATGCTGACCGTTCTGCGCAATCCCGTGCAACTCGCCAAACTCGTCTCCAGCCTGGATCAGCTCAGCCAGGGACGGGTTACCGTCGGTATTGGTATTGGAGGACACGTACCTGAGTCCATTTTTGGGCTATCCAGTGGGCAGCGCGTGCGTCGCTTCGTCGAGGGGATACAGGTCATGAAAGCGCTGTGGACGCAGCCCCGGGCGCAGGTGTCCGGCACCTTCTGGCAGTTCCAGAACATCGCCATGGAACCCAAACCAGTGCAAAAGCCGCATCCACCCATCTGGTTCGGGGCGCGCCAGGCCCCTGCGCTCCAGCGTGCCGTACGCCATGGGGATGGCTGGATGGGTGCTGGCTCGTCCTCCACTGCAGATTTTCTCGAGCAGTACGGCTTGCTGCGGCGCTTCCTGGACGAGGCGAAGCGCGACCCGGCTACCTTTGCGGTTTCCAAGCGCGTCTATCTCGCCGTTGATAACGACCGCAGCCGCGCGGAGCGTCGCCTGCGTGAGTGGTTCGGCATGCGCTATCGCAGCGCCGACATGGGCTCACAATGTGGGATCTGGGGAAGTGCGGCGGAATGTACGGAGCAGCTCGCCGCAATCGTGCGGGCTGGCGCACAACACCTGCTCCTGAACCCTATATTTGACGACCTGGAGCACCTGGAACTGCTCGCGCAGGAGGTCAGGCCGCATCTGTAGGGCACGGGTGCAAGGACAGACCGTGCTCTGGCGGCGCTTACGACGGCAGGTTTGAGGGGGTCGAGGGGCACTTGGCGATCGTGAGACGGTACAGGCGCCAGGTCCATTCGATGTCTGTCGCAGCCCGGTGTGCGTCTTCACCATCACGGATGATGTTGAAATGACGGGCAATAGTCCCAAGTCCTAGATGCAAATCGGCTGGTAATGTGCCGATGAGTTGGAGGCGCTTGTAGAGGCTCCACATGTCGAAGATATGATAATCGAACCGCCAGGGCAGCCCGTATTGCCGATATGCTCTGTATAGGAAAGCTTCGTCAAACTTGGTATTCCACCCGCTCACGATGGCACCGTCAGCGCACCGGCTGTCGAACTGTCGTAAGACGTCAAACAGCGGCGGTGCCGTGTCTATGGCCTCCCGAGGAATTTTGTGGACGGCAGCAGCGCCCTCGGTGTGTTCAACGTCCCCGGGATTGACCAGAGAGTGCAGACCTTCGGCCTCGCGTTTGCCATCGGTCTCGAAGATACAGGCGATTTCGATGATACCGTGCCGTTCGACATCGAGTCCAGTGGTTTCCAGATCGACAAAGACGAGTTGCGCCATGCCTGCTTCCGTCTCCTGCGAGGTTATTGTGAGTCGCGCTCCGTTGACTCTAGCTGGTGAGAGATACGGGGTGTCTTAGAGGCTTAGACAAGCATAACCCAGATTCCCATGCACAACCAGTTTTTTTGCGCGGTCCCCAAAACTCCGGCTGATCCAGACCAGGCGCTTGCGGCTGTGGAAGGCGTCTTCCAACTAGGGGGCTGTACTGCGTGCCTAGTGACTGATTGTGCAGTGGCCGACAGACACGCTGCGCTCCTCCATGAGATCTTCCCCATGCTGATAACTCAAAGACCAGCCACGTACCACCGAGTGTAGGTGAGCATAATGCCTTGCACAAAATTGGTACCCTTGAAGCTGATCATCCTGGCTCTCCCCTTTCTTCTCTGCACAGGTCCCTGTAGGAGAGCACCCAGAAAGCTCACGAAGGAAGACTTGCGATATATAGACTAGCCGTGGAGATCTATAAACTGGGTGTCGAGTAATGCAAAAATTAATTTGTATCCTCTTTGGAAAATCCTTCGGTTTAGAGAGTACTAATATGGTAACGAAAGCGCGGGACGCTTTTGCCATCTCTGGCAAGGGTACAAAAGGAGGCCTCTTCCCGGTGTTATGCCTGAGGACAGCATACGTCATGCTGATCCATCTGTGCAACGTCTGCTGCAGGCGGTGGCAGACACCCCTTCACTCACTGCGTTGATCTTGGGGATGATGCCCGGCCTGTGTGGGCTGATCCGGTGGCACCGCCGGGGCAGCCGCTGTCCCCAGGGTTGTCCCATGTCGCAGGTGGCCCCTGTGGATGACGCGTTGGGGGTGCAGCCGCCTCAGCGGACTAGCGAAGCGCGCCAGTCCCCGGGCTGTCCCCTGGCAGTTTCGGGCCGTTTGCGAGCGCAGCCCGCCTGGCGGCGTTGGTCCAGTGCAGAGGCTATCAGCCGCCGCGTGAGCCCTGACCGCCGATCTCGCGGACTGGCCCTGAGCCCTAAGGGTTGATGGCGTGATGGGGCCTTTGCGGCCCGAGGCTGGTGCACCCACCGGCAATGCAGCCTTTGATGACGGTGTAGGCGTATCGCGATCGACACCGGGATGACATCAACCCGGCCATGTACAAGACCCTCGGTTTGCCTCTGACAGTGGGAGAGGGAAAGTGCCTGCAAGTGGCTCATCCAACAACGCGGCATGGGGGTCGGGATGCGGTGCAGTGAGGAGAGTTGCAACCACCTCATTCTCATGTGCGCGGTTTTTTGAAAAGGGGAACAAAAAAATCTTCTCGGTATGCTATCCATGTATTATCAGTCTTAGAAAAGATCTTGACAGCAATCGAAGAGAGGTATAGTCTACTGGCTAAGCTGTATGGTTTGGCTCAGGTATGCAGCAGTCCTCTTACTTTGTACCGTTTATGAGTGCTTTTACCAGCATACAAACTCCTCAGCTATCTACGAGAGGCGCACTCGGGTATGGACCACGTCAGCGTGGGTATGACCGCGCTTTTTATTGTCTTTGGTGGCACCTTTCAAATGCCGGTTGACAGTCTCTAGGACACCTCTGGCGGTGGTATGATGGTGATCGCAACATCGAATCGTTAGATTCGTCACTCTCCACCACCAACCAGAGGCAACACGATGAAGTTTACGAGACGCCCGGATTTAGATCCCCAGACCCGTATCCATATTGTCAAGCGGGCTTGGCTCAATCAAGGTGTCTACGGGCAGATG
>JBMDXC010000257.1:0-4666 GCA_048594805.1 Candidatus Entotheonellaceae bacterium | reverse complement strand
CACCATGGTGCACAATGAAACGTCGACTGGCGCCCTATATCAAGCCGGGGACATCGCGCGCTTGGCGCACCAGAATGGCGCCTTGTTTCTCCTGGATGCGGTGTCTTCCCTGGGCGGAGCGAACCTCCCCATGGATCCCTGGGACGTTGATCTGGCGGTGAGTTGCAATCATAAGGCTATCGGGGCCCCCATTGGGCATGCCTATGTGGCGGTGAGCAACCGCGCCTGGGAGGTGATGGAAAAGCGTCAGACACCATGTGGCACCATATTTGGGAATCTGCTAACCTGGAAGGCGCAACCGGATGAAACGGCCACGGGAGGGAGAACACTCAGGCGACCTCAGGGGGTATTTTCGGCAGTGCATCTGTTCTATGCCTTGCACGAAGCCCTCACAATGATTCTCGAAGAAGGGCTGCCAAAGCGTTTTGCGCGGCATGAGCTCAATGCTGCGGCGTTCCGCGCTGGTATCACTGCCTTAGGGCTCCAGACTATCGCCAAAGCAGACGTGGCATCGCCGACCGTGACCTGCGTTTGCCTCCCAGACGGCATCTCGTCGCAAGCATTCTTACACCATTTTCGGCAAGATCACGGCCTGGCGACCCTGCCGGGGATAGGTGACTACCGCCCCACCGTCGTCCGCGTTGGACACATGGGAGTGACCGCCACGCCGCGCAACATCCTGCATGCCCTGCACGCCTTTGACAGTGTGCTGACGCGTCTGGGCCACCAGCACGACCGCGGTGCTGCGGTCATGAGAGCTGAGGAGGTCTACGCCGACGCAGAAACAGCACACTAGGAGGCCGGGGCGTGGCAAAAGAACGCATTCCCGGTCCGGGACCGTTTTTCAAAGCTACCTTGCAGACCCACGCGACCAACGAACTCTGTGAACTCCTGCGGCGTGGCCAGGTTCTCCAGTGTGGCCTGATTCCCTGGGGATCGAACTACACGTTTCTCGCCACCATCGACGTCGAGCAGGGTATGCCCATGCTGGGCGTCTATAAACCCCGTCGTGGTGAGGCGCCACTGTGGGATTTTCCCGATGGCACGCTGTATAAACGCGAACGCGCTGCCTTTGTTCTCAGTGAAGCTCTGGGCTGGCAGCTCGTCCCACCCACGGTGATTCGCGACGGGCCGAATGGCATTGGGACGATGCAGCTCTATATCCACCACCGCCAGGAGGATGCTGACTATTTTAGTTTACGGGAGGAGCATACGCACGAGGTGCGGCGGATGGCGCTGTTTGACCTCATTGCCAATAATACGGACCGCAAAGCCGGGCATTGCCTACGTGGTGAAGATGGCCACATCTGGGGGATTGATCATGGGCTGACCTTCCATATGCATCCCAAGCTGCGCACGGTGATCTGGGATTTTGGTGGTGAACCGATCCCGCAGGAGCTGGTGCGTGACATACGGCGTATCTTGAAGGCACTCGAGAGGCAGCGCGGGCTGACCTCAGAGCTGGCGGAGCTGCTTTTTCCTGAAGAAATGACAGCCCTGCGACACCGCCTGCAATACGTCCTGTCCCATCCTGAATTCCCCTGCCTGCAAACGCGTCGTGGCGTGCCGTGGCCATTTCATTAATGGGGTGTGAGCATCGGCCCTTATGAATGATGAAACCTTTCGTGACTTTGTCCTCGATCAGCTCCAACTCCTGGGGAAGGTGGACTGCCGTCGCATGTTCGGTTCCTATGGGCTCTATCACGACGGGGTGTTTTTCGGCATCCTGGCGCAAGGGCGGCTTTACTTCAAAACCAGCGCCGTCACCCGCGGCACCTACGTGCAGTGTGGTATGCAACCGTTTCATCCTCACCCCAGGCAGACGCTGAAGAGCTATTATGAAGTTCCTGTCGATATTCTCGAAGACCATGGGCAGCTCGCGGTGTGGGCGCGACAGGCAGTGACCTGTCAAACGGTTGGGAGTCTATCGCGGCGCATGCCGCGTCGCCTGAGGTAACACCCGTTTGAGAGACCATCTCCGCTCCGTCGTGCGGCACTCCTGGCCGCCCCAGGACCCGCGTGTGTACCAGATCGCCACTCTGGCAGGACTGTTGGGCTATGGTATCGTCTGGCTCGATTTCGCGGTATCGGGGATACAGACGCTGGTGATCCTGGCCACAGTACTGCTGACACAGGCGCTCTGTAGTCGGCTGTGGCAGCTCCCGACCTATGAGCCACGCAGTGCCCTCATCTCTGGTCTCTCTTTGTGCTTACTCCTGCGCACGAATGCTCTCTCCCTCGCCGTGCTGACTGCCGTCATCACGATTGTCAGCAAGTTCGTCATACGCTGGCGTGGTAAGCACCTCTTTAACCCTACCAACTTTGGCCTTGTTGCCATGATGCTTGGGACTGGACAGGTGTGGGTATCCCCGGGACAGTGGGGCAGTGCCGCATTCTTTGTCTTTTGCATGGCGTGCTGCGGTGGGCTGGTGGTGTATCGAGCAGCGCGCAGCGATGTCACGTATGCGTTTCTCGCCTGTCATAGTGCCCTGCGCTTTGGCCGTGCCCTCTGGCTCGGTGATCCCTTCAGCATCCCTCTGCACCAGTTGCAGAATGGGGCGCTGGTGCTCTTCGCCTTTTTCATGATTTCCGACCCGAAAACAACCCCCGATACCCGTCTGGGTCGCATCCTGTTTGCGGGGCTTGTGGCACTCGGGGCCTGGTATATGCAGTTCGTCTGGTATTGGGGGAATGCGCTGCTGTGGTCACTGGCCGGCGTCACACTGACAGTCCCGCTCCTCGATTGGTTGCTCCCAGGCCGGCGCTACGCCTGGCCACAGGCGCAGACAGCGTCGACACGTGCAGAGGGCGACAATGTTCCAGTGCCCTCCCTCGGAGGGAGGGCCGGGTGAGGGGCCAAAGGGGAGTGTCAAAGGAGCACGGTATGTCGTACACGTCACTAGGCGCTATGCTGGCCCTGAGTATAGTGCTCAGTACGCGTGTCGCCCTGGGTTTCTGTGGCTTCTATGTCGCCAGAGCCGACACGCACCTGTTCAACAAGGCGTCGAAGGTCGCTCTGGTGCGCCACGACGGCAAGACCGTCATGACCATGGCCAACGACTACCGGGGCGACCCGCAGGAGTTTGCGCTAGTCGTTCCTGTACCGACCGTTCTAGAACGTGACCAAATTCGCGTGAGTGAGAGGGCATTGCTGGATCACCTCGACGCCTATTCGGCTCCGCGTCTCGTGGAGTATTTTGACGAGAATCCCTGTCGCCCGCGTGCGCTCCCTGCTCCCATGGCTGCGGCCAGCCGCGGCCAGCAAGCCTCGACCTCCGCAGCAGACAAAAGCCTCGGGGTGACCGTGGAAGCACGTTATACTGTGGGCGAATATGACATCGTCATTCTGTCTGCCGCCTACAGCACCGGCCTAGAGACATGGCTGACCCAGCATGGCTACCGTATCCCGACTGGTGCGGCCCGGGTCCTTGGCAGCTACATCAAGCAGGGGATACGATTCTTTGTCGCCAAAGTAAATCTGAAGGAGCAGGCCAGGCTCGGATTCGCGTATTTGCGTCCCCTCCAGATGGCTTTTGCGTCTCCCAAGTTTATGCTCCCCATCCGCCTCGGCACCGTGAATGCCGACGGACCGCAAGAACTCTACGTGTTTACCTTGACGCGCAAGGGCCGTGTTGAGACCAGCAACTATCGTACCGTCAACCTCCCGACTGGTATGGACCTGCCGGTGTTCATCAAAGGCGAGTTTGGGGATTTCTACCGCGCGATGTTTGACCAGCAGGTCCAGAAAGAGCACATGCGTGCGGTGTTTGTAGAATATGCCTGGGATATGGCCTGGTGTGACCCATGCGCTGCAGACCCGCTGTCTGCCGACGAATTGCGCCAGCTCGGGGTCTTCTGGCTCACGGCGTCAGGTCCAATGCCCTCACCTGGGTCTGGACGACCTGTGAGGCCACAAGCGCAGGACGTGTTTCTCACCCGTTTACACGTGCGCTACGATGCTGACCATTTCCCCGAAGATCTGACATTTCAGGAGACGGCTGACCGCACGAACTTCCAGGGCCGCTATGTCCTGCGTCACCCCTGGCAGGGGACAGAGACCTGTCGCGAGGCAGAACAATACCGGGCCAGTCTCCCACAACGCTGGGACCAGGAAGCGCGTACGCTCGCCTCCTTGACCGGCTGGAATATCCAGGATATCCGGGAAAAAATGCCCAGCAATGGCACCGCTCCAGAGCCTCAGCAATGGTGGCGGAAGTGGAAAGATTAACTGCTATGTCGGGAGCACGGCTGGAGCATTTTATCTTTGGGCTCGTTTTATGGGCGGCCTATCTCTGGCTCAAACAGCGGCGTGGTGATCGCTGGCTCCTGCATCCCGTGGCCTTAGGGGCGACAGTGCCGGTACTCTATCTCGGCACAGCGCTGTCCGATTGGGACATCACAGTGTTCGGCATAGGGGGCCATCGTAATCCGCTGTTTCACAGCGCTATCCCCTACTTTTGTCTGGCCTGGTTGTGGCGCAAGTTAGGCCTGGCAGACGTCGCTGGAACACGTCTGGGCGTTGCCATGCATGTTGGATTGACCTTAGGTCTGGCCAGTCATCTGGTCCTCGATGTCTGGGACTATGGTGATGTGCGCTGGATTCCGGGCAACACGCTCGGCCGGCTGTGGCTGAGTGGCCATGCCCTGCTCTTAGGGCTCATCGCCT
>JBMDXC010000256.1:0-8389 GCA_048594805.1 Candidatus Entotheonellaceae bacterium | reverse complement strand
TTCCAGGCAGACCCATAGCGGTCATACTTGGCACGTTTGTCGGAGTCCTTGAGGACTTCATAGGCCTCACCGATGTCTTTAAATTTTTCTTCGGCGTCTGGAGTTTTATTGACATCAGGATGATATTTGCGAGCCAGCTTCCGATAGGCCCGCTGAATGTCTTCCTGGGAAGCATTTTTTGCAACCCCCAGGGTGGCGTAATAATCTTTGAACTCCATCTGGCCTTCTCCTCAGACGCCCCTGGTATGTGGGCTCACTGGCACCACGGCATATTTACATCACGTCTACTACTCCCTAGGCAGGGCCCGAAGAGGACCCTGCCTGCTGCCGCGAGCTTAGCCAACTCGCACCTCGATCTGGCGAGGTTTGGCCTCTTCGGCCTTGGGCAAATTCAAGGTTAATACGCCGCACTTCAGATCGGCCGTAATCCGACCCTGGTCGACTTTATCACTGAGCTCGAACTGCCTGAAGAAGTTAACCAGCTCGTATTCCCGATAGGTCACCTCACCCGGGACAACATGGCGAGCCTGGCCCCGAATGGTCAGCACATTATTGTCAACGCGTACATCCAGCGCGTCTTTCGCCACCCCTGGTAAATCGGCTAGGACCACCAGACCATCCCGCGTCTCGTAGATATCGACCGGCGGCGCGACGTAACGCTCTTGATTGCGTGTGCTCTCCGTCGTATTCGGCTTCTGGACCTCAGGGGTCGCAACAGTTCTCTCTGCCATGGATACTCTCCTTTTTTATCTTCACGCGCCGAGGCGCTCGCTTAGCCAACCTGTACAGCAATTTGTTTGGGTTTCGCCCTTTCGGCCTTGGGGAGTGTTACAATGAGCAGTCCGTCTTTATAATCGGCACGGACTTTGCCTTCGTCCACTTCCACAGGCAGTTGCAGATGCCGTACGAACTGGCCCGTGGCTCGTTCACTGCGATGAAACGCTTCCGGTTTCACGTCCCCAGCCACACGCCGTTTCTCCCCTGTAATACTCAGGGTGTTGCCCACGACACTCAGGTTCAAGGTTGCAGGATCGACACCTGGCGCCAGCGCTTCCAGGTACACCGCGTCTTTATCTTCATAGAGATTGATTAACGGGTAACGCCGGGCTGCTCTCCCAGGCAAAAACGCCGTGCGGAAAAAAGGCTCATTACGGGTGCCCGTCTCGTCGAAAACTCTGTCGAGTTCACGACGTAGTGCCTCCAGTGTTTGCCAAGGATTCAATTCTGCCATAATGGTATCTCCTCGTCTTATGTCTATCCTCAGCTTCTGTAGCTGTTCGGAAGTTCTCCACAACCCGTTTATGCTAGGTAGCAATTCGTGTGCCACATTTTATATGTTTTTGAATTTTAAGCACTTCTATTAAACTGCGGGCGGATCCATGGGAACCTGTATGGCTGTGCGACGTTGCGTAGCCGAACAAAGTGTCGCATACAGACAACCTGTCGCAAGGCAGGGTGAGCAGTCTTTCGCCACTGAGCGCGTCAACCGGGGTGGGAACCGTATGGAGCCACCAGGCATCCGCATGCTGGGGATGCTCGATACGGTACCTCGAGGAGGAGTTTGACCGCCGATGCATGCGCGAGATGCTACGATGTGGGGTACAATTAGTCGAGCACGAGGTTTTAAACCTCTTCGCGCTAAGCGCATCGAGCTTACTGACGCCGAACTGATGAGCGATGAGGCCTTGAACGAGTATCTGTTGTGGGAGGTTACCACTGGCCAGCATATCTCGGGAACCTGCAAAATGGGGCCAGCCTCAGACCCTATGGCAGTGGTAGACCAACATGGCCATGTGCACGGCCTCCAAAACCTGCGTGTTGTGGATGCCTCTATTATGCCTGACTGTATGCGGGCCAATACCAACGTCACTACGATGATGATTGGCGAGCGCATTGCTGACTTCATCCGTCAGGGGAAATGAGCCTCATATGCCCGAGAGCGGTGCTGATGCATAACAGGTGGGGCATCTGGCGACTCGCCGTTTACCTTCTCCTCGGCATCATGGGTGGGAGTGGTTGTACGCGTTATCAAACTCCCATGCTCATTCCTATAACCACTGTGATACGGGTTCCAGGGATCGACCCCGGGTCATGGAAGTCTGGAGAGGTCTTTGTCGCTGGCGTAGGGAAAGTCGATATTACACCCCCGCCGGGCTTGCCCCTCTTTGGCTATTCTCGTGCCCGCACGCACCATGCGGCTGGCGTGCGTACACGACTATATGCCCGTGCTCTCTACCTGGAAGACGCCCGCGGTGAGCACGTCGTCCTGGTACAGTGTGATCTCGGAGCGATCTCAAGGCTGCTGCATCTGCAGGTCGCTCGCGCTATTGTCCAGGAGACGGGTATCTCAGTGGATCGCTTGCTTATAGGGGCCACGCATACGCACGCGGGACCAGGGGGGTATTTTGGAGTCGCATACTACAATTACTGGGGATCGAATCGCCCGGGCTATGATCCACACATCGTGACATTTTTGACCGAGCGTATCGCCAACGCCGTCCTCACTGCGTATCGCACGCGTGCCCCAGCCAAGATCGCCATCGGCCACATGAGCATCTTCGGCCTGACCCACAATCGTAGCATCGAGGCCTATAATAACAATAAGTCCCAGATGGTCTCCGAAGAGGTCCTATGGACTATGCTGCCAGAGTACCGAGCGGTCGACCCAACCTTCACCATGCTGCGCGTTGACCGGATTGTTGGTGCTGGCACCCAACCCCTCGGGGCTTTCACGAACTTCGCTATCCATGGCACGGTCGTGCCGTCTAGCAATGGTCTCTATAGTGGGGACGTACACGCCGCGGCTGAGCGCGCCTTGGAGTGGTCTATACGACGGCACTATGACGTGCAGACTGAGGTGATACACGCGCTCACGAATGGTGCAGAAGGCGACGTCGCACCGGCGTTTACGACGCAGAATTTTGCCGAGGCAGAACAGGTAGGACTCAGCCTGGCGACCAAGGCGTTCGAGCTCTTTCAGGAGCTCGATACTCGCCTGACAGACACGGTGCAGCTCGGCTACAACTACGAGGAGGTGCCGCTGCAGATCCCATACACGGTGGACGACCTGGTGCTGTGCCAGGACGCCATGGTTGGTGTGCCTGTGCTGGGTGGATCAGAGGAAGGGCGGTCGTTGTTGTATGGGAAGCTTCTAGGCGTGTACGAGGGTGCACGTCAAGAGCCTCCGCAAGGCTGTCATACGTGGAAGCTGCAAGCCCTGGACTTTCTCCAAGACCTCGTACCGGCCACAGACTTTCCGACGACGATGACCTTGCAGACGATGCGGATCAATGAATTGCTCCTCGTCGCTGTCCCTGGAGAGATGGGCACAGAAATGGGCCAGCGCCTCAAGCAGGCTGTCTTGCAGGCCGCGCAGCATACCCCGCAGACCATTACGCATGTCGCCATTGTTGGTCTGGCGAATCAATACCTCTCGTATTTCACGACGCCCGAGGAATACGCCCTGCAACATTACGAGGGGGCTTCGACCTTATATGGTCCGGCCAGTGGTCCTGTCATTGCCACACGACTGGCGTACCTGGTGACGCAGATGGCAGCACTCACTACGCCTCCTGCGCTTCCGTCACAATGGATCTTTCGACCAGGTCCGAAAGTACAGGCTTTCCCTGAAGTGCTTTCTATGCAAGGGGGACGCGAGGCACAGCAGGTCATACTGGATCGCAGTACCACGCCTCCCAGCGCGAGTTTTGTCTGGCAGGATCTGAGTCCTGGCACGATCTCGTTTGATGCCCCGCTGGTCCATCTGGAAACTCAGAGCCATGACGGCCGCTGGGTGCCTCTCTTCGTTGATGCCCAGCCAGTGGATGATCGAGGCCTCCACCTCGAGATACGCTACCTGCGGGAGGCACCGCACGCAGGGGCAGGTGTGTGGCAGGCCACATGGTATCCCCAGGCATCTGTCGCAGGCTCTCTCCGTTTTGTGATTGCCCCGCGTGGCACCTTGCCGCCGCTGTACTCAGAGCCATTTACGCTCTCGCCATGACGGTGGTGTCAGGCGTGTAACCTCCTGGCTTTCCCCACATAGGAATCCGTGCTATCGTCAGCCGAGCAAGAGGCGAGAGGATAGCTTTTCATGAATAGGAAAGGAGGAAAGCAGGTGCAACGTGCCAGCAGAACCATGCGTGGCTTCGTAACGCTCATGGCGCTTGCAGGGGCCATGAGCCTCCTCGGGTGTTCTGAGAATGTCGAGCAAGCTATAGCGAGTGATCTGAACAATCAATCGTTTACATTTCCGAGCGGAGCGGTGTTTAATCCAGGCCTGGCCAATATCGCGACGACCCTGGCATTCAGCAACAACGCAGCAAATTTTACGCTCTCATCCGCGGGTGGAACCGCGGTTGGGACCAATACCTTTGGTAATGCGTGCACACTGACGGTCACGGGCAGTACCTATGTCGTTGGTACTGGACCACAAGTGAACGACGCGATCAGGTTAGCTCCCTGCGATTTCGATATCTCCAACAAAGTCCTCCTCATCGGGAATGGCACAACCACGGCGACCTCGTCTCCTGCTGTGCCGACAGGGACCTGATGGTGCAGCTGGCACTGCTACTGGCACACCCGCACTCGGTTGGAGTTCGCCTCACTCTGGCATGGGGTGCCCCTCGATCCAGCTCCGGAGGCGTTCGCCCATCTCGCGGGCTTTACGCATCGCCTCCATACGCACAAGGGCCTTAGGGATCACGCCACCTATGTCTACGTAAGACTCGTAAACCAGCATTTGGACGTCAGATCGAGGCGTGTCGTGAATCTCCCAGCTCCCCTCCATGCGCTTCAGATCCCCGGCGACCCGCGTCCATGTCAACCGCCGGCCCGGTTCATCATAATGGCGGTACAGTACATAGTGGTATTTAGACACCACAGCATTCACCCAGTATTCTACCTGGTCGCCCTGTGGATCATGGGTAAGCACACGCAGGTCGTGGATATCCGGAAAGATCTTTGGAAAGTTCGCATAATCGAGGAGTACGGCCCAAATGTGCTCTCGCGGTGCTGCAACTGCAAACGAGGCCCGCAAGCCAGGGATCCCATCCGGACGTTTTACCGCCTCGACTACCACATCACCCGCAAAGAGTACAGCCCAATTACTACCGGCGACAGGGGGAGCCATGACGAGGAGTATCCCCAGCATCAGGAGAGCAAGACATCCCACACTCAAGGTCCACCTCATTGGTTACCCTCCTCATTTATATCTGCACTCTCGGCTTTGCTGTCAGCTCTACATTCCACAGTACCTTAGAAAGGGTACCCCAGAAAGTCAACTCTGCGGTATTGAATGTCACGGCATCGTTGCGTGCAGGCTCCGCCCTGGCGGAAAGCCGCTTAACGGATCGTAAATGGCTCTGGCAATGCCCTGTGCATCGGCTCGTCGGTCACTTCAACATTATCGACACGGGCTGCTGGTGGCC
This sequence comes from Candidatus Entotheonellaceae bacterium, assembly GCA_048594805.1. Taxonomy (GTDB): domain Bacteria; phylum Tectomicrobia; class Entotheonellia; order Entotheonellales; family Entotheonellaceae; genus SXND01. Next base: position 2,960 of record JBMDXC010000256.1, on the reverse strand, counting down.
CATGATGGCACCAGCGGATGAACGCTGCAATTTCCGTCTCGTTCCCGTCCGCCACCGCCTCGACACTGCCGTCAGCCCCATTGGCTACCCAGCCAGCGAGACCCAGCACACGCGCTGTCGTGACTGTTGAGGCACGAAAGGCAACTCCTTGTACACGCCCCGTAATGCGCAGACGTTTGCGTACGAGCATCGCGCTCTCCCTCAGCCATGCTGAGAAAATATAGAAAAGCCCTATACTTGTTCGGTCCTTGCCAAGATGAGAAAAACCATCATTACGATACAAAGCACTGACGTGATCTGGACCATGAGGTTACAAATATCTACTTGGTAGCGTCCCCAGCCTGGCGTAAGGCTAGCCAGGCTCGATGGTACTTATGCAGGCGTTCGACGTCTTTCTCCGTCAGGATACGGAGGCGTCGCATATCCATATTGTCTTCAAGGTCAGCTAGTTTGACTTTGCTGGCGATGGCATTCGTACACACACGGGCGATAAACTCGTCATACGTCTCATAGTCGCGATGCGTCAAACACCCAACCGCCTGCACGACCTCTTCTGAGAAACCTGCCTGACGCAGTTTGTCTAATGTCCAATCGGTATCTTCGACCACATCATGTAAAATCGCTGCCATCATTTCAGTCTCAGAACTCATCCGCAGCATCATGCGGAGCGGATGCAAAATATACGTAATACCAGCTTTATCGTATTGGTCTTGATGTGCCTGCGCCGCGATAGCGATGGCCTTGCCTAGCGTTGCCATAGATGTCCTTATGTTGCTGTCGTGGATGCACGCTTTCAGACATACCCCGCCCAGACATGCCGGATTTGCTTTAATTATAGAAGGCAAAACTGGCAAATGCTCACGCATGACCCTAACCACACTGTGATTAGCGTTGACACCCCATGGCATGGTTCGTAATATCTGGCGGAGACACTGAGGAGCACGGTCTTAGCACGTCTTGTCCCTTAATCCCTTTCCCGACAGCGAAGAACAGTGAGGCACACACGGCTCATGCAACGGCAGACCAGTGATATGGCCGCACTAGAACCTCCTGCGCCTAGAGCAGTGCGGGTGGCGTTACCGGGGACCTGTGGCGAGTTGGTCCAGGGCACGCTCGATGGGGAGCCTTGCCTGATTTCTTGTCCTATTGACTCCTACAGTATCGCAGAAGTCCGCTTCCAGCCGTGGGGAGGGTGGACGGTGCCCGAGCATGCTCCAAAGACTCGCGCTGCCTTGCAGGCTGGCCTCGCCTATCTTGGTCGAACGGCAAGCGGTGGGTACGTGCGCTTGCAGACGAAGCTGCCGCGCGGGCGCGGGTATGGGTCGAGCACCGCGGATATTGGCGCCACTCTCTATGCCCTTGGGCAGGCGGCAGGCCAGGAACTCGACCCGAGCGAAGTTGCCAGACTCGCTGTCCACGTCGAGCCAACTGACAGTTCGCTCTTCCCCGGCCTGGCGTTATGGGATCATCGCTATGGCCGCGTCTATGAGGACCTGGGGGCACCGCCAGCCCTGATGGTCGTTGTCCTGGATCCTGGCGGTGTGGTGGATACACTGGCGTTCAATCAGTTAGATTATCGGGAGGTTTTAGGCCGGCTGGCTCCCCAGCATTGCGAAGCCTTTGCCGGTGTACGCGAGGGTCTGCTGCAGGGCAACCTGGAAGCCATCGGTGCTGCGGCAACACTGAGTGCTCGAGTCCATCAGACGATACTGACAAATCCCCTTTTGGAACCTACTCTGGCATTGGCTCGCGATGTCAGAGCATTGGGAGTATGTCGCGCTCATAGTGGTACCTTGCTTGGACTCTTGCTCGATCCTAAGGATGTCGATGTCCCGGCTATCACTGCGCTCGCTGCTCGGCGCTTTGCGCCAGCCGTCACTGTGTTCAGCCGGCCTTTGGTGAGTGGTGGGCTACGCTTACTGACTGGCACCCAAAGTTGTCCCTCAGGATAATACGCCGCCACAGAGACCCTAGCCCATCGCCACTTGCCCTACGAGGCGCGGCGGCGTGCCTGGAGCTGCTGGACAAACGCGGCGTGTTCTGGCGTCTCGATCCCGTGCTGCAGCGTAGCCATGACCTGGCGGCCATCGCGTCGGAGCAGGGCTGGGGCATCAAGCCAGAGCCCAGGGAATACACGGGACTTGAACATCCCACGCGCGTCCGCCTCCATGTCCCGATACGTGCCGTCCTGCAAGACGAACCAGCGCACCACGCGCTGGCGCAGGACGACCACCACATATTCCAACACACCAGCCTGCTCATAGTCACGGCGTTTCGCATACAGGTCGATGGCCTCACTGCTGGAGGCCACCTCTACAATCAGCTCAGGCGGGCCGGTCGCATACCCATCCTCAGAGATGCTTGACTGTCCCCACTCTCGGGCTCGATGACCAAGGCGGCATCGGGTTGCGGCTCACTGTCGTCACCGAGGATGGCGGTGGCGTTGTCTCGGACGCTTGTCCCAGGTGTGGCTATCCAATAATTCGTCAACCACCCCATAACCAGCGCATGAGATTCACCGTACTCCGACCGTAGTGGCGATGGCACAAAGACAACTCCCCCGATCAATTCGGCCCGAAAGTTTGGCGGCATGGCTGCATAGCGGGCGTGAAACGTCGCCTGGTCGAGATGGTCGCCGGCCTCCAAAGGCGGGAGGTGTGGTACGGGCAGGACTGCGTGTGCTGCTGGTGCCGTCCGTAATGTCTCCATACGTTGCCTCTCCGAATAGCAGAAGCGCCCATGTGGACTGACAGTAAGCGTATCATGAATGGATGCCGTCAGCGAGTCCAATGGCAACGGGACGTGCGCTCAGGATGGCTGCGTTTCCCTAAGAGCGCGGGCTTCTGGTCCGCTCCGGAGGCAGGCGAGACGCCTGCGCTCCCAGGACCATAGCCAGCTGACAGCCAAAAACGCAATGACCTCACCTTGACAAGAGCGCCAACGCATAGTAGAATGTGTAA